>NZ_RRZJ01000010.1:0-204888 GCF_004368175.1 Pseudomonas sp. CH235
GTCGCCAACGGTTCGTTGTCAAACCTGACCAGCAGCGACGGCGGCGTGACCTGGACCGCAACCTTCACGCCGACAGCCAACGTCAACGATCCGACCAACCTGATCCTGATCGACACCGGCGGCGTCCAGGACCTGGCCGGCAACCTCGGGGCGAGCATCGCCATCTCCAACAACTACATCCTCGACGCGACCCGGCCGACGGTGAACATCGTAGTCGCCAATCCGAATCTGGGCATCGGCCAGAGCACCACGGTGACCTTCACCTTCAGCGAGGCGGTGAGCAATTTCGACCTGTCCGACCTGAGCGTGACCAACGGTGACCTCAGCAACCTGACCAGCAGTGACGGCGGCAAGACCTGGACCGCGACTTTCACGCCGACCGCGAATGTCACCGACCCGAGCAACTTCATCGCGCTGGACACCAGCAACGTCACCGACCTTGCGGGCAACGCCGGCAGCACGGTGGCGGTGTCGAACAACTACGCCCTCGACAGCGAACGGCCGACCGCGACGGTGGTGATCGCCAATCCGAACCTGGGCGTCGGTCAGACTTCGCAGGTGACCATCACCTTCAACGAAGCGGTGAGCGGTTTCGACCTGTCGGACCTCAGCGTGGCCAACGGCACTCTGTCCAAACTGAGCAGCAGCGACGGTGGCAAGACCTGGACCGCAACCCTGACGCCGAACGCCAACGTCAACAGCGCCAGCAATGCGATCAGCATCAACACCGCCGGGGTCAGCGACCTGTCGGGCAACAGCGGCAGCAGCGTCAGCAGTTCCGGCAATTACGTGATCAACACGGTGCCTGTGCCTCCTGTGGCACCGACTACTCCGTTGATCGTGGTGACACCGGATCCGGAGTTCCGCAGCAGCGATCCGGTCGCGCCGCCGCCACCGCCGAACGTTCCGCTGCAGCCGATCGTCTTCACCGCGCCCACTGGCGACCTCGGTTCACCGCTGACTTTCGCGCCGTTGTTCGAGCAACGGGTGATCGGCAACGGCATCCGTCCACTGGGGGATATTTTCATCAATCGCGGTGCGCTGAGCCCCAGCTTCATTGCCCAGGTGTTCAGCAGCAGCGACAACCAGGGTGACGGCTCTGGTCATGGCTTCCTCGGGTTTGGCGGTGGCGATGGCGGGGTGTTCGGCAGCAGCACGCTGTCGAGTCTGTTCAATCAGGACAGCAGCGCCGAGCGCGATTCGCTGAACGCCTTCGGCAGTCAGTCGATCAAGGGCGGCGATATTTCCCAGGGCCTGCGCGGTGTGTTCGGCGCGCCGACCCTTGGCCAGCAACTGCAACAGATCAAGGACAGCGAGCAGCACCGGGTCGACAACCTGGCCGCCGCACTGCAACAGGTCGGCATCAGCGAAATGCCGGCCTGACCAACATTACAACTCAATATATGCGGGACCTAGGGGCGATCCAGGGATGAAGAAAAGTCAGAAGTTGTTCGGCGTCAGCTTGCTGGCGCTGGCGATCAGCGGATGTGCAGTGACCAGTGAACCGATCGAACGCAGCGTCAGCGAGCAACGGGCCAGAGCTGACCTGCAGAGCATGTACAAGGGCCAGGAACCGCTGAGCGGTCCGCTGACCCTGCACCAGGCGATGGCCCGCGCGGTGAAATACAACCTCGAAGGTCGCTTGAAAATCATGGAGGAAGCGCTGGCCAAGCGGCAGCTCGACCTCGCCAGTTTCGACATGCTGCCGCGCATGGCGCTGGACGCCGGTTACGTCGGACGCAACAACGTCAGCGCCTCCAGCAGCCAGAGTGTGCGCACCGGCACCCAGTCCCTGGAACCGTCGACCTCCCAGGACCGCGACCGTGACGTCGCCGACCTGACCATGGTCTGGAACGTCCTCGATTTCGGTGTCAGCTACATCAGCGCCAAGCAGCAGGGCGACCAGCGCCTGATCGTTCAGGAGCGCCGGCGCAAGGTGATCAACACCATCGTTCAGGACGTGCGCTCGGCCTATTGGCGGGCGATGGCTGCCGAACGTCTGCTCAAGCAGATCGACAGCCTGATGGCGCGAGTCGACACCGCCCGCCGTAACAGCGAAAGCATGAGCGAACAGCGCATCGGTGATCCGGTGCAGTCCCTCGGTTATCAGCGTTCGCTGATCGAAGCGACCCGGCAACTGGAAGAACAACGCCGCGCGCTGTCGCTGGCGAAAACCGAACTGGCGACCCTGATCAACCTGCCGCTGGGCACCAACCTGACCCTGGCCACCGATGACGGTTACCGGATCCCGGAACTCAAGGTCGATCTGAGCAAACTCGAGCAGGAAGCCCTGACCAGCCGCCCGGAACTGCGCGAGCAGGATTACCAGACCCGGATCAGCGCCGCCGAAACCCGCAAGGCCATGCTGCGTCTGCTGCCGGGCCTGGAGTTCTCCGCCGGCGGGCACTACGACAGCAACTCGTTCCTGGTCGAACAGGGCTGGGCCGACTACGGCGTCAAAGTCACCTGGAACCTGTTCAACGTGATCTCTGCCCCGGCGGCTATCGATGTGGCGAAGGCCGGTGAAGAAGTGGCTGCCGCGCGACGTCAGGCGATGTCGATTGCGGTGCTGGCGCAGCTCTACGTGGCCAATGCCAACTATCAGGAAGCGCTGCGCCAGTTCAAGACCAACCAGCAACTGTCGGACATCGACGGGCAAATTGTCGGTCAGTTGCGTAACCGTCGTCAGGCCGACGGCATTGGTGAGCTGGACCTGATTCAGGGCGAGCTCAACACCTTGCAGGCCGATCTGCGGCGTGACCTGTCATACGCCGATCTGCGCAATGCTTACGGGCAGATCTTCGCCAGCGCCGGCCTCGATCCGCTGCCGGATCAGGTGCAGTCGACCGAAGTGCAGTCGATCGCCACCGCCCTGGCCAACCGCGAAGCCGCGTGGGCCTCGGGGGATATTTCGCTGCCGGTGGCCCATGCCGCCGCGCAGTGACGTATTGGCGCCGACTGCCAGCATCAGCCGTGCCCAACGCGAGGCCCGCAACGGCCATCGCGGCACGGCGATGCTGCTGACCGGTTTGCCGGCGGCGGGCAAATCGACCCTTGCCCAGGCGTTGCATGCCGAGTTGTTCAGTCGTGGTCTGCAAAGTGTGGTGCTCGATGGCGATGGCCTGCGCGTCGGGCTCAACCGTGACCTGGGTTTTACCGATGCCGACCGCCTGGAAAACATCCGCCGCGCCAGTGAGCTGGCGGCGTTGCTGGTGGAGAACGGGCAGATCGTGATTCTGGCGATGATCGCGCCGTTGGCGGAACTGCGCGAAGTGTTTGCCCGCCGTTTGAGCGAGGACTATCGCGAAGTCTGGTGCAGCGCCGCGCTGGCGGTGTGCGAGCAGCGCGATCCGAAAGGGCATTACGCCCGGGCCCGGCGTGGCGAGCTGGCCGGGTTCACCGGCGTGTCGGCGCCTTACGAGGCACCGGCCCAGGCTTCGCTGGTGCTCGACACCGGCACGCTGACGGTCGAAGCCTGTCTCGACCGGTTGCTGACCTGGCTCGGCGAATCCGCGGTGTTGCCCAAGGCATGAGCCGGCCGGCGTTCTCACGGTTGCCAGTGACGGTGGACCTGCCGTTGCTGTTGCAGGCGCTGGCGGCGATTGAAGACGCTGCCTGGCGCGGTCATTTCAACACCGCTTATTTCGCCGGCGACTGGAGCGGCGTGGCGCTGATTTCCGCCGCTGATGCGCTGACCGAACTGTCCCCCGGCAGTGCCGAACCCGTACGACGCGCCCCTTGGCTGAATGATGGTCGCTGGCAGCAGGCCCTGCGGGATCTGCCGCTGGAAATCGTCAGTGCTCGGTTGTTGCGACTGGGCCCGGGCGGGCAGATTCATGAACATCGCGACTACGACCTTGAGGGCGTGGACGCCGATTTGCGCCTGCACATTCCGCTGCTCAGTCCGCCTGCCGTGGACTTCTGGCTCGACGGCCAGCGGATGCCGATGGCGAAGGGAGAATGCTGGTTTCTCGATCTCGCCCGACCGCATCGGGTCGACAATCGCGACAGCACGGTTCGGGTTCATCTGGTGCTCGATTGCCGCCCCGCGCCCTGGCTGGAGCAGATGATTGTTGACGGTTTGCCGAGCACTCCGCGGCCCGATGGCGCGGAGACGGCGCTGCAGCGTTTTCAACGGTTGCTGGTCACGGATCCGTTGCTGTCCGCAACGTTGCAGGCACTGCACGACCCTGACGCATTCACCGCTCAGACGCTGGCGCTGGCCGCTGAACGCGGTCTGCACTTTTCCCGTGAAGAACTGCTGGCGGCGATGCGCAATGGTCGCCGGTCATGGAACGAACAATGGCGTCTGTGAATTTCGACGGCTGGCTGCCGATCCGCATCTGGAAAACCGCCGGGCAATGGCAGGTCGACTGGTGCTGGTTTGGCGACACACCGCTGCATCAGCCGTTCTTTCGTGAAGCCGTCGAAGACGCGTTGCGCCTGCCGTTCAATCAGGCGTTCCGCCGGCAAACGCCCTTGTCGGCACTCATGGATTGGCAGGCGCTCAGTCCGGGTCTGCCGCCGAGTGCCTTCATCCTGCACGCCTCTCGTTGCGGCTCGACGCTGATCAGCCAGATGCTCGCCCGGCTCGACGATCACATCGTGGTCTCGGAGCCGCCGCCCCTCGATGCCTTGCTGCGTAGTGATCTGCCGGGCGAAGAACGCCGCGCGGCCATCGCCGGATTGCTCTCGGCGTATGGTCAGCGGCGGCGCGGTACGGAGCAGCGGCTGGTGATCAAGCTCGACGCCTGGAACATCGGCGAATGGCCGTTGCTGCAGGAATGCTTTCCCGATACGCCTTGGCTGTTTGTCTATCGCGATCCGCTGGAAATCGCCGTCTCGCACCTGCGCCGCCCCGGCCTGCACATGGTGCCGGGTGCACTCGGCGATTGTGTGCTGGACGACGATTTGCCGTTCGAGGGCAGCGAGGATTTCATCGCCCGGCGGCTGGGGCGCCTGCTGGAGGCGGGGTGGGTGCATTGCCGTGATTCTGCCGGGCTGGCGCTGAACTACAGCGAATTGCCCGACGCGATGAGCGGGCGGCTGGCGCGGTTTTTCGGGCTCAGCGCCACGCAGTGTGAACAGGCGCTGACAGCGACGGCGCAGCACGCGAAGCAGCCGTCACAACCCTTTGTCGTCGATGGCGAACACAAACGCCGGGAGGCATCGGCGCTGTTGCGGGCACGGATCGAAGATTGCGCCCGTGCGCCCTATGCCGCGCTGGAACGCTTGCGCGCGCTTACGATTTCGCCGACAGATCCGCCATCCCCTTGAGCAGTTCGATCGGCAACGGAAAGACGATGGTCGAGCTCTTGTCGCCGGCGATCGAACTCAAGGTCTGCATGTAGCGCAGTTGCATGGCGCCGGGCTGGCGACCAAGCATTTCGGCGGCCTGCATAAGTTTTTCCGAGGCCTGCAATTCGCCTTCGGCGTGGATCACCTTGGCTCGCCGTTCCCGTTCGGCTTCGGCCTGTTTGGCGATGGCGCGCACCATTGATTCGTTGAGATCGACGTGCTTGATTTCGACATTGGCGACCTTGATCCCCCAGGCGTCGGTCTGGGCGTCGAGCACTTGCTGGATGTCGATGTTCAGACGTTCGCGCTCGGCCAGCAGTTCGTCCAGCTCATGTTTGCCGAGCACTGCGCGCAGGGTGGTCTGGGCCAGTTGGCTGGTGGCCATGAGGAAATCTTCGACCTGGATGATCGCTTTCTGTGGGTCGAGCACTCGGAAGTACAGCACCGCGTTGACCTTCACCGACACGTTGTCGCGGGTGATCACGTCCTGCGGCGGCACGTCGAGGACGATGGTGCGCAGATCGACCCGGACCATTTGCTGCACCACCGGAATCAGCAGGATCAGACCCGGTCCCTTGACCTGCCAGAAGCGTCCGAGCTGGAACACCACGCCGCGTTCGTATTCGCGCAGGATGCGGAACGTCGAGCCGGCCAGGGCGATCAGCAACAGCAGCAGCGCGACAAAACCGATTTGCAGACCCATGATCACTCTCCGAGCGGTGCCGCGTCAGTCGCGGCCACTTGCAGCAACAGACCCTTGCGCCCGACCACGCGCACCGGTTGCCCGGTGTGCAGCGGCGTGGCGCTCAGCACCTGCCAGCGTTCTCCTTGTAATTGCACCCAGCCGTTGCGGCTGTCTTCCGGTTGCACCACCGTCACCGCCGTGACACTGCCGAGCAGGCCGGCATCGCCGCTGACCGGTTGGCGCGGTCGGGTTTTCAGGGCGCGGATCAGCAATGCGATCAGCAACAGGGCGCTCACCAACCCGAGGCCGATCATCATCGGCACCGGCAGTTCGGCGTTGCTCAGGATCAGCGCGCCGATCACGAACATGACGATACCGCCGAGGCCGATCAGCCCGTAGTTGGGCAGCGCGGCTTCGGCGATCAGAAATGTGATGCCCAAGGTAATCAGCCACAGGCCGACCGGACTGACGGCGGTAAACGGACCGTCCGCCGCAACCACCGATCCACTCAGCAGCAACAGGGCAAGCGCACAGCAACGGATGTTCACGTGACCCTCCGCGAGAGTCAGGACTTGTTCTTACAGTCTAGTTGAGGCTGCGGCTGGATGATTTTTAACCAGTTTGCCCGCCCCGCCAGTGGGCGGATTTCCCGGTGTTCGCGGCCCGCCGGACTAGACTTTCAAGGACAGCCACAGCGTTTCATTACCGTCCGCCGCGCAGCGTCGGCGGGCACCGAGGTGCATCATGCGTATGGCCAAGAAAGTGCAGAGCAGCCTCAACCGGGCGCAATGCGAATATGACATCGTCACCCACCCGCACTCGTCCAGCAGCCTGGAAACGGCGCGGGTCTCCGGGATTGCCGCAGAGCGGGTGGCCAAATCGGTGATTCTGGACGACCGCCACGGGCACTACCTGATGGCGGTGCTGCCCGCCAGCCGCCACCTGAACTTGAGCAAGGTGCGCAGCAGCGGCGAATGGCAGATCACCCGCGAAAGCAATCTGGCGCACATTTTCGACGACTGCGAACGCGGCGCCGTACCGCCACTGGGCGGCTCCTATGGCCTGGACATGGTCATCGACCCGCTGCTGACCCGGCAAAAAGACATCTACCTGGAAGCCGGCAACCACAACAACCTGCTGCACATGAGCATGCCCGAATTCCTGAAAATGGTGCCGCATGCGCAGGTGCGGGAGTTGAGTCAGTAGGTTTGCGGCGTTTTTGACGACGCTAATCGCGAGCAGGCTCGCTCCCACAGGTTCTGCGCTAGACCTGTGGGAGCGGGCCTGCTCGCGAAAAATCTTTCACACCCTATAAATCTCGCAGGAGTTCCGACATGGAAAACCCGACGCACAGCCTCCCATCCCTGTTCAAGCAACTCGGCCTGGACAACGACCCGGTCAGCATCGACCAGTTCATCGCCACCCATTCTCCGCTCAAACCGGAACTGCACCTGTGCGACGCGTTTTTCTGGACCAAGAGCCAGGCGGATTTCCTGCGCGACGAGATTCTCGATGATGCGGATTGGGCGGAGGTGGTGGATCAGTTGGATGTAATGTTGAGGAAGGGGCGGGGAATGTAAAAAAAAATGATCGAAAAGACCGAAATGTAAAAAAATTTGTGAGTTGTAAAAAAATAGCGCAAAGGTCAGGTTGAGATAGTTTTTCTGAATTCGCCTTCGGACATGAATTTGTTTCAAAACTTGACTGAATTTCCCCACCAATGCGATATTGATAGTTAGCAAACTAACAGTGTGTGCATTCCCTCGTGCCGAATAACCTCGACGCTCTCCAGATGAATATCAGCAGTGCCATGGTGGTGGCCGCCAGGCATTGGCGGAAGATCTGCCAGACCACGCTGGTCAATTATGGAATCTCCGAAGCCTGCGCCGTCCCGTTGTTGATGATCGGGCGGTTGGGCGAGGGTGTGCGCCAGGTGCAGGTGGCGCAGGCGGCAGGGATGGAGTCGCCGTCGCTGGTACGCCTGCTCGATCAGTTGTGTCACGCCGGATTTGTCTGCCGCACCGAAGATGCCCAGGACCGTCGCGCCAAATGCCTGAGCCTGACCGACACCGGCCGTGAGCTGGTGCAAGCGGTGGAGGCGCAACTGGTGCGTCTGCGTCATGAAGTGCTCGAAGGCATCGACCAGCGCGATCTGGAGGCTACGCTTCGGGTACTGAGAGCTTTTGAGGCGGCCACTCCGCCAACGGTGATCAATCCGTGAACGGGTTCTTTTCCGGCATGCCCCCGGCGCGGGACTGGTTCTATGGGGTCCGCACGTTCGCGGCCTCGATGACTGCGCTGTACATCGCCCTGCTCATGCAGATGCCGCGCCCTTACTGGGCGATGGCCACGGTGTACATCGTTTCCAGCCCGTTCCTCGGCCCGACCAGTTCCAAGGCGCTGTATCGGGCGATCGGCACGTTTCTCGGTGCGGCGGCGGCGGTGCTGTTCGTGCCGATGTTCGTCCAGAGCCCGTATGTGCTGGTGGTGGTCATCGCCTTGTGGACGGGGATTCTGCTGTTCCTGTCCCTGCACCTGCGCACCGCCAACAACTACGCGCTGATGCTGGCCGGCTACACCTTGCCGCTGATCGCCCTGCCGGTGGTGGATAACCCGCTGGCGGTGTGGGACGTGGCCGAGTCGCGGACTGAAGAGATCTTTCTCGGCATCGCCGTGGCGGCGGTGGTCGGCGCGATGTTCTGGCCACGACGCCTGGCGCCGGTGTTCAACGACGCCGTGGGCAAATGGTTCGCCGACGCCACGACCTACAGCCTTAAATTCCTCAGCCGCGACGTGCAGCCCGAAGAGGTCGCAGCCCTGCGCATGGCGATGGTCGGCAGTTTCAACAGCCTGGAGTTGATGATCGGCCAGTTGCCGCACGAGGGTGCGCGGCCGCAGACGGTGCGCAACACCAAGGAACTGCGCGGGCGGATGATCCATCTGCTGCCGGTGATCGATGCCCTTGAAGATTCGCTGTACGCCCTCGAACGGGGCACGCCCGAGCTGGTGGAAAAATTCGCCCCGCTGCTCACTGCGACCCGCGAATGGCTTGGCCACAAAGACGCCGATCTGGAGCGCTGGCAAGCCCTGCGGGATCAGCTCGAAGCGCTGCAACCGAGCGCCGAAGCCCTGGAAGATCGCAAACAGTTGCTGTTTTCCAACGCGCTGTATCGCCTCGGCGAATTCATCGATCTGTGGCAGGACTGCCGCAGTCTGCAGGACGCAATCCTGTGCGAGCGCCAGGACAGCTGGCGCGCGGTGTATCGTCACTGGCGCCTCGGTCGCCTGACGCCATTCATCGACCGCGGGCTGATGCTGTATTCGGTGGCCTCGACCATTCTGGCGATCATCGTTGCCTCGGTGTTGTGGATCCTGCTGGGCTGGACCGACGGCGGCAGCGCGGTGATTCTGGCGGCGGTGTCATGCAGCTTCTTCGCCTCGATGGACGACCCGGCGCCGCAGATCTACCGGTTCTTTTTCTGGACCGGGATGTCGGTGCTGTTTGCCAGTCTGTACCTGTTTCTGGTGCTGCCAAACCTGCATGACTTTCCGATGCTGGTGCTGGCGTTCGCGGTGCCGTTCATCTGTGTCGGTACCCTGACGGTGCAGCCACGTTTCTATCTCGGCATGCTGCTGACGCTGGTCAACACTTCGTCGTTCATCAGCATTTCCGGTGCTTACGACGCGGACTTCTTTGCCTTCGTCAATTCCAACCTGGCGGGCCCGATCGGGTTGTTGTTCGCGTTTATCTGGACCCTGATCGCCCGGCCGTTCGGCGCCGAACTGGCGGCCAAGCGCCTGACCCGTTTCAGCTGGAAAGACATCGTCAGCATGACCGAACCGGCCAACCTCGCCGAACACCGGCAACTCGGCGTGCAATTGCTCGATCGCCTGATGCAGCACCTGCCGCGTCTGGCGCTGACTGGCCAGGACACCGGCATCGCCATGCGCGAAGTGCGCGTGGGGCTGAACCTGCTCGACCTGCTCGCGTACACACCGCGAGTGACGGGCGCACCGAACGCGCTGCTCAAGCAAGTGGTGGCAGAGGTCGGCGAGTATTTCCGGGCCTGCCTCAAGGCCGGCGAACGCCTGCCGGCGCCGAGCGCCCTGCTGATGACCATGGATCGCACCCGCCGCGCGCTCAACGGCCACGGCGATGAAGAAACCCGGCTCAACCTGTTGCACGCCTTGAGCGGTTTGCGCCTGGCGCTGTTGCCCGGCGTGGAATTCGTTTCCAACGCAGAGCCCGAAGAACCGCTGCCCGAAGGAGCGCCCCTATGATCGGTGATCTGGATATCAGCGGCATTTTCCTGCCGACCCTGCTGGTGTTGATGGGCATCACTTATGTGCTGTTTGTGTTGGTACACGGCGTGCTCACACGCCTGCATTTCTACCGTCTGGTCTGGCACCGGGCATTGTTCAACGTGGCTCTCTACGCCGTGATGCTGTACGGCGTGGATTCACTCAGTCGATACCTGATGACATGAAAAAACCGTTTCTGACCCTCGGTCGCGTCGTCCTGACGCTGCTGATCGTGACTTTCGCCGTCGTCGTGGTCTGGCGCATGGTGATGTATTACATGTTTGCGCCCTGGACCCGCGACGGCCACATTCGCGCCGACATCGTGCAGATCGCCCCGGACGTGTCCGGGCTGATCCAGCAGGTCGAAGTGAAGGACAACCAGTTGGTGAAGCGCGGCCAGGTGCTGTTCAGCATCGACCAGGACCGTTTCAAACTGGCGCTGCGCCAGGCTAAGGCCGCGGTAGCCGATCGCGAAGAAACCCTGGCTCAGGCGCAGCGTGAAGCCAAGCGTAACCGTGGTCTGGGCAATCTGGTGCCGGCCGAACAGCTGGAAGAAAGCCAGTCGAAAGTGGCGCGCGCGCAATCGGCCCTGGCCGAAGCGCTGGTGGCGGTGGACAGCGCTCGGCTCAACCTCGACCGCTCGGTGATCCGCAGCCCGGTGGATGGCTACGTCAACGACCGTGCGCCGCGTTCGCAGGAGTTCGTCACCGCCGGGCGTCCGGTGTTGTCGGTGGTCGACAGCAATTCGTTCCACATCGACGGTTATTTCGAAGAGACCAAACTCGACGGCATCCACATCGGGCAGTCGGTGGATATCCGCGTGATCGGCGACCGCGCTCGCCTGCGCGGGCACGTCGAAAGCATCGTCGCCGGTATCGAAGACCGTGACCGTTCGAGCGGCAGCAACCTGCTGCCCAACGTCAACCCGGCGTTCAGCTGGGTGCGTCTGGCGCAACGGATTCCGGTGCGCATTGCCTTCGACGACGTACCGGATGACTTCCGCATGATCGCCGGGCGTACCGCAACCGTGTCGATCATCGACGATCAACCGCAGGAGCCCGCAAAATGAGCAGGGCTCTGATGATCGCCGGACTGGGCATGATGCTGTCGGCCTGCTCGATGGTCGGGCCGGATTATCACGTGCCCGAAGACGCGGCGATCCAGCGCAAGGATTTCCAGGGCGACCTGGCGGTGGCCGGCAAACCGGTGGTGTCGGCCCCGGTGCCGGCGGACTGGTGGCGGCTGTATCAGGATCCGCGTCTTGATCAACTGGTGCAGCAGGCCATGGCGTCCAACACCGATCTGCGGGTGGCGGCGGCGAACCTGTCGCGGGCTCGCGCGCAGGTCGATGAAGCCGAGGCGGCCGGTGGCTGGAGCGGCGGCGTGAAAATGGGCGCCCAGCGCTTGCAGGAATCCGGCGAGGCATTCCTGCTGCCGGAGAAAGTGCCGGTGGCCAACATCGGTGATATCGGTATCAGCGCGTCCTACCAGTTCGATCTGTGGGGCACCCTGCAACGCGGGATCGAAGCGGCGAAGGCCAACGCCGACGCGACCCAGGCCGCTGCCGATACCGCGCGCATCACTCTGGTCGCCGACGTGGTGCGGGCCTACACCCAGGTCTGCGCGGCGAACGAGGAGCGGGAAATCGCCCAGCATTCCCTCGACCTGCAATCCCAGAGCACCACCCTGATCCAGCGTCTGCGCGATGCCGGGCGCGGCGACGAAACCCAGGTCACCCGTTCGCAGACCCAGTTCAAATCCTTGCGCGCCGACATGCCGCGTTATGAGGCGGCGCGGCAGGCCGGGTTGTTCCGGCTGTCGATGCTGCTGGCCAAGCCTGTCGATCAATTGCCGGCCGGCACCGCGACCTGCGCCGAACTGCCGAAAATCGCCCAGTTGGTGCCGGTGGGCGATGGCGCTGCGCTGCTCAAGCGTCGGCCGGACATCCGTCAGGCCGAGCGGCGTCTGGCGGCTGCGACGGCTGGTATCGGTATCGCCACCGGCGAGCTGTACCCGGACATCAGCTTCGGCGCGACGATCGGCACTGTCGGCATTCTGGACAACCTTGGCAAACCGTCCACCAACCGCTGGGGCTTCGGCCCGTCGCTGAGCTGGAGCGTACCGACCAACGGCGCCCGGGCCCGAATCCGCGAAGCCGAAGCCACGACCCAGGGCGCGCTGGCGCATTTCGACGGCGTGGTGCTCAACGCCATCCGCGAAACCCAGACCGGCCTGTCCCAGTACTCCGCGCTGCTGCAACGCCGCGATGCGCTGGCCGATGCCGAGCAGTCGGCGAAGCTGGCGGCCGACCAGACGCACCGCTTCTTCCAGGCCGGCCGCGAGTCATTCCTCGCCGACCTGCAGGCCACCCGCACCTACACCGACGTCACTGCGCAACTGGCCGCCGCCAACACCCAGGTTGCCATGAGCCAGATCGATTTATTCCTTGCCCTGGGTGGCGGTTGGGAAAGCGGACGAACGCAAGCCTCGAGCGCCAGCAAACCCTGAGGCCGTTGCTATGCTTTGAAGTATTGAAAGGGCGCCCCGAACCAGGCGCCTTTTCAGTGCACATCGCTAGCGCAGGTCTAGGGGAAACCAATAATGAAAAACCCTTACGCTCTCGGCTTCTGGTGCGCCCTGGTAGCCCTGGTGCTGCTGTCGGCCACCTATTTCTACGGCATCATGCTGGCCCACCAGATCGACAAGGCCATGGTCTTTCTCGACAGCACCGTGGCGCTGATCGCGGTCATGGCGATCGTGGTCGTGGCGTCGGCGCTGGTGCAGACCCAGCGACTCAAGAAACGCCAGCTCGAGCAAAGCAAGACATTGCTGCTGATCTGGGACACCAAGGTCGCGCTGCGCAAAGTCGAAACCGTATTCGACCGCTACTTCTGGGGCGGCTACTGGCAGCCGGGGCGGACCTTCGCCGAAGTCATGGGCGAGCTCACCGGCACGCCGCTGGAAAAAAGCCTCGAAGCCCTGAAAAAACAATGTCTGGCCCTCGACCGACAAGTCGCCGGCGACGGCTGGCACTGGCTCAACAACGCCCGCGAACTGTCGGACGTCGCAACCGCCATGGCCCGCGAGCGTTATCAACTGGACTTCTGCGACCCGCGCAGCGACGGGCCGGGCGGGACGGTGATCGACCGGGATTTCGAAGTGCTGGTGTACACCTGGACCGCACGGCTGAAAAGCTTCGACCATCAGCTCGACGAGATCGAGGTGCAATATTCCTGATCATTAAAAGATCGCCGAACCCGGCGATCTTTTTGTTTGTCCATGTCTCGTGGACATTCTTTAACCTTTAAACATTGGGCCGCGTCGCACTGCCAGTGCTAATCTCCACCGCTAAATTCAGCGGAGTCGCGCCACGGCCCGGTCACGGGTTCAGGGAAGACGACCACACTTTCAGCCACGGAAATCGATCAGGTCATTCATGAATAAATCAGCAGGCGTGCTTCTCGGAATTGTTGTGGCCATTGGCGCCATCAGCGTAGGCGGGGCCTGGTACACGGGCACCAAAATCGAAGGCGTGCTGAACAATGCCGTCGCCAACGCCAACAGCGAGTTGCAGACCGCCATGGCCGGCTCCAACGGCAGTGCATCGCTGGAGCTGGTATCGCTTGAGCGCAACACCTTCAGCAGCACCGCGCACTATCGCCTCAAGGGCGAGGGTGAAATGTTCGGCGAGACGCCGGTCGAGTTGCTGTTCGTCGATCACATCGAACACGGCCCGCTGCCGTTCTCGCGACTGGTGTCGCTGAAATGGCTGCCGGTCATGGCCACCAGTCACTACGAACTGGAAAAAACCCCGATCACCGAAAAATGGTTTGCCGCCACCAAGGGCGCGGCGCCGCTCAAAGGTGTGGTCAACATCGGCTACGACCAGTCCACCACCGGCAACCTCGAACTGCTGCCACTGGAAACTGCGCTGGATGAAAAATCGAACCTGAAGTTTTCCGGTTTGAACATGGATATTTCCGCCAGCGCTCAGGCCCAGAAGGTCAAGGCCGACGGCTACATGGACAGCCTGCACCTGACCACGGTCGCCGAAGACCAGACGCCGGTGCAGATCGAACTCAATGGCCTGACCCTGGCCAGCAACCTCGCCAAGAGCACCTACGGCTACTACACCGGCGAAAACACCCTGGAGTTGACCGCCAGCAAAACCACCTTCGGCGCCAAGCAATCGGTGCTGGGCGTGAAGAACTTCGAAATGAAGAACCGTACCGAAGAGAACGGCAGCAACGCCTCCGGCCGTGCCGACTACAAGGTCGCTGAAGTAACCCTCAACGACAAGAAGATCGGTTCGGCCAACCTGGCCATGAGCCTGAAAAATCTCGACATCCCGTCGGCCATGTCGCTGATGCAGATCTACCAGACCAAGCTGCAGCCATACGAAAAAGCCGCTGCCGAAGCCACCGCCGCCGGCCTGCCGGCACCGGAGCTGAACCTGACCGAAGCCGAGTCCACCCAGGTCAAGGCCGACCTGCAGAAACTGCTGGCGGCCGGGCCGCAATTGGCGCTGGAAGACCTGTCGCTGAAAACCGCCAACGGCGAAAGCCGGGCGAATCTGGTGCTTGATCTGACCAAGCCTGCGTCGATGGACCTGCCACCGGATCAACTGGGCAAACAGTTGATCGCGCTGCTGGACATCAATGTGTTGGTGTCCAAGCCGATGCTGGTCGATCTGCTCAGCGTCCAGGCGCAAATCGATGGCCAGACCGATGCCAAGACCATCGTCGACCAGGCCAGCGCTGGCGCCGACATGTTCGCCGGCATGGCCGTTGGTTCGCAGTTGGCGACACTGGATGGCACCAACGTTGTCACCAAGCTGCATTACGCCGCCAATCAGGTTGAATTCAACGGCCAGAAGATGACCGTCGAGCAGTTCGTGGGCTTCCTGATGAGCAAGTTCGGCAGTATCGAACAGCCTCAGTAAACGCCTCGCGCGTCACCGAAACGCCCGGCCTCTGCACCCGCGGACGCCGGGTGTTTTGCTGTCTGGCATCCGGGTTAACGGTTAGCCGGGGCCAGTCATCGTCACGAATCTGAACAATTATTGTGTTCTGAATATTGATCTACGCTTGCGTGCAAGACTGCTTGGATAGCTTGGCCAGGTGATCTACTTGGCCTCCGTTACGAAATGGGCAAGGGGGGGCGTTGCTACCCGGCTGGCCATGTAAGGATGCTGACGAATGCCGCGTATTGATGTTCCTGTATTACATCGTGGTTTACGCCCTTTGTTTCGAGTCGCGCTGTGCAGCCAGTTGCTCTGGCCGGCGTTCGCGTTCGCCGATACGGCCTACGATCAAATGGTGCTCGACGCCCGGGCCGGGCATTACACGCCCGCGCTAACCGTCTTGCGTCAGGTGCCGCCGGCCCAGGCCACCACCGGCCAGGTCAGCGATCACCTGCAAATCGCCGGTTGGGCCGGGCTCGACGCCGAAGTGGTGCAGGTCTACGAGACTCAGGGTCGTGGCCGGGCACTGCCGGTTCAGGCGCTGACCGCCACCGCCCGGGCCTACCGCAACCTCAAGCGCTGGGATCAGGCGATCCAGGTCTACAACAAGGCCCTGACGCTGGAGCCGGACAACGCCGACCTGCAACTCGGTCTGGCGCTGACCCAGGCCGATTCCGGCAAGCCTGACGAAGGCGTGATCCGCGCCCGTTCGCTGGTCGCCGCCAAACCCGATGATCCTTCCCGCCGACTGGCGCTGGGCTACGCCCTGAATCGCGCCGGCAAGCCGTACGACGCGCTGTTCGAATACGACCAGGCTTTCGTTCGCGCCGGCAACAAACCCGAGGTCGCTCGCGAATACGTGGTCGCCCTGCAAAAGGCGCGTCTGCCGGAGCCGGCACTGCGGCTGGCCAAACAGCGTCCAGGGCTGATCGATCCCGTCACCTTGCGCCGTCTTGAAGGCGATCTGGCTGCGGAACGCGTGCGACTCGCCGAACTGGCCACCCGCAGCGAAAAAGAACGCTACGTGATCGCTGATCGCGCCCTGGCCGACTACGACCAGTTGCTCGCCACCTGGACTCCGGACGCCACTGCCCACGACGACGTGACCCGCTGGCGCATCGACCGCATGGGCGCGCTCAAGGCCCGGGCGCGCACCGCCGAAGTCATCAGCGAATACCAGAAGCTGCAAGCCGAAGGCGTGAAGATCCCGACCTACGCCCTGCGCTGGGTGGCGGCGTCCTATCTGGATCAGCGCCAGCCGGAAATCGCCACCGATCTTTACCGTCAGGTGCTGGCAGCGCCGGACGCCGATGTCGGCGACCGACTCGAAGACACCACGGCGCTGTATTACTCGCTGCTGGAAAGCGACCGCGCCGAAGAGGCGCGCAAAGTCGCTGAAGATCAGGCCAGGGCGCAGAAGCCGCGCGTCGAACTCAAGGGCCTGCCGATCGGCAACCCCAACGACGAATGGATGGACGCCCAGCAACTGGCGGCGCAGGCCGGAACTTACGGTTCCGACCTGCCCCACGGCGAAGAACGTTTGCAGACCCTGGTGGATCAGGCGCCGGGCAACATCGGCCTGCGCCTGGCCCAGGCCGATCTATACCTGGCCCGTAACTGGCCGCGCCGCGCGGAAAACCAGCTCAAGGAAACCGAGAGCATCGCGCCGCGCGACATGGGCCTCGAAGTCGCGCAGGCCCGCACCGCCATGGACTTGCAGGAATGGCGGCAGATGGATGCGCTGACCGATGACGTGGTGGCGCGCTTTCCTGACAACCGTCAGGTCCAGCGTCTGGCCCGTGAACGCGAAGTGCACGACATGTCCGAGCTGCGCGTCGAAGCCTATGGCGGCAAGGCCAACGGAGGCAGCGGTGGCGATGCAGGCGCGGTCTCCGGCAGCCGCGATTTCGGCATCCAGACCACGCTTTACAGCCCGCCGATCGATGAAGACTGGCGGGTGTTCGCCGGGGCCGGATACGCCACCGGCGATTTTGCCGAAGGCACCGGCCACCACCGCTTCCAGCGTGTCGGTCTGGAGCGTCGTACTCGCGACATGACCCTTGAAGCCGAGGTGTCGAATCATTCCTATGGTTTCGGCGACAAGCAGGGCGCGCGTCTGGCGATTGCCCGCGACATCGACGATCACTGGCAATACGGCGGCAGCCTCGAATACCTGTCGGCCGAGACCCCGCTGCGGGCTCTCAACAGCGACATCAAGGCCAACGGCGGCAGCGGTTTCATCCGCTGGCGCGGCAACGAGAGCCGCGAGTGGCGGCTGGCGGTCAGCCCGTCGCACTTCAGCGACGGCAACAACCGCGTCGAAGCCTTGCTGACCGGAAAAGAGGGCGTCTATAGCGCGCCGAACCTGCAAGTCGATGCGGGCCTGGAAGTGGGCACCAGCCACAACTCCAAGTCCGATGACGTGCCGTACTTCAACCCGAAGTCGGACTTCAGCGTCATGCCGTTGCTGAACGTCAATCACGTGCTGTACCACCGCTACGAAACGGTCTGGAGCCAGCAGTTCCAGGCCGGTGCGGGTACTTACAGCCAGCGTGATCACGGCACCGGCGGCATGGCATTGCTCGGTTACGGCCAGCGCTACGCCTGGAACGACGTGTTCGAGGTGGGCGGTTTGTTCAGCGTGATCAACCGGCCCTACGACGGTGACCGGGAAACCGATCTGCGTCTGCTCGTCGACCTCACTTTCCGCTTCTAGAAGAGTTTGAAGATGCCTTTGATTTCGCGTTTCATCCTTCTGCTGGGAGTGCTGCTGGTCAGCGCCTGCGCCCAGCAAGCCCCGGCCTTTGTGCCGCCGTCCGAGCGACCGGTGGCAGCCAATGAAAAGCCCTGGCCGAAAAACCACGTGCTGGGCATTGCCTACCACGACGTCGAAGACCGTGATCCCGATCAGGCAGTGGTGGCGGTGCGCACCGAGCGGCTGCTCGAACAGCTCGCCTGGCTGCGGGAAAACAACTACCAACCGGTGACGGTCGACCAGATCATGGCCGCGCGCAAGGGCGGGCCGGAACTGCCGCCCAAGGCGATCCTGCTCAGCTTCGACGACGGTTACTCAAGCTTCTACACCCGCGTACTGCCGGTGTTGCGCGCCTACAACTGGCATGCGCTGCTGGCGCCGGTCGGCACCTGGATCGATACGCCGCTGAACCAACCGGTGGACTTCGCTGGCACGCCGCGTCCGCGCTCGGACTTCCTGACCTGGGCTCAGGTGCGGGAAATCTCGCAATCGGGCCTGGTGGAAATCGCCGCTCACACCGACGCCAGCCACAAAGGCATCCTCGCCAACCCGCAAGGCAACCTGCAGCCGGCGGCCGCGACCCGACGCTACGATCCAGTGAGCAAACGCTACGAATCCGAAGCCGATTTCCAGGCGCGGATCCGCGCCGACGTGCAGGCGATCTCGGAGAAGATCCGCAAGAACACCGGGAAGAAACCGCGCGTCTGGGTCTGGCCTTACGGGACGGCGGACGGCACGTCGCTGACCGTGGTCAGCGAAGAGGGCTATGAAATGGCCCTGACCCTCGATGACGGTCTCGATGCCCTCGACAACCTGATGAGCGGGCCGCGTTTCCTGGTGGCTTCCGACCCTGATGGCGAGCACTTCGCCAACAGCGTGGTCGGCGTGCAATCGGATTTCACCATGCGCGTCGTGCATGTGGATCTGGACAACGTCTACGACCCGGACCCGGCGCAGCAGGAAATCAACCTCGGCAAACTGATCCAGCGCATGGCCGACATGGGCGCCAACACCGTGTTCCTGCAAGCCTTCGCCGATCCGAAGGGCGATGGCCTGGTGCATTCGCTGTACTTCCCCAACCGTCATCTGCCGATGCGCGCCGACCTGTTCGACCGCGTCGCCTGGCAATTGCGCACCCGGGCTCACGTGAAGGTTTTTGCGTGGATGCCGGTGCTGAGTTTCGAACTGGATTCGAAGCTGCCACGGGTGACGCGCTGGGATCCGAAGACCGGCACGACCGCTGTCGACCCGGATCAATACAAACGCCTGTCGCCGTTCGACCCCGAGGTGCGGCGGATCATCGGCGAGATATACGAAGACGTGGCACGCCTGACCTCGGTCGACGGCATCCTCTACCACGACGACGCAGTGCTTTCGGATTTCGAAGACGCCGGCCCTCAGGCGCTGAAGGCCTATGCCGCCAACGGCCTGCCGGGCTCGATCGCCGCTCTGCGTGACGATCCGGTGGCGATGCAGCGCTGGACGCGCTTCAAGAGCCGCTACCTGATCGACTTCACCAACGAACTGACCGCCAAGGTGCGCGCGATTCGTGGCCCGCAAGTGCTCACCGCACGCAACATCTTCGCCGAGCCGGTGCTCAATCCGCACAGCGAAGCGTGGTTCGCGCAGAACCTCGACGACTTCCTCGGGACTTACGACTGGACGGCGCCGATGGCCATGCCGCTCATGGAAAAACAGACCCATGCGCAATCCGGCCCGTGGCTCGAAGAGCTGGTGGCGAAGATCAAACAGCGCCCTGGTGCGCTGGACCGCACGGTGTTCGAACTGCAAGCCCGAGACTGGACGAAAAAAGATCAGGCCGACATCGACGGTGCACAACTGGCCGACTGGATGAGCCGCCTCAAGCGTCAGGGCGCCACCAGTTTCGGCTACTACCCGGACAACTTCCTCGAGAACCTGCCGGACCTGAAAACCGTGCGGCCTGCGCTCTCCAACAAATGGAACCCATGACATGCTGGATAGACTGCTGGCCCTGCTTGTTCTGGCGATCGTCCTCGGCGTCCCGCTGGGGCTGATCTTCCTGGTCACCGGGCAATTCCTGATGGACTTCGTGTTCTTCTACCCGCTGTTCATGTCCGGGTTGTGGATTTCCGGTGGCCTGTATTTCTGGCTGCACTGGGAACGGCACTGGCCGTGGAAGGACGACACCCTGCCGCCACCGCTGGAAGGCGAACCACTGATTTCGATCCTGATCCCTTGCTACAACGAGGGCGACAACGCCGCCGACACTATCCACGCGGCGCTGGCGCAGCACTACCCGAACATCGAAGTCATCGCGATCAACGACGGCTCCAAGGACAACACCGCCGAAGTGCTGGATGCGCTGGCCAAGGAAGACCCGCGGTTGCGCGTGCTGCACCTGGCGGAAAATCAGGGCAAGGCCGTGGCCCTGCGCATGGGCGCCATCGCGGCGCGCAGCGAATATCTGGTGTGCATCGATGGTGACGCGCTGCTGGCGCCGAACACTGCGGCTTATCTGGTGGCGCCGATGCTCGACAACGCACGACTGGGTGCGGTGACCGGCAACCCACGAATCCGCACGCGTTCGACTCTGGTCGGGCGGGTTCAGGTCGGCGAGTTTTCGTCGATCATCGGGCTGATCAAGCGCACTCAGCGGGTGTTCGGGCGGATCTTCACCGTGTCGGGGGTGATCGTCGCGTTCCGCCGTACGGCGCTGAACCGGGTTGGCTACTGGAGCCCGGACATGATCACCGAAGACATCGACATCAGCTGGAAGCTGCAACTGGATCACTGGAGCATCTTCTACGAGCCCCGTGCCCTGTGCTGGATCCTGATGCCGGAAACCCTGCGCGGTCTGTGGAAGCAGCGCCTGCGCTGGGCCCAGGGCGGTGCCGAAGTGCTGTTCAAGAACATCCGCGGGATCTGGCAGTACCGTCACCGTTACCTGTGGCCGCTGCTGTTCGAATACTGCCTGTCGACCGGTTGGGCGTTCACCTTCCTGTTGTCGGTGATCTTCTGGGGTGTCGGCAAGTTCGTGGTCATGCCTGAAGCGATTGCCGTCGATCACCTGATGCCGCCAGCCTTCACCGGTTTGCTGCTGGCGTTTGTCTGCCTGGTGCAGTTCGCGGTCAGCATCATCATTGACCGGCGCTACGAACCGGGCCTGGGCAAGACCATGTTCTGGGTGGTCTGGTATCCGATTGCGTTTTGGTTCGTCAGCCTGCTGACCACGCTGGTCAGTTTCCCCAGAGTATTGTTCGGCCAACACCAGAAGCGTGCGCGCTGGGTCAGTCCCGATCGGGGTATCAAGCCGCTCGGGGACGATGAAGAGGAGGTTGTCAAATGAAAATCATCCGGACCCGCCAACGGCCGTTTCTGGTGGTGGTCGATGCGTTCTTCACCGTGCTGGCCTGGATCGGCCTGCTGTATCTGCTGGCGCGCGGTTTATGGCCGCTGATCGAGACCCACGAAGGCGGGCCGCGCATCGACAATTCGGCGTTCGAAGCCCTCGGCACTTTGCAGATTTATCTGTGGGTGGCGCTGGTCAACGCAGTTATCCTGATCGGCTGGGCGCGCTATCAGCAACGCAAGAGCCGAAGCTTCGCTCAACGCCGCCTGCCGTCCCCGGTGGTCGACGATGAGGGGCTGAGCCGCAGCTTCAAACTGTGCGACGAGCGCTTTCAGAAGCTGCGCGGGCCGGGCGTGATGACCATCCACAACGATCAGGACGGCGATGTCAGTCATGTGGTGCCGCATCTGTGGCCGGTTCAGCCGCAGGAGCTCCCGCCACCGCTGGCCCCGCTGGAGCATCCTCGGGTGATCTTTCTGCACGCCGAGGACGACGACAACCGCGAGCCGCTGAACCGGATCACCTGACGGCGCGAATCAGCCGCCAGGCTTCCTCCATCGGCAGCGGTTGCTTCATGCGTTCGGCCAGCAGCGCCATCGCCCGTTCCTGCTCACAGGCCACCGCCGCCACCACCACGCCCTTGCTCCCGAACAGCCCGATAAACGGCGGCTGTTCGGGTTCACCGATAAATTCGACCGCATCCCACGCCTCGGCGTGACCGAGATAGTCGTAGTTGCGGCCGAAATGCCAGGTCCAGAAATACGGCACGTCGAGGTAATGCTCATCGCCACCGAGCAGGTTCGCGGCGGCGATCCGCGCGTGCTGCTGGGCCAGGCGCCAGTGTTCGATGCGTTGCGGTTTGCCGTTCAGCGGGAAGGTGGCGATATCGCCAATGGCCCACAGACTGTCCGCGGCACGCAGGCCGGCATCGACTCGCAAGGATTGATCGTCCTCGCGCAGCAGATCGCCGAAGGCTTCGGTGGCCGGATGCACGCCGATTCCCGCCAACACCAGATCCGCCGACAGGCGCAGGCCGTTGTCGAGCAACACCGCCTCGACCTTGCCGTCGCCGGTGATCTCCCTGGCTTCGTGATCAGTGATGAATTTCACGCCGTTTTCTTCGTGCAGCGCACGGATCGCCTTGCCGACGGCTTCACCGAATTGCGCCGCGAAGGGAATCGCATGGCGCGCCAGCACCGTCACCTCGAGACCGTGCTGGCGCAGGGCCGAAGCGCATTCGAGCGCAATGAAACTGTCACCGATGATCACCGCGCGCTGACCGGGTTGGGCGGCGTCCATGATGGATTGCGCCTGGGCTTTGGAGCGCAGGATAAACACCTGGGGCAGGTCGGCACCGGGCAGTTTCAGCGCGTTGGGCGCTGCGCCGGTGGCCAGCACCGCCGCGCTGTAATGCAGTGTGCGGCCATCGCTCAGGTGAAGGGTTTTGGTATCGGCATCGAGCCCGGTGACCTCGCCTGAAACCCGGTTGATGTGCTGTTCGCGGTAAAAATCGTCATCGCGCAGGGGCGGGGTTTCCGGCGGCGGCATTTCCCCGGACAGCACGAATTTGCTCAGCACCGTGCGGTCGTAGCCGGCGTCCGGCTCGCGGTCGATCAGCACGATCCGCCCGCCGAAGCCTTTTTCCCGCAGGGCGGCGGCGCAGGCCGTTCCCCCGGCACCGGCGCCGACGATGACAAAGGTGCGCGGATCGTCCTGCGGCGGAGTGTGCGGATCCGGCAGCGGCTGGTCATCGACCCATACTTCGTCGCCGCGCAGTTCCAGCGGATAGCGCTTGAGACTGTCCAGCGCCGGAGGCTCGCACAACGCGCCATCTTCGGCGCGAAAAGCTGCCTTGTGCCACGGGCAGATCAGCCGGCCGTGGCACAACGCACTTTCCGCCAGCGGCGCGCCGGCATGCGGGCATTGCCCCTGAAAGGCGCGCAACTGGCCGGCGGCGCGCAGCAGGACGATCTTGCAGTCGCCGATCTGCACCTCCAGCCCACGGTCTTCAGGCACATCGGCGAAACGGGCGACACGGTGCAGGGTCATGGTCGTGCTCCTCACAGGCATTTCTCTTACGAGTTTGGGCCGCATTGCGAGGTTCAGCCATTTCCCACTGCCACGGCACGAACGGTACGGCTATAGTTTGCAGGCCGACGAAGGCCCAACTGCACAAGGTGCTCCCGGAATGACCCGATTGACCTCTCTCAACCCTTGGCTGGCGGCCGTTGCCGTCGCCCTTTGCGTGCAGTTTCCGGCGCAGGCCCAGGAGCGTTTCACCCTCAGCATTCCCGGTGTGTCGGATAACCGCCTGTTCACCTCGGCGGCGGCCAGCGATGCGGCCGGTTGCGGCGGCAAGAACCAGTCGCCGGCCCTGAGCTGGAATGCCGGCCCCAGCGGAACCCTGAGCTACGCCATCGTCATGCACGATCCGGACGGCCAGAAAGGTTCGGGTGTCGATCACTGGATTCACTACGGGATCAAGGCCACGACCCGGCAGATTCCGGCGGGTGTCGGCGCCAAATCGGCCCTTGAAGGCGTCGGTGGCACCAACAGCAAAGGCACCACCAGCTACATCGGCCCGTGCCCGCCGGTTGGCGACAGCGCGCACCACTACATCATCCAGATCTACGCCCTGGATCTGGCCCCGGACGCCTTGCCGGCCGGCCTGACCCGCGCCCAGCTGATGGAAAAGATCAAAGGCCACGTGCTGCGCAACAGCAGTGCGGTGCGGCGTTATCACCGCTGAAAAAATTTCGGCGAGGTTTAACCCGAACTGACAGGGCTGCCCGTCTCAGGGGATGAATGGATCAATTCTTCCCCGAGGTCAGCCCCCATGTCCCTTCCTTCCACGCTTCTGCGCCCCCTTGCTGCCAGTGTGTTGCTGGTGGTTGCCGGTTGCGGTGTTTCCTCCAGCCCGGAAACCACCGTCGCGCCGCCTCCGGCGCAGACCGAACTGAAATCCTCCGTGCAGCCCGAATTGGTCATGGCCGATAGCGCGATGGCCAAGCGCAGTGCACTGGCGGCGCCGATCGCCAGTTTTGCACCGATGCCGGCCAGTGAAAGTTATCCACAAGGCTATCGTGACGAACAACGCGAGCAGTACGCCAAGCTGGCCGACAACCCGATCCACAGCGTCGCCGAAACCCCGGTCTCGACCTTCAGCGCCGACGTCGACACCGGCGCCTACGCCAATGTGCGGCGCCTGCTCAATCAGGGTCGACTGCCGCCGGAAGGCGCGGTGCGGCTGGAAGAAATGGTCAATTACTTTCCCTACGACTACGCGCTGCCGAGCGATGGCTCGCCCTTCGGCGTGACCACCGAACTGGCCGCTTCGCCGTGGAACCCACACACACGCTTGCTGCGCATCGGCATCAAGGCCTCCGACCGCGCGGTGGCGGAACTGGCCCCGGCCAATCTGGTATTTCTGGTGGACGTGTCCGGCTCGATGGACCGCCCCGAAGGCTTGCCGCGGGTCAAAAGCACCTTGAAGTTGCTGGTCGATCAATTGCGCGAGCAGGATCGGGTATCGCTGGTGGTGTATGCCGGCGAATCCAGAGTGGTACTGGAGCCGACTTCCGGACGGGAAAAGGCGAAAATTCGCACAGCCATCGAGCAATTGACCGCCGGTGGCTCGACCGCTGGCGCTTCAGGCATCGAGTTGGCTTATCAGATGGCGCAGCAGGCGTTCATCCCCAAAGGGATCAACCGCATCCTGTTGGCCACCGACGGTGACTTCAACGTCGGCATCAGCGACTTCGATAGCCTGAAACAAATGGCTGTGGATAAACGCAAGACCGGGATTTCCCTGACCACCCTGGGTTTCGGTGTGGATAACTACAATGAACACCTGATGGAACAACTGGCCGATGCCGGTGACGGCAATTACGCCTACATCGACAACCTGCGCGAAGCGCGCAAGGTGCTGGTGGATCAACTCGGTTCGACCCTCGCCGTGGTAGCGAAAAACGTCAAGTTGCAGGTCGAGTTCAACCCGGCGCAGGTCAGCGAATACCGCCTGCTCGGTTACGAGAACCGCGCGTTGAAGCGTGAGGATTTCAGCAACGACAAGGTCGATGCCGGTGAAATCGGTGCAGGCCATACGGTGACGGCGTTGTATGAAATCGTCCCGACAGGCGAGAAGGGCTGGCTGGAACCGCTGCGTTACGGAAAAACCGATGCAGTGGTTTCCGAAAAGAAAGGAGAATTGGCAATGCTGCGTGTGCGATATCAAAAGCCTGAGGGTGGGAAAAGTCTGCTGATCGAGCGGCCGATTGCCAGTCAGGTTGCTCCGGCCAGTGAAGACCTGCGCTTTGCTGCCGCCGTCGCCGCGTTTTCCCAGCAACTCAAGGACGGCCGCTACACTGGCGAATTCAGCTTGAAGGACACCGAAGCCCTGGCGCGAGGTGCCCGTGGTGATGACCGCTTCGGCCTGCGCAACGAATTCGTGCAGCTGGTTGAACTGGCGCAGAGCCTGCGTACTTCTACTGCCTCCAGCGCGATGTCCACTGAGCGACGGATTGAATAGTGAGCCGCCTCAAAGGCTTCATCACACAGCTGTTTGCCTCCGCCGACAGCCTTGAGGCCAGCAGCGACGAATCGCTGCTGGCCCGTTATCGCGAGGGTGACGGCAAGGCGTTCGAGATCCTGTACGCCCGTCATCGGCAAAGTCTTTATCGGTTTCTGCTCGGTTTGAGCGGCAAACCTGAACTGGCCGACGAGGTTTTCCAGGAGACCTGGCTGAGCCTGATCCGCAGTGCCAGTCAGCCACAAGGCCGGGCGACCTTTCGTACGTGGTTGTTCCAGATTGCCCGCAATCGCCTGATCGACCACTGGCGCAAACACGGCGCCCGGCAACCGTTGCATGACAGCTACGACGAACAGACCCACGCCGTCAGCGACGACGCCTCCGATCCCGAACAACTGCTCAACCTCAGCCGCGACAGCCAGCGCTTGGAGAGCGCTCTGCAATCCTTGCCCGCCGACCAGCGCGAAGTGTTCATGCTGCGCGCCCACGGCGACCTCGATCTGGCGCAAATCGCCAGCCTCACCGAAACACCGCTGGAAACCGTCAAGAGCCGCTTGCGCTACGCCCAGCAAAAACTGCGTCGGCTGCTGGCCGAGGAGGTACTGACATGACGGACGCCCGCCCGACACCCGAAGAGCAAGTGCTCAAGCACGTGCGCGAACAGCACGACGCCGAGCCGCCGGCGCATCTCGATGCGCTGATCCTCAACGCCGCCCACCGTGAAACCCCGGCACCACGGCAAAACCTGTGGCAACGCTGGCTCAAGGCCTGCCAGCAACCGCGCTATCAGGTGGTTTTTGCCAGTCTGGTCGGCATCGCGCTGATGCTGTCGCTGGTGCAACGCGCGCCGGAACCCGTGGCTCAATACGATTTCGCCCCCGCCGCGAAACCGGCTGCGCCAGTGGCCCGCCAGGAGGCCCGATCATTGTCGGCGCCCGCCGGCGCGCTTTCTGCGCCTGCACCCGCAATGGCTCCCGCGCCAATGGCGGAAATGGCCGCACCGATGCAGAGCGAATCGATCAGCGCCGACACGGCGGACGAAGCCAAGGTCAGCAAGCGCGCCGCCGCCCCGGTCAACGGTCTTGACGCGCAACTGCGTGAAGTCCTGCGCCTGCGCGAGTCCGGCCAGTCGCAAGCGGCCGACAGCCTGTTCAACAACCTGCACAAGCGCTACCCGAACGTGAATCTCGACCTGCGACTGGAAAAAATCCGCAAGAACTGACCGTATCAGCCATCCGCCATTTGGCATTGACCCGCAAAAACGCGCACTATCGGGTCATTGCCGATGCGCTGGAGGATGCCGTGGCCCAAAAAATCGACCGCATCGCCCAAATGCTCAACTGCCCGGTGAAGGGTGAGGAACTGCGGCGGGCAGTGACGGAGAGTCGCAAGGAGTTTCTTCTGGCCAAGCAGGCCGAAGAGGATCTGGAGGAAGACGTTCTCGATGATGACTTGATCGAGGACGAAGAAGACGATGATGAATACGACGAGTTTGACTGGACGACGGAGTGAGTCGCCAGCCAGCAGGCACAAAAAAGCCCCGGACCTTGCAGTCCGGGGCTTTTTCGTTTTGTTCATGGCGCACCAGGCGGGATTCGAACCCACGACCCCTGCCTTCGGAGGGCAGTACTCTATCCAGCTGAGCTACTGGTGCAGCGGGCGACATCATACCTAGGTCGGCTCGGGGCGTCCATGCCGGGTTTTGGTGCGTATTGTCAGTGCGCATGTCGGTTGAAAAGCACTGCATTCCATAAAGCTGTAACGTCCTGCAAAAGGCTCGCTTGGCGCTTTTGAGAGGCTGTTCTATGGTTTCCCTGCGACCCGAGCTGTTGGTACGTTGATCTGAAATGTTCAGCAATTGCGGCGTTTTTGTTCTTTTTTTCGAACGCCCTATTGTCCTTCAACCCCTTTGAACCTAGGATTCGTTTGAGATTTCAAACGCTCCTTATCCAGGTGCTGAGCCGCACGCGTTTTGAGTCGTGCGCTATTGATGTGCCAGCCCGGTGAATGATTTCCCTGACGGCAGCCTTGCGAGGCGCCTTTCTACAATCATAATTTTGCTCCGCGCCTTGCGCGGTGCTGTTAAGGAAAGCCGACATGCAGCTTAAAGACACCCAGTTGTTCCGCCAGCAAGCCTTCATCGATGGCGCATGGGTCGACGCGGACAGCGGTCAGACGATCAAGGTCAACAACCCGGCCACCGGCGAGATTCTGGGCACCGTGCCGAAGATGGGCGCTGCCGAAACCCGCCGCGCCATCGAAGCCGCCGACAAGGCGTTGCCGGCCTGGCGTGCACTGACCGCCAAGGAGCGTGCAGGCAAGCTGCGTCGCTGGTTCGAACTGATGATCGAGCACCAGGACGACCTCGCTCGCCTGATGACCCTCGAGCAGGGCAAACCACTGGCCGAAGCCAAGGGCGAAATCGTTTACGCCGCTTCGTTCATCGAGTGGTTCGCCGAAGAAGCCAAGCGCATCTACGGCGACGTGATTCCGGGCCACCAGCCGGACAAGCGCCTGATCGTGATCAAACAACCGATCGGCGTTACCGCTGCCATCACCCCGTGGAACTTCCCGGCGGCGATGATCACTCGTAAAGCAGGTCCGGCGCTGGCCGCCGGTTGCACCATGGTGCTCAAGCCTGCTTCGCAAACTCCGTTCTCCGCATTCGCTCTGGCCGAACTGGCCCAGCGCGCCGGCATCCCTAAAGGTGTGTTCAGCGTGGTGTCCGGCAGCGCCGGCGACATCGGCAGCGAGCTGACCAGCAACCCGATCGTGCGCAAACTGTCCTTCACCGGCTCGACCGAAATCGGTCGTCAGCTGATGTCGGAATGCGCCAAGGACATCAAGAAAGTCTCCCTGGAACTGGGCGGCAACGCGCCATTCATCGTGTTCGACGACGCGGACCTGGATAAGGCCGTCGAAGGCGCGATCATTTCCAAGTACCGCAACAACGGCCAGACCTGCGTCTGCGCCAACCGTCTGTACATTCAAGATTCGGTCTACGATGCGTTCGCCGAGAAGCTGAAAGTGGCAGTCGCCAAGCTGAAAATCGGCAACGGTCTGGAAGAGGGCACCACCACTGGCCCGCTGATCGACGAGAAAGCCGTGGCCAAGGTGCAAGAGCACATCGCTGACGCGGTGAGCAAAGGCGCAACCGTTCTGGCCGGTGGCAAGCCGATGGAAGGCAACTTCTTCGAGCCGACCATCCTGACCAACGTGCCGAAAGACGCTGCCGTGGCCAAGGAAGAAACCTTCGGTCCGCTGGCGCCGCTGTTCCGCTTCAAAGACGAAGCCGACGTGATCGCAATGTCGAACGACACCGAGTTCGGTCTGGCTTCGTACTTCTACGCTCGCGACCTGGGCCGTGTGTTCCGTGTGGCTGAAGCCCTGGAATACGGCATGGTCGGCGTCAACACCGGGCTGATCTCCAACGAAGTCGCGCCGTTCGGCGGCATCAAGGCCTCGGGCCTGGGCCGTGAAGGCTCCAAGTACGGCATCGAAGATTACCTGGAAATCAAATACCTCTGCCTGGGCATCTAAGCCTCGGTAGAAGATCGCTGTAAACGCAAAGGGCACGAGAGCGCTGTCCCTTTGCGTCGTTTCAAACCGGAATTTTCTCTGCGGCCGGGAACGCCGTGGCAGTCGATCATCGCATGCTGCCACCGCCGATTCCTCCCGCTTTATCCTTGAACCACGCCGCCCGATGAGCGGCGAATGAGGACTGTAATGAGCAAGACTAACGCTGAACTGATGGCCCGTCGTACCGCAGCTGTTCCACGTGGTGTTGGCCAGATTCACCCGATCTTCGCCGAGTCCGCGAAAAACGCGACCGTGACCGACGTTGAAGGTCGTGAATTCATCGACTTCGCTGGCGGTATCGCTGTACTGAACACCGGCCACGTGCACCCGAAAATCATCGCCGCCGTGACCGAGCAGCTGAACAAGCTGACTCACACCTGCTTCCAGGTTCTGGCTTATGAGCCGTACGTTGAGCTGTGCGAGAAAATCAACGCTCGCGTACCGGGCGACTTCGCCAAGAAAACCCTGCTGGTGACCACCGGTTCCGAAGCCGTTGAAAACGCCGTGAAGATCGCTCGTGCCGCCACTGGCCGCGCTGGCGTGATCGCCTTCACCGGCGCTTACCACGGTCGCACCATGATGACCCTGGGCCTGACCGGTAAAGTCGTGCCTTACTCGGCCGGCATGGGCCTGATGCCAGGCGGCATCTTCCGCGCGCTGTACCCGAACGAACTGCACGGCGTGAGCATCGACGACTCGATCGCTTCCATCGAACGCATCTTCAAGAACGACGCCGAGCCGAAAGACATCGCCGCGATCATCATCGAGCCTGTACAGGGTGAAGGTGGTTTCTACGTCGCACCGAAAGAATTCATGAAGCGTCTGCGTGCCCTGTGCGACCAGCACGGCATCCTGCTGATCGCTGACGAAGTGCAGACCGGCGCTGGCCGTACCGGCACGTTCTTCGCCATGGAACAGATGGGTGTTGCTGCCGACCTGACCACCTTCGCCAAATCCATCGCTGGCGGCTTCCCGCTGGCCGGTGTGTGCGGCAAGGCCGAGTACATGGACGCCATCGCTCCAGGCGGCCTGGGCGGCACCTACGCCGGTAGCCCGATCGCTTGCGCCGCGGCCCTGGCCGTGATGGAAGTGTTCGAAGAAGAAAAACTGCTGGACCGCTGCAAGGCTGTCGGCGAGCGTCTGGTCACCGGCCTGAAAGCCATCCAGGCCAAGTACCCGGTGATCGGCGAAGTCCGTGCCCTGGGCGCCATGATCGCGGTCGAGCTGTTCGAAAACGGCGACAGCCACAAGCCAAACCCGACCGCAGTCGCTGCCGTCGTGGCCAAGGCGCGTGACAAGGGCCTGATCCTGCTGTCCTGCGGCACCTACGGCAACGTGCTGCGCGTCCTGGTACCGCTGACCTCGCCGGACGAGCAACTGGACAAAGGTCTGGCGATCATCGAAGAGTGCTTCTCGGAGCTGTAATCCGTAGCACCGCGTGATCGGATCGACAAAAAACCCGCTTCGGCGGGTTTTTTCATGCCTGGAGAAACACGGGCGCGGTTTTCAGGTTGTACCGAATCGCCAGCATTGGCTAAGGTTCAAGCATTGCAAGGGAGGGCGAGCATGACGGCCGTCGATTTACCCGCTGTACCAAGAGTCCTGATTGCCGAGGCCGACCCGTGGTCTCGTGACCTGCTCAAACAAGTGTTGCTGAATGTGCGCTGCGATGCGCGGCTGGACCTGTGCGCTGATGGCCAGGAGGCGATGACGCTGCTCAGCGAAGTCCCCTATGACCTGGCGATCGTCGACTGGGAGTTGCCCGGCGTCGATGGCTTGAGCGTGTTGCGCAGTGTCCGCCAGCGCAAACGCAATCCGCCGCTGCCGTTCATTCTGATGAGCAGTCGCAACGACAGCGCCAGCGTGCGCGAAGCCCTGCCGCTGGCGCCGACCGCCTACCTGGCCAAACCCCTGAACATGGAAAGCCTGACCGAGCGTTTGCAGGGATTGCTGCTGAATGCCGGCGAAGAAGTGTTCTGTGAAGTACCGGCGCTGGCGCCGGGCATGACCCTCTCGGTTTTCCTCGAACGTCGCCGCGAGCAGGCCGACGGCGCACCGCTGATGACTGACGTGCAGGTGGCGGTCAAACGCAGCCTCAACCCCAACGGCCTGGACCTGAAGCTGCTGGAAGAGGAAATCCGCACCGATCCGCAGATCACCGCCGTGTTGATTGCAGCGTCGAACAGCGCCGCTCAGCATCATGGCGCGCCGGTGCAGACCCTGGCGCAGGCGCTGCATCGCCTGGGCACCGGGCAAAGCATGAATCTGATTCTTGGCCTTGCACTCAAACGCAGCGCCCGACTTAGCGACCCGTGCCTGGCGGATTACGCCGAGCGCTATTGGGGCTTGTCGCTGCACACCGCCGAGTACGCCCGCACCTTGGCGCGTCTGCTCGATCTGGATCAGGAACGCTGCTACTGCGCCGGGATGCTCCATCGCCTCGGCGATCTGGCGTTGCTGCGTTGTCTTCAAGAGTGGAAGCAGGCCGGCGGCGAGCTGGATGAACTGGAAGAAGTCGGCGATGCGCTGGCGGAATTCGGTGCGGCGTACGGTTCGGCGTTGCGCACTCGCTGGCGCCTGCCGCTGGAACTGCGCGAGCTGATTGCCTCGGTCTACCAGCTCGGTGGCGGGGTGTATTCCCGCGAGGCACTGGTGATGAACATGGCGGCGCAGATGGCGCGGCTGACCGAGCATGAGGGCGTTGAGGAGCTGGCGAAGAGCCGCACGGCGCGCTTGCTCAAAATCGGCTTGCCGGAGCTGATGCGGATGCGCAAATAGCGGCTTGATTGCGCATCCGCTCTTGAATCAGGCGGAAATGATCCGGTTCTTGCCCTGCCGTTTGGCCTCGTACATCGCCGCGTCTGCGCGGGCGAACAGGGTGTCGAGGCTTTCATCTTCCGGGGTAAGGCTGGTCAGGCCCTGGCTGACGGTGATGCCGAACGTCTGATCACCGTGGTTGAAGTTCAAGCGCTGAATTTCCCGTTGCAGCCGCTCGGCCACCTGCATCGCCATGTCCGGCGCACAGCCAGGGAAAACCGCAGCAAACTCTTCACCGCCAATCCGCCCGAACAGGTCTCCCCGGCGTAACGACGCACGACCGCATTCGGCGATTCGTTGCAGCACGTTGTCGCCTTCCGGGTGGCCGTAGGTGTCGTTGATCACTTTGAAGTCATCGATGTCCAGCAGCAGGAACGCCATTTGCGCACCTTGCAGGCGGGCTTGTTCAAATTCCCGGTGGGCGCATTCGAAGAAGTGCCGGCGATTGCTGCTCTGGGTCAGCACGTCGGTGGTGGCCAGTCGCTGGAGCTCGGTTTCCATCTGCTTCTTGTCGGTGATGTCTTCGGCGATGCCGACGATGATCACCGGTTGCCCTGGTTCCTCCTGACGGTTTATGAAGCACTTGTCGCTGATCCAGCGCACCTGGCCGTCGGCGGCGATGATCCGGTATTCGCGGTCTTCCACGGCGCCTTTGTGCAGCACTTCGGCGAGGCTGCGTTCGGCGTATTCCAGATCGTCCGGGTAGATGCTGTCGCGCCACTGGTTGTAGTCGGCCAGCAGCAGGGCGGCGGAGCGGCCGAAAATCCGTTCGTAGGCGGGGCTGACGTACAGCACCTGACGGGTTTCCCAGTTGAAGGCCCAAAGCACGGCGTTGACGCTAACCAGCAGCGAACTGAACAGCTGCTCGCGTTCGCTAAGCCGGGCGACTTCGCCCTGGGCGTGCATCAATGCCATCAGGGTTTGCGCGGCCTCGGGCCACTGGGGAGGGGATGAGTCTTTTTGATTGTTGTTGACCATCGACACGAATCTCAAAGGGCGTGCCGGGAAGTCGACAACGGCCACGGGAAAGCCCGCCGGGGGTGGCGAAGTGTCTTTGAGATAGGGGAACGGGGGTGAAGTTCCGAAGGGTGCGCCCGGGAATGGGGCGCACCGATCAACGGCATCAGACGGCTGTTGGGCGCAGCGAGTAGGTTTTCAACTGGTCGGCGAATTCACGCAAGGACTGGATGCCACTGGCCTCGGCCTCGTGTACCCATTCCTTGATGGCGGCGAGCATGTCGTGGCCATTTGCGCTGGTCTTGACCCAGATCTGCTGCAGGGCCAGACGTTTCTCGTAGATTACCTTCAGCGCCTGGCTGTGCTCGAGCATGTTCTGGATGCGCGCGTGGTGGCGATCTTCCAGCAGGCTGGTTTCTCGCGACAGCAGGCGTTTGGCCCGGTGGAACTGGTGGCGTACGGAATGATCGACCTTGGCCAGTTCCTGTTTGACCAGCGGGCCGATCACCAGCTTGCGGTACTGGGCCATGATCTGGAAGCGGTTGTTGAGGATCGCCATGGCGGTGTCCATGTCCAGGCTGCCCTTGCCTTCGACGCGGTGGGCGATCGGGGCGACCCGTTGCACCTTGGCCAGACGCAGGAAGCTGAAGACCTGGATCCACGCCCAGCCGAGGTCGAACTCCCACTTCTTGACCGACAGCTTGGCCGAGTTGGGGTAGGTGTGATGGTTGTTGTGCAGTTCTTCGCCGCCGATCAGGATGCCCCATGGCACCAGATTGGTCGCCGCGTCGCGGCATTCGAAGTTGCGGTAGCCGACGGCATGGCCCAGACCGTTGACCACACCGGCCGCCCAGACCGGGATCCACATCATCTGGATTGCCCAGATGGTGATGCCGATGGTACCGAACAGCAGCAGGTCGACGACGGCCATGATCGCCACGCCCAGCAGCCGGTAGCGGCTGTAGAGGTTGCGCTCGATCCAGTCTTCGGGGCAGTTCTTGCCGTAGATGCGCAGGGTTTCCGGGTTCTGCGCTTCTTCGCGGTACAGCTCGGCACCTTTGCGCAGGACGGTGGAAAGACCTTTGACGACCGGGCTGTGCGGGTCGTCTTCGGTTTCGCATTTGGCGTGGTGTTTGCGGTGGATGGCAGTCCACTCGCGGGTGTTCTGCGCCGTGGTCAGCCACAGCCAGAAACGGAAGAAATGCTTCAGCCCGGCATTCAGCTCCAGGGAGCGATGGGCCGAGTAGCGGTGCAAGTAGACCGTGACGGCAACGATCGTCACGTGGGTCATCACCAGGGTGACGGCGACCAGCGACCAGGCCGACAAGCCAAGAAAACCTTCGTACCACATAGGCTATAGGGCCCTCGATAAAGAAAAAACAGCCGTTGCATTATCACCAAGCACACAGATAAAACCAGTCGCCCTTTCAGATAAGAGATGGCTGGATGTTTCTTGACCTATAATCCCGACATTTTTGTAGGGACATGGACGGCCGAATGTCTGCCACATACCGCGATGCCTTGCGTGCAGCGCTGCTTTATCTGGTCCTTGCCGTAGTCTGGCTGCAAGGCACTGGTTATTTATTGAACAGTTTCTTCGATAGCTCTGACCAGTTGCTGCGCTGGCAACTGATCAACGGCTACCTGTTCGTAGTGCTCAGCGCGGGGTTGATCTTCCTGGCCCGGGCGCGGCTGTTCGAATGTCTGGGCATCGGTGCCCGCTTGCGTGAACGCCAGGCGGATCGCGAACGCCTGCGTCAGGCCGCTGCGGTATTCGATTGCACCCGCGAAGGCGTGCTGGTCACGGACCGGCAGGGGCTGATCGTGCACGTCAATCGCGCCTTCATGGAAATCACCGGTTATCAGCGCGAGGAAGTCATTGGCCAGCAGCCCAGCCTGTTCAAGTCCGGGCACCATCCGCCGGGGTTCTATCAGGCGATGTTCGCCACCTTGCAGGCGAAGGACGAGTGGAGCGGCGAGATCTGGAACCGGCGTAAAAGCGGCGAGATCTACCCGCAGTGGCAGACGATCCGGGTGATCCGCGACGAAGACGGTCGGCTCAGCCACTACGTCGCGGTGTTTTCCGACATCAGCGCGATCAAGGATTCCGAGCACGAACTCAAGCATCTGGCCCACCACGATCCGCTGACCGACCTGCCCAACCGCCTGCTGTTCAGCGACCGCGCCGAACAGGCGCTGGCGTCGGCGCAGACCCACAAGCGCGGTTGCGCGCTGCTGATGATCGATCTGGACCACTTCAAACTGATCAACGACAGCCTTGGCCACACCATCGGTGACCGTTTGCTCAAGGCGGTCGCCGCGCGTTTGCAGGCGTTGTTCGGGCCGGGCATCACCTTGGCGCGGCTGGGCGGCGACGAGTTCGCGGTCCTGCTGGAAAGTTGTCCACAGCCGGCGCAGGCGGCGGCGCTGGCTCAGCGCATTCTCGATGCGCTCAAGGAGCCGTTCTGCCTCGACGGACATGAGCTGTTCATCAACGCCAGTCTCGGCATCAGCCTGTTTCCCAGCGATGCACTGAGTGCCGAACAGCTGTTGCGCAACGCCGACGCGGCGCTGTTCAAGGCCAAGAGCAGTGGCCGCAACGGTTACGCGCTGTACACCGAAGAACTCACGGCCCACGCCCAGCAGCGGGTCGAAATCGCCTTCGAATTACGCCGCGCGCTGGAACAGCAGGAGCTGCGGGTCTACTACCAACCGGTACACGACCTGAAAACCAGTCGCCTGATCGGCGTCGAAGCGCTGGTGCGCTGGGAACATCCGCAACGTGGCCTGGTGTCGCCGGCGGAGTTCATCCCGATTGCCGAACGCACCGGGCTGATCTCGGAAATCGACGCCTGGGTCATGCAGCAGGCCTGCCGGCAGATGTGCCAATGGCAGCAGGCCGGAGTAGTGCTGTCGTTCGTTGCAGTGAACGTGTCGTCACGATTGTTCGCCCGTCGCGAGTTGTACGAGCAGGTTGCGCAGGTGCTGCACGAGACCGGTCTGGACCCGGCCTATCTGGAATTGGAAGTCACCGAAAGCGCGGTCATGGACGATCCGGAGGTCGCGCTGGAGCAGATGCATCGTCTGCGCGAGCTGGGCATTCGTCTGGCCATCGACGACTTCGGCACCGGTTATTCGTCGTTGCTGCGGCTCAAGCGCCTGCCGGTGCAAAAGCTCAAGATCGATCAGGGATTCGTCGCCGGCCTGCCGTGGGACGAGGACGACGCGGCGATCGTCCGGGTGATCATCGCCCTGGCCCGCAGCATGGGCATGCAGGTGCACGCCGAGGGCATCGAGCAGGCGGAACAGGCGGCGTTCCTGCTGGGCCAGGCCTGTGATCTGGGGCAGGGCTACTGGTTCGGGCGGCCGGTTCCGGAAGCGCAAATCGACTGGAATCGGGCGCCCTTGATCGGTTAAGGGCGGCCTGCGGCGGGTTTGTCGGCGGGCAAATCCGCCGCAAACCCTTGCTGCATCACATAATGTTTTCCAGTTATATAAACATTCTTAAATAGTCTTTTTAAGAATATCCAAAGCTCTCTTATATTGCTCCCACGCCGAACGCAGTGCCGCCCACTGCCAGGCATATCCCATACAAAGGAGCAGCACCATGAGCGCATCCCTGCGTAGCGTTGACGGTCAGGACGAAAGCACCATTTTGCGCGAAATCCAGAGCGCCTTGCGCGACCTGCGTTTCGGCGCGGTGGAAATCACTGTGCATAACGCCCAGGTGGTCCAGATCGAACGCAAAGAGAAATTCCGTCTGCAGCAACCGGGTAACAAACCGGCCTGATTCGTAGTCTGCGGCAGCTCCTGCGGGGAGCTGTTGGCAGAAGCTGCCACAGGCTGCGGTCGTTGAATGAGCAACCCGATTCCAGCAATCCATAAGAAAAAGCCACCACCAAGAATTCCAGGAGCTTTCACCATGTCGTCGATTCGCCGTTACGCTTTGGCCGCCCTGGCCAGTGCTGTGTTTGCCGGTTCCGCGGTTGCCAAGGATTACGAACTGCTCAACGTGTCGTATGACCCGACGCGCGAGCTGTATCAGGATTACAACGCCGAGTTCGTGAAGTACTGGCAGTCGGAGCACGCCGGCGACACCGTGAAGATCCAGCAATCCCACGGCGGTTCGGGCAAGCAGGGCCGTGCGGTGATCGATGGTCTGCGCGCCGATGTCGTGACCCTGGCCCTGGCCGGCGACATCGACGAAATCGCCAAGCTCGGCAAGACCCTGCCGGCTGACTGGCAGAAGCGTCTGCCGGAAGCCAGCACCCCGTACACCTCGACCATCGTATTCCTGGTGCGCAAGGGCAACCCGAAAGGCATCAAGGACTGGGGCGATCTGATCAAGAACGACGTCTCGGTGATTACCCCGAACCCGAAAACCTCCGGCGGTGCGCGCTGGAACTTCCTCGCGGCGTGGGCCTACGGCCTGAAAGCCAACGGCGGCAACGAAGCCAAAGCCAAGGAATACGTACAGACCCTGTTCAAGCACGTTCCGGTTCTGGACACCGGTGCCCGTGGCTCGACCATCACCTTCGTCAACAACGGTCAGGGTGACGTGTTGCTGGCCTGGGAAAACGAAGCCTTCCTGGCGCTGAAAGAAGACGGCGGCAAGGACAAGTTCGACATCGTCGTGCCTTCGCTGTCGATCCTCGCCGAACCACCGGTGGCGGTGGTCGACAAGAACGCCGAGAAGAAGGGCAACGAGCAGATCGCCGAAGCCTACCTCAAGCACCTGTACAGCCCGGCCGGCCAGGAAATCGCGGCGAAGAACTTCTACCGTCCGCGTGACAAGGACGTGGCCGCCAAGTACGCCCAGCAGTTCCCGAAACTGGAGCTGGTGACCATCGACAAGGACTTCGGCGGCTGGAAAACCGCACAGCCGAAATTCTTCAACGACGGAGGCGTGTTCGACCAGATCTATCAGGCGCAGTAAGTTTCAATAGCCTAAAACGAGCCCCGGATTTATGTTCGGGGCTTTGCGCGTTCTCAAACCAAGGACTTTTATGTCGCGTCGTATCTCCCCCGTCATACCCGGCTTCGGGCTGACGCTGGGCTACACCTTGGTGTACCTCAGCCTGATTGTGCTTATCCCGCTGGCGGCGATGTTCGTCCACGCCGCCCAACTCACCTGGGATCAGTTCTGGACGATCATCTCCGCGCCCCGCGTTCTCGCCGCATTGAAGCTGAGCTTCGGCACCGCGCTGTGCGCCGCGATCATCAACGGCATCATCGGCACGTTGCTGGCCTGGGTGCTGGTGCGCTACACGTTCCCGGGACGCAAGGTGATCGACGCGATGATCGATCTGCCGTTCGCCCTGCCGACCGCCGTGGCCGGTATTGCGCTGACGGCGCTGTACACGCCGACCGGGCTGGTCGGGCAGTTCGCCGCTGACCTCGGTTTCAAGATCGCCTACACCCCGCTTGGGATCACGTTGGCGCTAACCTTCGTGACCCTGCCGTTCGTGGTGCGCACGGTGCAGCCGGTGCTGGCCGACATCCCGCGTGAAGTCGAAGAAGCCGCGGCGTGCCTCGGTGCCAAACCATTGCAGGTGTTCCGTCACATCCTGCTGCCGGCGCTGTTGCCGGCCTGGCTGACCGGTTTTGCACTGGCGTTTGCCCGTGGCGTCGGCGAGTACGGTTCGGTGATTTTCATCGCCGGCAACATGCCGATGAAAACCGAGATCCTGCCGCTGCTGATCATGGTCAAGCTCGACCAGTACGATTACACCGGCGCTACCTCCATCGGCGTGTTGATGCTGGTGGTTTCCTTCGTCCTGTTGCTGCTGATCAACTTGCTGCAGCGGCGCATCGAAACCCCATAAGGAGGCGCGAACCATGTCCCAATCGTCTATTGCGGCCGCTTCCTCGGCCAACGCCGCCCGCCGTGGCAGTGCCACTTCGCGGCGGATCCTGATCGGCCTCGGCTGGCTGATTTTCTTCCTGTTTCTGCTGCTGCCGCTGTTCATCGTGGTGTCGCAGGGATTGAAGAACGGCCTTGGCGCGTTCTTCACCGCGATCTTTGAGCCGGATGCCTTGTCGGCCCTGAAACTCACCGTGATTGCGGTGCTGATTTCGGTGCCGCTGAACTTGGTGTTCGGCGTCAGCGCCGCATGGTGCGTGAGCAAATACTCGTTCCGTGGCAAAAGTATGCTGGTGACGCTGATCGACCTTCCGTTCTCGGTGTCGCCGGTGATCGCAGGTCTGGTCTACGTGTTGATGTTCGGCGCCCAGGGCCTGTTCGGGCCGTGGCTGCAGGATCACGACATCCAGATCGTCTTCGCCCTGCCGGGCATCGTGCTGGCGACGATCTTCGTCACTGTGCCGTTCGTGGCCCGTGAGCTGATCCCGCTGATGCAGGAACAAGGCACTCAGGAGGAGGAAGCCGCGCGTCTGCTCGGCGCCAATGGCTGGCAGATGTTCTGGCACGTGACCGTCCCCAACATCAAATGGGGCCTGATCTATGGCGTGGTGCTGTGTACCGCGCGGGCCATGGGTGAGTTCGGTGCGGTGTCGGTGGTCTCCGGGCACATTCGCGGGGTGACCAACACCTTGCCGCTGCACGTCGAGATCCTCTACAACGAATACAACCACGTGGCCGCGTTCGCCGTGGCGAGCCTGTTGCTGATCCTGGCGCTCTTCATCCTGCTGCTCAAGCAGTGGAGCGAAAACCGTATCAACCGCCTGCGCGCCAGCGCCGCGGAGGAATAATTCATGTCGATCGAAGTGCGTAACGTCAGCAAGAATTTCAATGCGTTCAAGGCGCTGGACAACATCAGCCTGGACATCCACAGCGGTGAACTGGTAGCGCTGCTCGGCCCGTCGGGCTGCGGCAAGACCACGTTGCTGCGCATTATTGCCGGTCTGGAAACCCCGGATAACGGCAACATCGTGTTCCACGGCGAAGACGTATCCGGCCACGACGTGCGGGATCGCAATGTCGGTTTCGTGTTCCAGCACTACGCTTTGTTCCGCCACATGACGGTGTTCGACAACGTCGCGTTCGGCCTGCGCATGAAGCCGAAGAACCAGCGCCCGACTGAAAGCCAGATCGCGACCAAGGTCCACGAGCTGCTGAACATGGTGCAACTGGACTGGCTGTCGGATCGTTATCCGGAGCAACTGTCCGGCGGCCAGCGTCAGCGTATCGCCCTGGCCCGCGCCTTGGCGGTGGAGCCGAAAGTGCTGCTGCTCGATGAGCCGTTCGGCGCCCTCGACGCCAAGGTGCGTAAAGAGCTGCGCCGCTGGCTGGCGCGCCTGCACGAAGACATCAACCTGACCTCGGTGTTCGTGACCCACGACCAGGAAGAGGCGATGGAAGTGGCCGACCGCATCGTGGTGATGAACAAGGGTGTGATCGAGCAGATCGGTTCACCGGGCGATGTCTACGAAAACCCGGCCAGCGATTTCGTCTATCACTTCCTCGGCGATTCGAACCGCCTGCATCTGGGCGATGACAATCACGTGCTGTTCCGTCCGCACGAAGTATCGCTGTCGCGGCATGAGCTGGAGGATCACCACGCCGCTGAAGTCCGCGATATCCGGCCGCTGGGCGCGACCACGCGGGTGACGTTGAAGGTTGAGGGGCAGAGCGATCTGATCGAGGCGGAGGTGGTGAAGGACCACGACAGCCTGACCGGTTTGGCGAAAGGTGAGACGTTGTTCTTCAAGCCGAAGGTCTGGCAGAAAATCGCCAGCCTTTGATCTCGCTCGTTCCCACGCTCTGCGTGGGAACGCCGCTATGGACGCTCCGCGTCCACTGTGACGCGGAGCGTCACGGGATTCATTCCCACGCAGAGCGTGGCAACGAGCGAGCCGGGCAGTGGTTCAGACAGCCGCACGATTCGGATTGACCCGCACCACACCCGCCCGCGCCTCGATCTGCTCTTTCAGCTCATGCCGCATCCCGAGGATGAACGCCAGCTCGGCCACTACAAACAGCGGCCCGACAATCAACCCGCTCAAGTCATCCACAAACGCCGGTTTGCGCCCTTCATAGTGGTGCCCGACAAACTGGATCACCCAGCCGATCACAAACATCGCAAGACCTGCGCTCAGCCAGACCATGGTGCTCTGCTGCGCCAGAACATGCCCGGCCCAGACCGACAGCCCCATCAACACGGTCATCAAAGCCCCAAGCTTCAGCTCCAGACGCAGGTAAAACCACGCCGAAGCAAGGGCAGCGATCACCGCCGGGGAAATCCACAATCCGCCCACCGACCATTCCGGCCGCGACAACAGCACGGCCACCGCCACCACAATCAGCGGAATCCCGATAAAGTGGCTGGCGATGTTGCGCGGGTCACGGTGGTAAGCGGCGTATTGACTCAAATGATCGACGAGGCTTTTCATTGTTATTCCTCCTGTAGGGTGATCGAATCATGCCCCGGGTTCACGGATCGCTCTGTCAGGCAGGCGACAATCTTTAGGAGAACGCATGGATAAGGTCTGGCGCGAGCGCCTGCTGACCGGGCAATGGTTCAGTCATCTGCCTTCGTCCTTTCAGGATAGTCTGCTGGCGGCGGCCCGGGAGCGGCGGCTGGCGGCGGGGCAGCGCTTGTTTCAGCGCGGTGATGCGCCGTGCGGGCTGTACGCGGTGCTCGACGGCGCGGTGCGCATCGGCGCGGTCAGCGAGCAGGGCAAGGAGGCGTTGCTGAGCCTGGTGGAAGCGCCGCACTGGTTCGGCGAAATCTGCCTATTCGACGGCCAGCCCCGCACCCACGATGCCTACGCGGTCGGGCCTTGCACCTTGATGAACATTCCCCAGGCCACGCTGCTGAAAATGCTCGACGAGCAACCCGTCTACTGGCGGCATCTCGCTCTGTTGATGAGCCACAAACTGCGCCTGACCTTCATCAATCTCGAACAGCTGAGCCTGCTGCCGGCCCCGGCGCGTCTGGCTCATCGCTTGCTGATGATCGCCGAAGGCTACGGCGAACTCGATCCGCCACGCCGCGTGCTGCAACTGCCCCAGGAACAGCTGGCGTCGATGCTGTCGCTGTCGCGGCAGACCACCAACCAGATCCTCAAGGACCTGAAAGATCAGCGAATTATTGGTCTCGGCTATGGGGAAATCGAGATTCTGGACATGGAAAAACTGCGTGCCACCTGTCAGATCTGACAGTGGTGGGCTCCTATTGGGCGGTGTACAACAAGTGTGTCAAATACGACCGCCCAAGGAGTTGGAACCGATGAACAGTAAAGCTACCGGCACCGCTGATTACTCTAACCTCCCTATCAATAAAAGCGTCCCCGCACCAGTCGTTGTCAAACCCCAAGGTGACGTCAACAACCCGGTTGAATTTTCGGGTACTGGTCTGGCTGGGTGGTGGGTATGGATCATGAAAGTTCCGATTGATGGTGACTCGTTTGCTTCAACTCAAGTCGGCCCGGATGGTATTTGGTCTGTGAAAGAGAAACTGCTTGCAGCTGAATATGAGGCTTTCGCTGTGCAGACGGATAATCGTGAAAGGTCTGATTGGAGCCCGTTTTTCAAGTTCAAGGTCGAATAAGGACGCACCAGCCGCAAGCTGATTTCCAACCCTGCGCACTGGGACGGTTAGTGAAGTAGAAAGCCCCTGAACATTCAACATTGCTGTCGATGGGCAGGGGCTTTTTTGAGGAGTCTGTTTGAGTTACGAACCGCGATAAGTGGAGAAGCCATACGGGCTCAGCAGCAACGGAATGTGATAGTGCTGATCCGTCTGCTTCACTTGAAAGATCACCGGAATCTCCGGAAAAAACGTCTCGTGCTTCGTCTTTTCGAAGTACTCGCCTGTCTTGAATACCACCCGATATTCACCCGCCTCGAACGTTTTGTTCGCCGGGAACAGTTCGGCGATCCGCCCCTGTTCATTGGTGGTGCCCTGCGCCAGCGGCTGCCAGTCCTGGCCGACATGGCGCTCCAGCGTCACGTTGATGCCCGGCGATGGCAGGCCGTTTTCCAGATTGAGTACATGCACGCTCAGCGGATTGCCGGCGGCCAGCGCCAGGCTCGAAAAAGCGCTCAGGCCGAGCGCGGCAAAAGTCATGCGCAGTGGGGTCATGGTGATGCTCCTGGGTTCAAATACGGTTGATGGAAAGGCCGACGATGTCGGCAGCCTTGATCGCGCAGTTCTCGTCTTGCTCGCCGCCGCCGGAACCGGCCACGCCCATGGCGCCGACCAGTTCCTTGCCAGCGAACAGAGGGATGCCGCCGCCGAGCAAAAGCAGCTCGTCGAGGGTGTTGAGGTTGGCGGTTTCCGGGTTGCTGCGGGCGCGCTCGGCGAACAACCGGGTCGGGGTTTTCGTTGACAGCGCGGTGTAGGCCTTGCGTTGGCTGGCGACGGTGTTGTGCGGGCCGATACCGTCGCCGCGCAAGGTCACCAACAGGTTGCCGCCACGGTCGAGCACCGATACCGTGCCGGTGCAGTTTTCCAGCGCTGTGTCGGCCAGCAGCCGTGCGGTTTTCAGATCGAGATCGGCGTGACGGGGTAGCTCAGGCGCGGCGATTGCGGCAGTGCCGAGGCCGATTGCCAGGCTGGCAACCAAGTATTTAGCGGACATGGGCAGGCTCCAGAAGCGAAGGCCGCCACCTTATCCGCCGGTCCCCGTCGAAACCTCGTCAGCCGGATTACAAGTTTGTAATGGGCAACGGCGGCGAAGGGGCCTAGCCTGTGCCTCTGATCAATCGAGGTGTGCCATGCGTTTGCTGGTCGTAGAAGATGAAGCCAAAACTGCGAATTTCCTCGCCAAAGGGCTGGGCGAGTCGGGTTTTGCCGTGGATGTGGCGCTCAATGGTCTCGACGGGCGCTACTTCATCGAGCAGCAGGAATATGACCTGATCATCCTCGACGTGATGTTGCCGGGCCTCAACGGCTGGCAATTGCTGCAGTTGATCCGCCAGCGCGGCGCCACGCCGGTGCTGTTCCTGACGGCGAAGGACGCTATCGAAGACCGCGTGCGTGGCCTCGAACTGGGGGCGGATGACTATTTGCTCAAGCCATTCGCCTTCGCCGAACTGCTGGCGCGGGTGCGCACGTTGTTGCGGCGCGGGCCGATGCGCGAGGCCGAGTCGTACAGCATCGCCGACCTGGAAATCGACGTGCTGCGCCGCCGGGTCAGCCGTGGCGGCCAGCGCATCGCCCTGACCAACAAGGAATTCGCCCTCCTGCATTTGCTCGCCAGCCGACAGGGTGAAGTGCTGTCGCGCACGCTGATTGCTTCGCAAGTGTGGAATCTGAATTTCGACAGCGACACCAACATGGTCGAAGTCGCGGTGCGCCGGCTGCGTTCGAAAGTCGATGATCCGTACATGCCTAAGCTGATCCACACCGTGCGCGGGGTCGGCTATCAACTCGAAGCGCCCGACGATGCGCGCTAGATCCATCGCCTGGCGCCTGGCCCTGGCGTTCGCCGCCGTCTGTGCGTTGGTGCTCAGCGCGATTGGCGTGTTCCTGTATCGCTCGCTGGCCTCGGAAATCGCCTGGCGCGACGACATGGCGTTGCTCGGTCGTTTGGAACAGGTGCGCGCGCTGCTCGCCGACAGCGACAGCCTCGACGCCTTGCAGGCGCGGCCACGGCTGTACCAGAACATGCTCGGCAATCTCGACAGTCTGCTGCTGGTGCAACGCGCGGACGGCTCGAATGTGATCACGATCAACCCTCGCCAACGCGCACTGCCGTCCGTGCAGGCCATCCCCCGGGATCAACCGCCGCAACGCCGCGATGTGCTGACCTGGCAGGCAACGGACGGTGTCGAGCTGGCCTTGTTGTCAGGTCAGGCCCAAGGCCCGAACGGCGAAGCGCTGACCGTGATCGCCGGCAAGGTTCTGAGCGAGCGCGAGCAGATGCTCGGCAGCTATCGCCTGCGCTTGTATCTGGCCGTCGGCCTGGGTGCCGTGCTCGCCTTCACGCTGGGCCTGGTGCTGTTGCGCCGTGGTTTGCGGCCTCTGCGCAAGCTGAGTGAAGCGCTGCGCGGCATCGACCTGCGCAGCCTCGACCAACGCGTCCCCACCGCCGGCACGCCAGCGGAATTGCTGGAGCCGGTGCACGCGCTGAACGGCATGCTGGTGCGGCTGGACGACGGCTTCCAGCGCCTCTCACAGTTTTCCGCCGACCTCGCCCATGAAATCCGCACGCCGCTGCACACCTTGCTCGCAAGCAACGGCCAGGCACTGAATTATCCGCGCAGCAGCACCGAGTATCAGGAAGTGCTGGCGTCGAACATGGAAGAGTTCGAACGGCTCAAGCGCATGGCCGAAAACCTGATGTTTCTCGCCCGCGCAGAGCAGGCTGAGCGGGCGCTCGATCTGCGCACGCTGGAACTGCACGAAATCGGCGATGAGTTGTGCGACTACTTCGAAGCCCTGGCCGATGACCGGGAAATCCGCCTCGAAAACACGTTCAGCGGAGAGTTGCTGGCGGATCAGCAACTGCTGCAACGCGCCTTGGGCAATCTGTTGGCCAACGCCGTACGCCATGCCGATGCCGGCTCGGTCATCAGCCTGCGCCGACGCGATGAGCCAGGCCTGTGCTGGCTGCAAGTGCACAACCTCGGCCCGGTCATCGCGGATGAGCATCTGGGCAAACTGTTCGACCGCTTCTACCGCGTCGACCCGTCCCGCGCGGAGCCGGGAGATTCCGGCGGATTGGGACTGGCGATCGTGCAGTCGATCATGCAGTTGCATGGGGGCCGGGTGCGGGTCAGCAGTGATGCAACGGGTACGGTTTTTGAGCTTGGATTTGTAACCAGTCGCTAATCGACCCGCACATGCCGTTTCATCTGAGCTAGACTCGCCCTGAATTGGCATCAAATGCGATGCATATTTCTTTATTTACGATTTATTGCACTGTATATAATGCACTGGTGTGTCATGGAACAGTTGGGCGAACTGATCAGAACTCTGCGCAAAGCGCAAAAACTCTCGCAACAGGCGTTGGCGCAACGTTACGGCATGAGCCGCGCCACCATTTCGGGTATCGAAAACAATACGATTTCTGAAATTGGTCTGCGCAAAGTCGAGGCGATCCTCAACGGCTTTGGCTATGAGCTGACGGCGGTTCCCGTGAGAGCGCAACGCCCGACACTCGACGCGTTGCAGAAGGTCAATTTCCATGACTGAGCCGACAGATCGCTTGCACATCACAGTCGCTGATAGCCCGGTCGGAACGCTCGGTCGAGGGCAGCCGGGCATGGACAGTGTGTTCAGTTATCGCGAGGACGCCATCGACGAGAATGCAGTGTCGCTGACAATGCCGACTCGGCTGGAGAGCTACGGCTGGGAGCGGGGCATTCATCCCGTCTTCGAAATGAATCTGCCGGAAGGCGCGCTGCGCGATGAGCTGGTTCGACGCTTCAGTAAAGCAGTGCGCGGTTTTGATGATTTCGCCTTGCTCGCTATCGTCGGACCGCATCAGTTGGGACGGCTGGCGATTACCAGCGAGTCGGCAACCGAGCGTCAGCCCGAAACATCATTGGCCGAGCTTTTGGTGCATGACGGTGCCCAGGGATTGTTCGATGATTTGCTACAGAAGTACAGCCAATACTCCGGGGTTTCGGGCGTACAGCCCAAAGTTCTGGTGCGCGACAGTGCGGCAGCAGTTGATCGCCTGACTCACCGAGGCTCCACACATCTGGTCAAAGCCTTCCGTCCCGAAGAGTTTCCCGAGCTGGCGACCAACGAGTACTTCTGTATGCGCGCCGCAGCGCTTAGCGGACTTGAAGTGCCAAAGTTTGAATTGAGTGAGCAGGGCAAATTTCTGGTGGTCGAGCGTTTTGACCTGATTGAGCACGGCTATCTGGGTTTCGAGGACTTCTGCGTACTCAATGGCTGGCCTTCCAGAGCCAAATACGATGGTTCTTACGAAGGCGCTGCCCGACAGATCAAGGCCTTTGTTTCGCCTGCGCTGTTGAGTCAGGCGCTGGAAGCTTTTTTCAAGATCGTAGCGCTGTCGGCGGGACTGAAAAATGGCGATGCGCACCTGAAGAACTTCGGTGTGCTGTATGACCAATGCGGTGCGCAGGCTTCGATCCGGCTGGCCCCGGCTTACGACATCATCACCACATCGGTTTACATCAGGAACGACAGCCTGGCCTTGCTGCTGGGCGGGTCGAAGGCATGGCCCAAGCAGAAGGCGCTCATCCGCTTCGGCCGTACGGCGTGCAATCTCACTGAAGGCCGGTGCAATGAACTACTGCAGCAGGTTGTTCATGGCATGCAGACGGCGATGGCGGAAATGCTCGAGTATTGCCGAACCCATCAGTCATTCGCCGAGGTGGGTACGGCAATGATCGAGCAGTGGGAGTCCGGGATTGAACGCAGTCTGACCAAGGGTTGAATGCCCATGTGCGCTCAGCGCAACTGATCCCGAAACTGCCCCGGCGTCATCCCGGTCCAGCGTTTGAACGCGCGGCTGAAGCTGCTGGTATCGGCAAATCCCAACAGATAACTGACCTCGCTCAGCGAGCATTGCGGATCGCGCAGGTGCAGCAGCGCGAGGTTCTCGCGGCTTTCATTCAGCAGGGTGTCGAAGCGACAACCCTCGTCCGCCAGGTGCCGTTGCAGGCTGCGCAGGCTCAGGTGCAGGGCCTGGGCGATGCGTTCAGCGCTGGGTTCGCCTTCGGGCAGTTGTTCTTCGATGGCGTCGCGCACCTTGCGCTCCCAGGTCAGCGGCTTGAGTTGGGCGAGGGTGCGTTTGAGCACTGCTTCGTTGTGCTCGGCCAGTTCAGGGTTGGCGTCGTCGAGGTGACTGTCGAAGTCGGCGAGGGCGAATTCGATGCGGTCTTCTTCGGCGGAAAAATGCACCGGCGAGCGGAACACCTTGTGCCACTGATGCGCATCGGCCGGCTCCGGGCGGCGCAGGTACACCGCCAGTGGTGCGTAGTTGCGACCCAGGCGATTGCGGCAGGTGCGCACGTAGATCGCGGCAAACGCGTCGATGGCCTCGAAGGCGGGCGCCGGGTTGTCGGCCGGAATTTTCAGGCGAAACCGATAGCGGTCTTCGGTGCGGGTCAGCTCCAGTTCCAGCGCGTCGCTGACCACCTGGTGATAACGCACGATCCGCTCGAACACTTCCCGCAGGCTGCCGCTGGCCACTAACGCATAGCCCAGTGCGTGAAAGGTGGTGGGGCTGACGAACCGCGACACCCGCAAGCCGATTGCCGGATCGCCGCTGACCTGCACCGCGATTTCCCACAGACGCGTGGTGGCGGACAACGGATAGCGGGCGTTCGGGTCGTCCATCAGTTGCGGATCGAGCCCGGCCTGCTGACACAGGGCAGTGCTGTCCAGCCCCAGCGCGTCGAGTTGCTTGCGCAGGGCACGGGTCCAGCTAGCGAGAGAAGTCGGTTCCTTCATGCTGATTGGCGCTTCCGGTCAACAGGTTGGCGTTCTCGGCTACCGCGTTTGGAGTCCGCGCGGGGCAGGATGCGAACATCAATAACCAGAGGATGGAAGCATGGACCGTACTTCTGCAAGTCCCCAGCGACACAATGCTGCCCAGCGATCAGCGCATATTCGCGAAGTGGTGCTGGCCAAGGGCGTGGAACTGCGCGAGCGCTACCCGATTCTCAAGCATCAGGATGCACTCGGCGCCGGGATTCTCGCCTTTGCTCTGGCCGGAATGATCGGTTCGGCGGCGCTGTATATCAGCGGGCACCTGGCGTGGTGGGTATGCCTGTTGCTCAACGCGTTTTTCGCTTCGCTGACCCACGAACTCGAACACGACCTGATCCACAGCATGTATTTCCGCAAACAGCGCGTGCCGCACAACCTGATGATGGGCCTGGTATGGCTGGCGCGGCCGAGCACGATCAACCCGTGGATCCGCCGCCATCTGCACCTCAATCATCACAAGGTGTCCGGTACCGAAACCGACATGGAAGAACGGGCGATCACCAATGGCGAGCCTTGGGGTTTCGCGCGGTTGCTGATGGTCGGCGACAACGTGATGTCGGCGTTCATCCGCATGCTGCGGGCCAAGACCTGGGCGCACAAGTTCAGCATCATCAAACGCACTTTGAAGGTCTACGCGCCGCTGGCGCTGGTGCATTGGGGGGCGTGGTATGTGTTTCTCGGGTTCCATGGGGCCAATGGCATCGCCTACCTGATGGGCTCGCCGATCGAATGGTCGGCGACCACGTTGTCGGTGATGCAGGTGATCGACATCGCCGCCGTGGTGATCATTGGCCCGAACGTATTGCGCACTTTCTGCCTGCACTTCATCAGTTCGAACATGCATTACTACGGGGATGTGGAGCCGGGTAATGTGCTTCAGCAGTGCCAGGTGTTGAATCCGTGGTGGCTGTGGCCGTTGCAGGCGTTCTGCTTCAATTTCGGCAGCAGTCACGGGATTCATCATTTCGTGGTGAGGGAGCCGTTTTACATTCGCCAGTTGACGGTGCCGGTGGCGCATAAGGTGATGCGGGAGATGGGGGTTCGGTTCAACGATTTCGGGACGTTTGGGCGGGCGAACAGGTTTGTTCGCAAGGAAAATGAAGGGTTGGCGGGTAAGGCGATAGAGGTGAACTGACTTTGTGTTTTCGGCTGGAGATCCAGCCCTCACCCTAACCCTCTCCCGGGGGGAGAGGGGACTGATTGGGGGATATTGGGGAAGTACGCCGACGTGAACGAACTGTTCTGAATCCATAGTCGACTGGTTTTTTCAGGTCGATGTATAGCGAAAGACACCTCGGTAGGCTCCCTCTCCCTCCGGGAGAGGGCTGGGGTGAGGGCAGCTCTTGATCTTGCCACCTCAATCCGGCTGAAACGGCGACTCACTCAAAATCACCCCCGTCTCCTCCACATACCGCTGCCAATGCTCGATCAGCGCTTCAAGCTTCTGCGGCTGACTTAACGCCAGATCATGAATCTCCCCCGGATCACTCCCCAGGTCGTAAAGCTGCCAGGTCGCCGGCCCGACTGGACCGGGGATCCACACCGCCTTCCACTGCCCCTGCCGAATCGCCCGGCGCCCGAACAATTCCCAACCGGTAACGGTGTGTTCGTCATGCACCTGCGCCGTCTCGCCAGACAAAAAGCCCAGCCACGATTTACCACGCAACTGTGCCACCGGTTTGCCGTGCCATTGCTTGCCGGGATGGCGCACGCCGGCCAGATCGAGGATGGTCGGCGTGATGTCCATCACCGTGCCGAAACCATGGCTGATCTGCCCCTTCAGCGGCAGCTGCGGATAGTGCAACAGTGCCGGAACGCGAATCCCGCCCTCGGTGGTGAACGCCTTGAACAGGCGCGACGGCGCGGTCGCCACCTGCGCCCAGTTCGGCCCGTACCAGACGTAGGAATTGGCGCGGCCGATGTTGTCGAGGCTGTTGTCGTAGTGCTGGCTCAGGTAGGTCACCAGCTCCGGACCGAATTTCGGGAAGGCTTCCAGCAGCGCGCCTTCGGCACCGTTGTCGGACATGAACAGGATGAAGGTGTTGTCGAGCTGGCCCTGCTGGCGCAGATAGTCGACGACGCGGCCGATGTTCCAGTCCATGCGCTCGACCATCGCCGCGTAGACCTCCATCGCCCGGGCGGAAATGCGTTTTTGTTCATCGCTCAGCGCGTCCCATTGCGCGGTCAGCTGGATCAGCGGATGCGGTTCGACATCCGGCTCGATCAATCCCAGCGACTTGAGTTTTTCCAGACGCTCGAGGCGCAGCACTTCCGGCCCTGCGTCGTAGCGGCCACGGTATTTTTCGACGATGTCGGCGGGCGCCTGCAACGGCCAGTGCGGCGCGGAAAACGGCAGGTAGGCGAAGAACGGCCGGCTCTGGTCGCGCTCCTTGAGGTACTGCAACAGCTTGTCGCCGAAAGCGTCGGAGGAATAGAAATCCTTGGGCAATTCGTCGATGAACGTGTCGTCTTCGATGTACAGCGCCGGGGTGGATTTCAGCAGGCCGGGCGTGTGTTCATCGTAGGTCGGTTCGAATCCGTAGTGGTTCGCCGCGCCGGGCAGCAACGAGAACGAGCGCTCGAAGCCTCGGGCGTGAGGCGCCAGTTCGGCGGTCAGGCCCAGGTGCCATTTGCCGCTCATCAAGGTCTGGTAACCGGCCTCGCGCAGCAACTCCGGCAACGCGACGACACGGTCGTTGAGATAGCCTTCGTAACCCGGTTTGCCGATCAGCTCCGGGGTCAGGGTTTCGGCCATGGTGCCGATGCCGGCGATGTGGTGGTCGGTGCCGGTGAGCAGCATCGAGCGGGTCGGCGAACAGGTTGGTGCAGTGTGAAAATCGGTCAGGCGCAGGCCATTGTTGGCCAGGGCATCGAGGTTCGGCGTGGCGATTTCGCCGCCGAACGCGCCGATGTCGGAGAAACCGAGGTCATCGGCCAGAATCACCAGAAAGTTGGGACGTTGCGGCATCAACAAGCTCCTGTTCAGCAGGCAATGAACGACAACGGCAGATCACGGATCTGCACCGGTGCGCTCGGTTGGTAATGGTCGTCACTGGTCAGCTCGTGCAGCAGTTCTTCGCGCAACTGGTGGAAGTCGAAACTGCTGCGCTGGCGCGGATGGGGCAGGGCGATGTCCACCACCCGCTTGATCCGGCCGGGGCGCGGTTCCATCACCACCACGCGGTCGGCGAGGAAAATCGCTTCCTCGACATCGTGGGTGACCAGAATCGTGGTGATCTTTGCCCGCTCGCGAATCGCCAGCAGTTCGTCCTGCATCTGCTGGCGGGTCAGCGCATCGAGGGCGCCGAAGGGTTCGTCGAGCAACAGGATCCGTGGGCTCGCCACCAGCCCGCGAGCAATCGCCACGCGCTGGGCCATGCCGCCGGAGAGTTGATGCGGGTAGGCGCGGGTGAAGTCGCGCAGGCCCACCAGCTCGATGAAATCGTTGACGCGTTGCTGCTTTTCGGAGGCAGCCAGCGGCTCGTTGACCAGGCCCAGACCGATGTTGTCGGCCACCGTCAGCCACGGGAACAAACGATGCTCCTGAAACACGATGCCGCGCTCGCCGCCGATGCCGCTGACGGCTTTGCCATCGACCGTGATCTGCCCGCGAAACTGCGTGTCGAGGCCCACCAGCAAACGCAGCAGGGTGGATTTGCCGCAGCCGCTGGAGCCGACGATGGCGACGAATTCGCCCTCGGCGATGTCGAGGTTGAATTCGCGAATCGCCTCCAGTTCGAAACCGTCGACGTCGAAGGATTTGCCTACATGGTTGAAGCTGACAATCGGTGCGTTCATGCGTGTCTCCAGCGGGTGGCGCGGATTTCCATGCGTTGGCCAATGAGGTTGAGCAGGGCGCCGGTGAGGCCGACCAGCAGCATCCCGGCCATGATCAGGTCCATGCGCAGCAGTTGTTGGGCGCCGATCATCTGGCTGCCGATGCCGCCGTTGGACGGCATGAAGTATTCGGCGCCGATGGTGCCGAGCCAGGCGTAGATCAGGCTCAGGCGCAAGCCGGCGAAAATCCCCGGCGCGGCGCCCGGCAATACCAGTCGACGCAGGCGCTGGCCGAGGCTCAGGCGCAGGACCTGCGCGGCTTCGTTGAGTTGTGGCGAGAGGTTGGCGACGCTGCGTTGAGTCGCGACAAACAATGGAAAGAAAGCGGCGAGGGCGACGAACACCCACTTCGCCAGTTCGCCTAGACCGAACCAGGCGGTGAGCAGCGGCACCCAGGCGAAAATCGCGATCTGGCGCAGGGCGGCGAGGGTCGGGCCGAGCACGCGTTCGCTGGTGCGCGACAGACCCAGCAGCAAACCCAGCACGAGGCCGAGGCCGCCGCCAATCAACAGACCACCTAGTGTGCGGCCCAGGCTCAGGGCCATGCCCGAGATCAACGTGCCGTCGAGCAATCCGTTTTTCGTCGCCTCAAGCACCACCCACGGACTGACCAGAATGTTGGCATCGATCCATTGCTGATCGACCGCCAGTTGCCACAGCGCAAACAGCGCCAGCGGCAGCAGCCACGGCTGTACGCGTTGCCAGCCTTCGTAGCGTGGGCCGCGACGGATTTCTGCCGTGGCCGGGTGCGGCCAGTGCACCAGTTTTTTGTCCAGCAGACCGATGCCGCGATCCATCGCCACGCCGATCAGGCCGATTACGACGATGCACACGAAGACGATGTCGAGCATGAACAGCTGTCGCGCCCAGACCATCAGGTAACCGATGCCTTCGCTGGAGGCCAGCAGCTCGACGGCAAGCAATGAAGTCCAGCCAGCGGCGAGCGCCAAGCGTACGCCGGCCATGAATGCGGGGAGGGCGGCGGGCAGCACCAGACGACGGATCAACAGTCGTGGCGGCAAACGTAAAACAGCGGCGGCTTCACGCAATTTGGGTTGCGCATCACGCACGCCGACCAGCGTGTGCAGGGTTACCGGCACCACGATGGCCTTGACCAGCACCACCAGTTTCAGCGTTTCGCCGATGCCGAAAAACACCATGAACAACGGAATCCACGCCAGCGTCGGCACCTGGGCCAGGCCGGCGAATGTCGGGAAGATCAGGCGCTCGAGGCGGCGGCTGAAGCCCAGCGCCGCACCGAGCACTGCGCCGGCGCTAACACCCGCCAGCAGTCCCCAGAACAACCGTTGCAGGCTGATCCACAAATGACTCCACAACTCGCCCTGGGACAGTTCGATCGCGCTGCTCCACACCAGTGACGGCGCGGGCAGGATCTGTTCGCTCATCCATTGATTGCGCGCCGCCAGCCACCACAGGGCGAACAGTCCGAGCGGTAATATCCAGGGTAAAACGCGGTGGCTCAGGCTTGGCCAGGTGCGCCGGCTTTTCAACGGCGGTGCGGCCAGTGGCAGGCTGAGCAGGGATTCACGGGCCATGGGTGACCTCCGTTGTCGGGTTGGATCGAGTCAGCGGAATTAGCTAAAAACCAATTGTTATAAGTGAGTTAGAAAATAATCATTTTGGAGATAAGCAGCGCCATTTAAGGCCTCCAGCCCTGCGCGCATCCAATGCATTCGAAGAATATTTTCGATGCTCTCCATGCATACGGCTCTGCATGTCCCGACTTTGCTGGCTTAGCTTGAAAAGCTATAAAAATGTGCTTTTTAAGTATTTAAGCGCTGATACGGATTGCGCCTACTTTCGGCTCCTCAATGCCCGCCGTGATCAGGAGCCGCACCCATGAACCTTCCCTTCAAACGTGTCATCAGTCTGTTTGCCGCGCCGGCGCTGGCGGGTCTGCTGGCGTTCTCTGCCCAGGCCGACGAGCTCAAGGAAATCAGGATTGCCGTGCCTGATCTGAGCGCGGGTACTCAACACAGCGGCGGGGGCATCGTGGACGTGCTGCGTGATCAGCAGATTTTCGAAAAGGCTTTCGCCGATCAGGGCATCAAGATTCAGTGGAGCTTCTTCAAGGGCGCCGGACCTGTGATCAACGAGGCGTTCGCCAACGGTCAGGTGGATCTGGCCTATCTCGGAGATCTGGCGGCCATCATCGGCAAGTCCAACGGTCTCGATACGCGCCTGCTCAGCGCCAGCGCCCGGGGTGTGAAGCAATACCTCGGCGTGGTGCCGGGTTCGGGGATCAAGACGCTGCAGGATCTCAAAGGCAAGCGCGTGGCGATCTTTCGCGGCACCGCGACCCAGTTGTCGTTCGATGCGGCGCTGGCCAGCGTGGGCCTGAGCGAGAAGGACGTGAAGGTGATCAACCTCGATTTCAACGCAGCGGTTGCGGCGCTGGCGGCGAAGCAGATCGATGCGTCGTGGGGCAGCTCCGGGCTGACTGCATTGCAGGCCAAAGGCTTGGCCGAGTTGCCGCTTAACACCAAAGACCTCGGTGGCGCCGGCAGTGTGCAGTCGGTGCTGGTGGGTACCGGCAAGTTTGTCGATGGGCATCCGGAAGCCGTGGCAAAACTGCTCAAGGCGCAGCAGCAGGCGGTGGAGTGGTTGACGCAGGACAGCAACAAGGACGCCTATGTGCAGCTTGTGTCGGGGCTGGCGAGCTATCCGCCGGTGATCCTGACCCAGGATCTGAAGGATCAGAACCTGAGCGAAGTGTTCCCGTCGACACTGGACCCGCTGTTCCTCGAAAACCTGCAGGGCAAGGTGGACCTGGCGGCGCAGCAGAAGCTGATCCGCAAGCCGTTCAAGGTGAACGAGTGGGTCGCGCCTGAGCTGGCGGCTGCGAAGCTCTGAATTTTTAGCGTCAGAACAGCCCTCATCGCCAGCAGGCTGGCTCCCACAATTGGATTCATTTTCATGTGGGAGCCAGCCTGCTGGCGATGACGACCTCAGACCGCGACGCTGATCGCCTGTTTATCCACCGCCACCAGCGTCTCGATCATCGCCCGCGCCGCCGGCGACAAGCGGAATCCCGTGCGGCTGACGATCCCGCACCGCGCATTCATGCTCTCCAGGTTCTGCGGCAGGTTGCGCCAGTGCAGCAGCGCCAGCGAGCCCTGGGCGATGTCCTCGACAAACGCCTCTTCGGTGCCAACGCCAATCGCGTTGGATTGCAGCACCACTTTCACCAGCGCCGGAAAATGCTCGGTCTCGATGGTCGGTGAAAAATCGATCCGCCCGCTGAGATTCGCCAGCAGTTTGCGAATGCCTGGCGGGATCAGCGTGGTCGCCAGCGGGTAGTCGAACATGTCGTTGGTCGACAGGCTTTCCTTGGCGAGCAGCGGATGCCCCGGCCGGCAGAAAAACACCCCGCGCTTGGGCGTCAGCGGCTGGGTCTGGAAGTTCGGGTCGGACTCGAAATGGCGGATGTCGGCAATGAAGAATTCGATCTCCTCGCGGCTCAGGGCGCGGCTGAGTTTTTCCCAGTTATCCACCTGAAAACAGGTGCGCACTTTCGGGTGCGCATTGATGAATTGCGCCACCGCGTCCGGCACCAGTTTCACTGCCGGCGCCGGGCCGCAACCGAAGTGCAGTTCGCCGGCGTCGAGCTTGGTCATCTGCGTCACCTCGGCGCTGAGCAATGCCGCGCCCTGCACCAGGGTCAGGGCGTGCTGAAGCACCACCTGGCCTTCGGGCGTCGGGCGCAGATCCTTGTTGCCGCGATCCACCAGCACGCAGCCGAACTCCTGCTCCAGCCCTTGAATGCTGCGGCTGAATGCCGGTTGAGTGATGCCCATGGCGTCGGCTGCGCGGACAAAACTGCGGTGTTCGTTGAGGGCGATGAAGTAGCGCAACTGGCGAAGATCCATATGCTTTTCCGGCATCCTAAAAATAGCTCGAAGGCATTTGCGACGAGGTTGCTTGAGGTTTTAAATGCAAGCTCTTATTCCGTCAACGAAGCATGTGAATATCTATTAGATGTAAATGGAATATAGATAGAGCGTTGTTTCGCTGCCGTCCAACCGCAAGCAGTCGATGAGGGTCTACCCATGAGCAATGCCGCACTCGCTGTAAAACCCGCTGTCCACACGCTGGACGTTCATCCGGTGGCCGGCCGTATCGGCGCCGAAATCCGTGGCGTGCAGCTGTCCGGTGAGCTGGATGCCGCGACGGTTGAAGCCATTCAACAGGCGTTGATCCAGTACAAGGTGGTGTTCTTTCGCGAGCAGACCCAGCTCGACGATCAACGTCAGGAAGCCTTCGCGCATCTGCTCGGCGAGCCCGTAGCGCACCCGACCGTGCCATCCCGCGAGGGCACCCGCTATCTGCTGGAACTGGACGGCGCCGAAGGGCAGCGCGCCAACTCGTGGCACACCGACGTGACCTTCGTCGATGCCTACCCGAAAGCCTCGATCCTGCGCTCGGTGGTGGCCCCGGCGTTCGGTGGCGACACGCTGTGGGCGAACACCGCGACCGCGTACAACGAACTGCCGACTGAATTGCGTGAGCTGGCAGACAAACTGGTGGCCGTGCACAGCAACGAATATGACTACGCCGCCGTGAAGCCGGACGTGTCGGCGGAAAAGCTTGAGCGCTATCGCAAGATCTTCACCTCGACCGTCTACGAGACCGAGCACCCGGTGGTGCGTGTGCACCCGATCAGCGGCGAAAAGAGCCTGCTGCTGGGGCATTTCGTCAAGCGCATCAAGGGTTATTCCCAGGCCGATTCGGCGCACCTGTTCGGCTTGCTGCAAAGTCATGTGATCCGCCAGGAGAACGTCGTGCGCTGGCGCTGGAAGGCCGGTGATGTGGCGATCTGGGATAACCGTTCGACGCAGCATTATGCGATTGATGATTACGGCACTCAGGATCGGGTGGTGCGTCGGGTGACGCTCAAAGGGGAAGTGCCGGTCGGGGCGAATGGGCAGCGTAGCCAGACCATCAAAGGGCGTGAGTAAGAGCAGAAGATCAAAAGCCCCTCACCCCCGCCCTCTCCCGGAGGGAGAGGGAGCTGACCGAGATGTCTGGCGCCATACATCGACCTGAAGGATCAAGTCGATTATGGATTCAGCAAAGCTCATACAGGTCAGCGCAAATCACCAATATCCCGCGGTCAGTCCCCTCTCCCTCCGGGAGAGGGTTAGGGTGAGGGGGCTCTTGCTCTTGCCTTCGCTCGATCACTACCAAACGCCAATCTGAACGAGCTTCTCGGTCTCGGGCTCCCCATAGCGAAACCGCTGCCCGCGCAAATCAATCTCCTGATGACTGATCGTCGTGCGCCGCTTCAACCCGCGCACCCACTCGAACAGATACCCCGCATGCTCCTCGCGCACCGCCGCATACGCCGGGTCCGCGCCCAGATCCTGCAGCTCCTGCGGGTCATTCAACAGATCGAAAAGCTGCGGCCGGAAGCCGTCGTACGCCAGGTATTTCCAGCGTTCACTGCGCACCATGGTCATGCGGCAACGGTCGATCGGCTGGCCCAGTCGCTCCCGTGCCGGGGCCTGGAAGGCGTAGTCGTATTCGCTGATCGCATAGCGGCGCCAGTCAGGATTTTCACCGTGCAGCAGCGGAATCAGCGAGCGACCTTCCAGGCGATGCTCGGCCCCCGTAACGCCCAGCGCGTCGAGAAAGGTCGGCACGCCGTCGATGGTTTCCGCCAGTCGCTCGTCCACGGTGCCCCGTGTGACATCCGCCGCCGCACGCGGGTCGCGCACGATCAATGGAACGCCCACCGCCTGCTCCAGCAAAAACTCCTTCTCGCCCAGCCAGTGATCGCCCAGGAAGTCGCCGTGATCGCTGGTGAACACAATCAGCGTGTCCTCCCAGCGGCCGTTGCTTTGCAGGAAATCGAACAGCCGCCCCAACTGATCATCGACCTGTTTGACCAGGCCCATGTACGTCGGGATCACGTTCAGTCGTACCGGATCTTTGGAGAAATTCAGGCTTTCCTCATGCTGGCGAAAGGCCTGATAGACCGGGTGGTCGCTTGGAGAGGCATTACGTACCGGTTCGAGAATCGATTTCGTACTGTACAAAGTGTGGTACGGCGACGGTACAATGTAGGGCCAGTGGGGTTTGATATAGGACAGGTGTAAAAACCACGGTTTTTCACCTTGCTCACCGATGAAGTCGATGGCTCGATTTGTAGTGTAGACAGTCTCTGAATGTTGCTCGGGAATTCGTGCCGGCAAATGGGCATTACGCATTTTCCAGCCGCTGAGGATTTCGCCGTTGTCGCCTTCGGCCGCGTTGGCCCAGTCATGCCAGGGGTTACGCCCTTCGAAACCCTGCTCGCGCAGGTAGTGGGTGTATGGCGCGGATTCGCGTTTGTCATCGAACAGCGGGTTGTCGGGGAAGATGCCGTCGTGACGAAAGTACGGCTCGAAGCCGACTTCATTGAGCACTTCGGCCTGGGCGCTTTCGGGGTTGATCGCCAACCGCTGCAAGGCGTCCACATTGGCCGTGGCGTGGGTCTTGCCGACCAGCGCAGTACGAATGCCGTGGGGTCGCAGGTAATCGCCGATGGTCAGTTCTTCCAGCGGCAGCGGCACGGCGTTCCACGCCACCTGATGGCTGCTGACATAGCGCCCGGTGTAGGCCGACATCCGCGACGGTCCGCAAATCGTGCCTTGGGTGTAGGCACGGCTGAAGCGCACGCCGGCCGCAGCCAGGCGATCGATGTTCGGGGTGTGCAGGTGTGGGTGGCCGTAGCAGGACAGGTAATCGCGGCGCAGTTGATCGCACATGATGTACAGCACGTTGCGCACAGGGTTTTGCGGGTTGGACATGGGGTTCACCAGTCAGAAAGACAGGCGAGGTTTTTCGCTTTCGGCGAGGGTGTTCGGCAAGTGCATTCGGGGAATGCTTGCCATGCATGAAACGCATGGGCTCAGACGGCGAGGTTCGCCAGTGAGCACACCTCCTCATCCACCGCATCGATCGCCTTGATCTGCTCGATCATCGCCTCGGCCAACGGTGACAACCGATACCCGGCGCGGCTGACGATTCCATAACGGGTGTAAAGCTCCTCCAGATCATCCGCCAACCCTTCGACCTTCAAGCACACCAGCTCACCCCGGGCCTGATGCAGTGCATCCGAATAGGCGCCGACGATGCCGATCGCATCCGAACGCAACACCACGCCGAGCAGGCTGGCGCTGTTCTCGCACTCCACGTTCGGAACGAAATCCGGGCGACCACTGAGGTCAACGATGACCTTGCGCAGGTTTGGCGGGCGAATGCTGACGGCCAGTGGATAACTCATCAATTGCTCGGCGGTGACCCGATCCGATGCGGCCAGCGGATGCCCGGCGCGGCAGCAGAAATGCCATTTGCGCGGCCTCAACCGGTGGGTCAGATAATCCGGATCTGCCTCGAAGTGCCGAGTGTCGGCAACGAAGAATTCGAACTCTTCGCTCAGCAGCCGTTTGCTCAGGCTCTGCCAGTCATCGACCTGGTAATGCACCCGCGCTTTCGGGTAGCGGCCGATGAAGCTGCCGATCGCTCGGGGGATCAATCCTGCCGCTGGCGCCGGGCCACAACCGAAGCGCAATTCCCCCGCCTCCAATCCGTTGAACTGGCTGATCTCGTTGGCCATCTGCTGCGCACCGCTGACCAGTCGCCGCGCGTGTTCAAGCAGCACCTGGCCCTGTTTGGTCGGCGGCAATTCCTTGCGTCCGCGATCCACCAACTGGCAACCGACGCTGTGTTCCAGCGCCTGAATGCTGCGGCTGAATGCCGACTGCGACAGGTTCACCGCCTGCGCGCCCGCGACGAAGCTGCGTTGTTCGGCGAGGGCGATGAAGTGTCTGAGTTGGCGCAAGTCGATATGCATTTTTCACATAAAAAATATCCGGGAAATGCATTGGATATGCATTAGGTCGACTCCTTATAAAGGCAATCTCTTATGCAGTAAATCTTTGTAAAAACATAAATAAATAACTTAAAAGAATATGCGGCACGGAAGATGTCTGCGTGTTTTTTGACCAGGAGCAGTCCCATGAGTCCGTTGAACCTCGCTTCACCGCCGCCGCCACGACGGCTCAAACGTCTGCCTCTGGCCCTGTTGCTGGCGGGGAGTGCCAGCTGCACCCACGGCTACGCTGCGGAAACGGAAACCCCTGTGCCGGCACCGGCAGGCAAGACCGCGACCGCCACTTCGCAACTGGAAACCGTGACCGTCACCACCCGCCGTCGCGAAGAAAGTTCTCAGGACGTGCCGACACCCATGAGCGTGGTCAGCGGCCAGACTCTGGAGACGCAGCGGATCTACCGGATTCAGGATCTGCAGCAACTGGTGCCCAGCGTCAACGTCGCCTACATGCATGCGCGTCAGTCCAGCGTGTCGATCCGGGGCCTCGGCAACAACCCGGCCAGCGATGGTCTGGAAGGCAGCGTCGGGCTGTACATCGATAACGTTTATCTGGGCCGTCCGGGGATGGCGGTGTTCGACCTGATGGACATCGAACAGCTCGAAGTCCTGCGCGGGCCGCAGGGGACGTTGTTCGGCAAGAACACTACCGCTGGGGTAATCAACATCAGCACCCGCGCGCCGAGTTTTACCCCGGAGCGCAGCATCGAAACCTCGGTCGGCGAGGACGGTTATTTCCAGACCAAGGGCACGATTTCCGGGCCGCTCAACGATGTGCTGGCCGGGCGTTTGTCGGCCTATCGCACTCGTAGCGACGGCGACATCAAGAACGAATTCAACGGCCATGATCTGAACGGCGGTTCCCGCGACGGTTTCCGTGCGCAGTTGCTGTTCAAGCCCAACGAAAACTTCAACCTGCGCTGGATCGGTGATTACAACGAAGAGGATTCCAGCGCCGGCACCCGCGTGCTGTACAACACCGGGCCGACCATCAATGGCGTCAATCTCTACTCGGCCCGCGCCGCCGCTGCCGGCGCGACGCTGGTCAACGGCTCGCACCGCAAGGTCAATCTGGACAATGACCAGCACGTCACCGTGCATCAGGGCGGCACGTCGGTGGAGGCCAACTGGACCCTGCCGAGCGACTTCACCCTGACCTCGGTCAGCTCCTACCGCTTCTGGAATTTCACCCCGCGCAACGATGATGGCCTCAACGTGCCGGCAACCTACAACGCCGGGGTGTCGGTGGAGGACAAACAGTATTCCCAGGAATTTCGTCTCGCCTCGCCCAAGGGCGAGTTCTTCGATTACGTCCTCGGTGCCTACTATTTCGGCTCGGACCTGGACAACAAATCCTTCGCCTATTACGGCCCGCAGGCAGACATCTGGAACGGCACGCCACGGGGCGCGCTGGCCAACGTCAACAGCGTCGGCCGTGGCCATATCAAGACCGACAGCTTCGCGCTGTTCGCCCAAGGCACCTGGCACCTGACCCCGCGTCTGGATTTCACCGCCGGGGTGCGTGGCACCTATGAAGAGAAGAACGCCTGGGTCAATCGTGATGCACCGGTCGGTGGCGCCGCTGTCACGGGTGCCGCAGCCACTGCGCGACGCGGCCGGACCGGCGCCTACGATTCCGGCGACCTGAATCAGTACAGCTCCAGCCCGTCCGGATTGCTCAACCTCAGCTATCGCTTCACCGATGATCTGCTCGGCTACGCTACGTTGTCTCACGGCGAAAAATCCGGTGGGGTCAACCTTGTGGTCGGCTCGGCCCCGACCGCTGGTGCCGACTCGCTGCTTATCGGTACCGAGCGCGCCAACAACGCCGAACTCGGTTTCAAGAGCACGCTCTGGGATCGCCGTTTGCAGTTCAACGCCAACGTGTTCTGGACTCAGGTCAACGCTTACCAGACCAACGCCTACGACGACGTCAACCGTGTGCAATACCTGACCAACGCCGGTTCGGTGCGCTCGCGCGGCGTGGAGTTCGAGAGCACCGTGATCCCGTTGCGCGGCCTGACGCTGAACTTCAACGGCTCGTACAACGACGTCAGTTACCTCTCGTACAAGGACGCGCCGTGCCCGCCGGAGGTCAGCCAGGCACCGGGTGCTCCAGCCTCTTGCGACCTCAGCGGTCATCAGGTGGTCGGCGCCTCGAAATGGATCGGCAATGCCAACGGCAAGTACGAATGGAATATGGATAACGGCCTGCAACCTTACGTCACCGGCAGCTACGCGTTCCGCTCAAAAGCGGTGGGCACGGTCGAAGATTCCGACTACGGCCAGATCCCGAGTTACGCGGTGGTCAATCTCTCCACCGGCCTGCGCGGCGATTTCAATCAGGGTCAGTGGGACGTCTCGCTGTGGCTGAAAAACGCCTTCGACAAAACCTACTACACGACCCTGTGGACCGGCGGCAACGGCGGCTATGAAGGCCTGCTCGGTACGCCGCGTACCCTCGGCGTCACCGGTCGCTACGACTTCTGATCGATCCTTCAAGGAGCTGCATCATGTTGCGCATCAAAACCGCTTTACCGGTGTTGCTGTCCGGCGCAGTGCTCAGTGCCGGGGCGCTCGCCGCACCCAGCGTCTACCCCACCGGCGTCACCCGTTACGACCCGGCCAAGGCCTTCAATCAATATGTGATCTTCAGCGGTGCCGACAAGCAGACGCACCTGATCGACATGAACGGCAACGAGGTGAAGAACTGGCCGCAGTCAGGTTTCCCGTCGGCGATCATCGACCCGCAACTGGTGGGTGGCGAGCGTGGCCATGTGTTGCTGCAACTGAGCGAAAAGGATCCAGGCAAGCTCGGTTCCGCCGGTAACGGTCTCGGCAATCAGAGCGTCGGCGAGCTGGACTGGAATGGCAAAGTCGTCTGGCAGTGGGGCGACAAGGCCCCCGGTGGGGCGGCGCAACAGCATCACGATCAGCGTCGCCTGAGTAACGGCAACACCGTGGTGCTGGCGAACAAGGTGCACCAGGTCAAAGGCTTCAAGGTGCCCGAGGTGATCGACGATGCGATCTATGAAGTCAGCCCCGCCGGCGAGGTGAAATGGCAGTGGCTGGCGTCGGATCACTTGAACGAATTCGGCTTCACCGCCGAGCAGTTGAAGCTGGTTCGTGCCAGTGAAAATCCTGATTACCTGCACATCAACAACCTCAGCCTGGTCGGGCCGAACAAATGGTTCGATGCCGGCGACAAGCGTTTCAACCCGGACAACCTGCTGATCGATTCGCGCAATGCCAATTTCATCGCGATCATCGACAAACACAGTGGCAAGGTGGTCTGGCGCCTGGGGCCGAATCTGCCGTTGGCCAATCCGAAAACCGCGCAGAAAATCCCGCGCCCGGTGGACCAGTTCGTCGGTCAGCATGACGCGCACATCATCCCGGCCGGATTGCCCGGCGCGGGCAATCTGCTGGTGTTCGACAACCAGGGTTCGGCGGGGTACCCGAACGTCACGCTGGGGCTGATTTCCGGTTCGCGGGTGCTGGAGATCGACCCGATGAAAAATGAAATCGTCTGGCAGTACAGCGCGGCGAATTCGAAGCAGCCGGGGTGGGCGTTCTACAGCTCGTTCATCAGCAGCGCACGGCGCTTGCCCAACGGCAACACGCTGATCGATGAAGGCATGAACGGACGGTTCTTCCAGGTGACAGCCAGCGGTGAAAACGTCTGGGAATACGTCAGCCCTTATCTGGGCAAAGCGCCGGGCAGCGACGCGATCAGCAACTGGGTCTATCGGGCCCTTCCTGTGAGTTATGACTGGGTGCCGGCAGGAACTCCGCGCTCGGAGACGGCAGTGATTGCGCCGGCCATTGGTGTGCAACAAACCAATGCCAGTCGTTAGTTATTAAGAGTCTTCCGAATCGAAATAAGTTATGAGCGACATGAATAGTGCATATAGCAATTTCGTTGAAAAGTCGCGTGGACAATAAATGAATGTCCAACCATCCTGAGTGTCGTGAGTTTCCAGGAGGAAACTTGCTCTCATCGGAAGACACTTATCCAACGATAAAGGAAATCTCGTTATGTCGAGCATTAATGGCACTTACGTAAATGCCAACTCTGGCGCCAAGCTGGTTATCACCGACGGTAATGATTCCAATGGCAGCTTCAGCGGCACCCTCAGCCAGGGTGGCGTGAATTACGACATCCGTTACGGGAACTACCACTTCCAGAACAGCACCGGCAACCCGACCACAATCGCGGTGCTGGCTCAGAACGGAAATAGTGGTTATCAGACCTGGACGCTGTTTTCGCCTGATCACAACTACGCGAAACTCCGGGCTACCGGTTCCCGCGTGAACTTCGATGGTGAAGTGGTGAACTTGGGTGGTGAGTTTCTGAAGCAATAAGAAATTCCGTAAATCGAAGGCCGATGCATTAAACATGCATCGGCCTTTTTTATTTTACTTTTTATAAAGCTCGTCAACTATCACCTTGGAATTAGTTGTCACTGAATCCCGGGTCATCGATAACCCGATGCCTTGGATGAATACTTTTTATGCCGGGAAAGCATGTCGATTCCGGCGAATCGCTGGAAGCCTTGCGGGCCGTGGCTTTGGCGAAAATGACTGTTTCATATATTCCATAAACATCTATTCATAACATGAAAGATTACTTTCGGAGATAAGCGTCTAGCCCAATGATTGACCCATCGATCACGCCGTGGGGGATTCAACAAGCGGCGAATCGGCTACGCGAAAAAACGCAAAGAGACCGCAGGGAGTAAATCAATGGGCAATGTCCAGACCGCCGCCAGTGCACAGGAGGTGCTGTGGCGCCAGGCGCCGAGCGGCGAGTTGGTCGATCTCGGCCGGCCCCATCGCGTGCCGTTGGGGCAGCTGCGTTTGCAGCGCGCGCCCAAGGGCATTCTGAGCCGCCGCGAAACGATTCTGCTCGGCGTTCTGGCGCTGGTGGTGCATGGCGCGGTGATCTACTGGATCAACCAGCATCCGACGCCGGCACTGCCGATCGTGCCGCCGGAAATTCCGCCGATGACCATCGAGTTTTCGCGCCCGGCGCCACCAGCTCCACCTGTGGTTGTACCGCCGCCACCGGCACCTGTGGTTGAGCCTCCGCCCCCGGTGGAAGACGAACTGGCAACCAAGCCGCCACCGAAACCAAAGCCGATTCCCAAACCGAAACCGGTCGCCAAACCTGTACCGAAACCAACGCCAAAAGCCGTCGAGCAACCACCGGCGCCGCCACAACCGGCCGCTCCGGTCGCCGCGCCAGCGCCACCTGCACCACCGGCGCCTGCTCCGGTGACGCCGGCCTCGGCCAACGCGGCGTACCTGAAGAACCCGGCGCCGGAGTATCCGTCGCTGGCCCAGCGTCGCGGTTGGGAAGGCACGGTGTTGCTGCGGGTACACGTGTTGGCCAGCGGCAAACCGGGCGAGATCCAGATTCAGAAAAGCAGTGGCCGGCAACAGCTCGACGACGCGGCGCTGGACGCCGTGAAGCGCTGGAGCTTCGTGCCGGCCAAGCAGGGTGATGTCGCCCAGGACGGCTGGGTCAGCGTACCCATCGATTTCAAGATTCATTAAACCGAAACCAATTTCGCGCTAAACGTTTACACGAGGGAACACATCATGACGTTACTGGCATCTCCACTGGAATCCATCGAAAGCGCGGTGATCTGGCTGCTGGTGGTCTTCTCTGTCGCCACTTGGGGGCTGGCATTGCTCAAGGCTTTGCAGTTCGGCCGGTTGAAGGCGCAGGACCGCAAATTTCACAAGCGCTTCTGGGCGGCGTCGAGTCTGGACTCCGCCGCCGAGTTGAGCGAAACCCAGCCCGGCGCGGCAGCGCGGGTGGCACAGGCCGGTTATGCGGCGATACAAGTGGGCGAGGCGCCGCAGGCCAATGACCTGAGCCAGGCGATCAATCATCAGGATCGCCTCGAACGTGCCTTGCGCCAGCAGATCGTCCGCGAGCGCCGTTCGCTGGAAACCGGTCTGGCGGTGGTCGCGAGTATTGGCAGCACCTCGCCGTTCATTGGTCTGTTCGGCACGGTGTGGGGAATCATGGAAGCGTTGAAAGGCATCAGCGCGGCAGGTTCGGCGAGCCTGGAAACGGTCGCAGGGCCCATCGGTGCAGCGCTGGTCGCCACCGGGGTGGGGATCGCGGTCGCGGTGCCGGCGGTGCTGGTTTACAACTACTTTTTGCGTCGTCTGAAACTGACGGCGGCGGACCTGGACGATTTTGCCCACGACTTCTACAGCCTGGCGCAAAAGAGCGCGTTCCGCGTGTTGATCCACCCGACCGCGCACAAGGCTGCGGCCCAGGGCAATGCAACAAAAGTGAAGGAGGCGTCCTGATATGGCCTTCTCCACGCAAGACAGCGACGAGGTGCTGAGCGAGATCAACGTGACGCCGCTGGTGGACGTGATGCTGGTGCTGCTGGTGGTGTTCATCGTCACCGCGCCGCTTTTGACCAACGCGATACCGATCAACCTGCCGAAAACCGAAGCGGTGGCGCCGGTCGAGCAGAAAGACCCGTTGGTGGTGAGCATCGACGGTGCTGGAAAACTGTTTATCAACAAGGACGAAATCCAGCCGGACCTGCTGGAGTTCAACCTCAAGTCGGCCAAGGCCAAGGACCCGGAAGTGCGCGTGCAATTGCAGGCCGACGACGGGGTGAATTACGGCGAAGTGGCGCGAGCCATGGCTTCGATTGAGCGGGCGGGCATCACCAAGCTGTCGGTGATCACTGCACGATAAGGGTTTCACGTTTTTCCGGGGCCGTCTCCTTGGCAGGGTGCGGCCCCTTTTTTTGCCGAATGCTTAATATGCTTTTCAGGTCTTAATAAATAGCTTCTTATTCCTTAAAGAATATATATCCCGTCCCTATACTCGTTCAGGAACAGACACGACGCAGGAGAGCTCCCCCATGCGCAACGAATCAATCCGTTATCTGATTGTGCCGGGCTGGCAAGGATCGCCAGAAGATCATTGGCAAACCCACTGGCAGAACAGTCTGCCCAACAGCGCGCGGGTGGAGCAGGCCGACTGGCTGACGCCGCGTCGTGAAGACTGGGTCGCGGCGCTGGCCGAGGCGATTGCCGCCGACAGCTCGCCGGTGATTCTCATTGCTCACAGCCTGGGCTGCATCACCGTGGCGCACTGGGCTGCTACTGCGCCACTGCATCATTTGCGTCAGGTGCGCGGGGCGCTGCTGGTTGCGCCGGCAGATGTCGAGCGCCCGGCGTGTGTGCCGGCACTGCGCAATTTCGCACCGATCCCGACCGATCTGCTGCCATTCCCGAGCCAGGTCGTCAGCTCCGACAACGACGCCGCCGTCAGTGCGCCGCGTGCGCTGGAACTGGCGCGCAACTGGGGCGCCGAGGCGGGGATTCTCGCAGGTGCCGGCCATATCAACGTGAAGTCCGGGCATCAACGCTGGGAGCAGGGATTCGCTTATCTGTATCGCCTGCAAAACCGCATGGAACACCACGCCCGGCGCCGTGCCTGACCACTTTTATTTTTTCAACGCCCCCGTCTCCCGGCGATTTGGGGCGGGAGTCTGCCATGAGTTTTGAAACCTTTGGCCAGCCGTTGCTGACCTTTCCCGATGCGGAAAAAAGTCCCCTGAGTATTCGCGCCAAGGCGCTGGTGTTCGTCGATCCACGCTCGCGCCAGTTGCGCGAGGAAATGGCCCAGCTCGCACCGCGCTCGATCTCGGTGTTGATTCGCGGCGAGACCGGCACCGGCAAGGAATTGCTCGCCCGCCACATCCACCGCGCCAGTGATCGCAGCGGCTTGTTTGTCTCGGTCAATTGCGGGGCGATCAGCCCGACCTACGCCGATGCCGAATTGTTCGGCTACGCCGCCGGCAGCTACAGCGGATCGGCCAGCAGTCGCGCCGGCTGGTTCGGTTCGGCCAACGGCGGCACCTTGTACCTGGACGAGATCGGCGACCTGCCGCTGCCGATCCAGATCAAGTTGCTTTCCGCACTGGAAAACCACGAAGTCACCCGCGTCGGTGCGCATCAACCGAGCCCGGTGGACGTACGGCTGGTCGCCGCGACCAGCATCGATCTGGCCCAAGCGGTGGCGGCGGGTAAATTCCACGAGCGGCTTTATCACTATCTCAGCGAAGGCCATCTGGAACTGCCGGCATTGCGCGCGCGGGTCGGCGACATTCTGTCGTTGGCCGAGTACTTCCTCGGCATCTACAGCCAGCGTCTGGATCTGCCGGTGCCGCTGATCAGCGAAGCGGCGCAACAGGTGCTGGAGCAACACAGCTGGCCGGGCAACACCCGGGAGCTGGAAAACGTCATTCATTTTGCGCTGCTGGTGAGCACCGGCGACGAAATCCTGCCGGAGCACCTGAACCTGCCCGAGGTGTCTGGGCCGCTGGTTCAGATCGAACGTCAGGTGGCGAGCGTCAGCCTCAACGGCACCGTCGACGAACGTAAGGCATTGAAAGAGTTGCTGTTGAGCCTGAGCGAGGCGTTGTAACCATTTTATTCAACATGAACAAAATGGAATATGAAGCTGAATAAACGTTATTGTCCGGGAATAAAAAATCCCGGTATTGTCCGCTTCACGCCAGCAGTAGCACATCGCTGGCACACGTATTAATGCCGTCGTCGATGACGACCGATTTTCGATAAGGACACTGCATGAAAAAGGTTCTGTTGTTTACCGCATTGGCGGCTGCTCTGACGGCTTCCCTGGCCCAGGCCGGCGAGAAACTGGTGGTGGCCGCGACGCCGGTGCCGCACGCCGAAATCCTCGAGCTGATCAAGCCGACCCTCGCCAAAGAAGGCGTGGATCTGGAAATCAAGGTTTTCACCGACTACGTTCAGCCGAACGTACAGGTGGGCGAGAAGCGTCTGGACGCCAACTACTTCCAGACCAAGCCTTACCTGGACAGCTTCAACGCCGGCAAATACAAGGATGACAAGGCCAAGTACCTGGTGACCGTGCAAGGCGTGCACGTTGAACCGTTCGGTGGCTACTCGAGCAAGTACAAGACCCTGGCCGAACTGCCGGACGGCGCCACCATCGCCATTCCGAACGAAGGCAGCAACAGCGGTCGCGCACTGATCCTGCTGCAGAAGGCTGGCCTGATCGAGCTGAAAGATCCGAAGAACGCCCTGGCGACTCCAAAAGACATCGCCAAGAACCCGCACAACTTCAAGTTCAAGGAACTGGAGTCGGCCCTGCTGCCGCGCGTTCTGAAAGAAGTCGATCTGGACATGATCAACACCAACTACGCGCTGGAAGCCAAGTTGAACCCGACCAAGGACGCCCTGGTGATCGAAGGTGCGGATTCGCCTTACGTGAACTTCCTGGTTGCCCGTGAAGACAACAAGAACAGCGACGCCATCAAGAAACTGGCCGCTGCCCTGACCAGCCCTGAAGTCAAAGCGTTCATCGAGAAGAAGTACAACGGCGCGGTACTGCCGGCGTTCTGATCCGACGCAACAGCAACCCCCTTCAAGGTTGAAAAAAGACGCCGATGACCAGCGATGGTCATCGGCGTTTTTTCTTGCGTGTGGATAACTCAGGCAGCGCTGGTTTTCAGCGCCCTGCGCAAAGCCACCAGCCATTTCACGAAATCCTGCGGGTCCGGTCGCTGCGGCACTTTTACGTCCATGTTCTCTTCCTTGTTATGGGGTTGGCCGGGGGAGTCTGGCCAAAAGCTGTTCGTCCTTGGAGGGCTTTTACGAAAAAAAGATCCGTCCTACAGCGAAAGGAAAAATAGCCTTCTTATTCTGTCGGGGCAAACCCGCAGGATAGTTTTTTGCGTGATATCAATATGCTTTAACGGTATTTAAATTCTTTTTCTTATACCTTTAAAGTCGGTGCCTGCCGGACAGTTACCCGCTGTCCATGGACTGCACCACCGTCGCTTACCGAGCGGCGTCAGGATGTTTCATGACCTTCGATTACGCATTTATCCTCAGCACCCTGCCGGCGTTTCTCAAAGCCGTGGGCGTGACGCTGCAGGTCGGTTTGATCGCCATTGGCACCTCGCTGCTGGTGGCGTTGCTCAATGCAACGATTCTGGTGTTCCGCACGCCTTACCTGCAAAAACTGGTCGGGCTGTATGTGGAACTGGCGCGCAACACGCCGCTGCTGATTCAGTTGTTCTTCGTCTACTTCGCGCTGCCGGCCCTTGGGATCAAGGTTTCCGGATTCAGCGCCGCGATCATCACCATGACGTTTCTCGGCGGGGCCTACCTCACCGAAGTGCTGCGCGCCGGCGTCGATGCGGTGCCCCAGACGCAGCTTGAATCGGGCCGCTCAATCGGCCTGTCCCACGGTCAGTTGCTGCGCTACGTGATCCTGCCGCAAGCGGGGATCCTCAGCCTGCCGTCGCTGTTCGCCAATTTCATTTTCCTGCTCAAGGAGACCACCGTGGTCTCGGCAGTGGCGGTGCCGGAAATTCTCTACACCACCAAAAGCTACATCGCGCTCTACTACAAAACCTACGAAATGCTCGCCGTGCTGACGCTGATCTGCGTGCTGCTGTTCCTGCCGCTGTCGCTGCTGTTGAGCCGTCTGGAAAGGAGGCTCCAGCATGGCCAGTTCGGGTCTTGAACTGCTCTGGGTGTCGTTGCCGCAACTGGCCAAAGGCGCCGGGCAAACCCTGTCGATCTCGTTCCTCAGTATCGCCATCAGCACCGTCGGCGGCGTGCTCTACGGCGTGCTGCGCACGCTCAACGTGACGTGGCTGAACGCGCTGCTGCGGATCTATCTGGAGCTGTTCCGGGCGATCCCGGTGCTGGTCTGGTTGTACCTGCTGTTTTTCGGCCTGCCAATTTTCTTCGGCCTGAGCCTGCCGAGCTTCTGGTGTGCGGTGTTGGTGCTGTCGCTGTGGGGCGCCAGCGAGGTTGGCGAAGTGGCGCGCGGTGCGCTGCATTCGTTGCCGCGCGGGCAGCGTGAGGCGGGGCTGTCGATCGGTCTGAACGCGGCGCAGCTCTACGGCTACGTGTTGCTGCCTCAGGCGCTGAAACGCATGACGCCGCCGACCATCAACGTCTACACGCGGATCATCAAGATCAGTTCGCTGGCGGTGCTGATCGGCGTTGTCGATGTGATCAAGGTCGGCCAGCAGATCATCGAGCGCACCTACGAATCGGTGCTGATCTACGGCGCGCTGTTTCTGTTTTTCTTTTTTATCTGCTACCCGCTGTCGGCCGCCTCGCGCGTGCTGGAGCGGCGCTGGACGCAAGCATGAGCGCATTGATCGAGTTTCAGGGTTTCAACAAATTCTTCGGCGAACAGCAGGTGCTCAAGGGCATCGACCTGCAGGTGAAGTCCGGCGAAGTCATCGTCATCCTCGGCCCCAGCGGCTGCGGCAAAAGCACCTTGCTGCGCTGCCTCAACGGTCTGGAAACCGCCCACAGCGGTCACCTGAAGTTCGCCGGCCGTGAATTGCTGGACAAGGCCACCGACTGGCGCGAAGTGCGTCAGCAGATTGGCATGGTGTTCCAGAGTTATCACCTGTTTCCGCACATGAGCGTGCTCGACAATTTGCTGCTCGGCCCGCTGAAAGTGCAGAAGCGCGAACGCCGCGAAGCACAGCAACAAGCCGAAGCGTTGCTCGCGCGCGTCGGCCTGGCGGACAAGCGCGACTCCTTCCCGCGCCAGCTCTCCGGCGGCCAGCAGCAACGCATCGCCATCGTCCGTTCGTTGTGCATGAACCCGCGGGTCATGCTCTTCGACGAAGTCACTGCCGCCCTTGATCCGGAGATGGTCAAGGAAGTGCTGGAAGTGATTCAGGGCCTGGCCCGCGAAGGCATGACCCTGTTGATCGTCACCCACGAAATGGCCTTCGCCCGCGCGGTGGCCGATCGCATCGTGTTCATGGATGGCGGGCGCATCCTTGAGCAGAACCCGCCCGAGCTTTTCTTTACGAACCCGCAAACCGCACGCGCGCAGCAGTTCCTGGAGAAGTTCTCCTACGTCGAAGCGCTGACTTCAACGACTTCGCCCACAACGACTCAACCCAAGGAACTGGAACTGCCATGAAAACTGCCAAAGCCCTATTTGCTTTACCGCTGATCAGCCTCGTGCTGCTGGCCGGCTGCAACAAGACCGAAGAACCGGCCAAGCCGAAAGTCGCCACCGAAAGCACCGCACCGGCCGGTTACCTGGACAAGATCAAAGCCCGCGACAAGCTGATCGTCGGCGTATTCACCGACAAGCCGCCGTTCGGTTTCGTCAACGAAGCGGGGCGTTACGTCGGCTTCGATACCGACATCGGCCGTCAATTCGCCAAGGATCTGCTGGGCGATGAAAACAAGGTCGAGTTCGTGGCCGTGGAACCGGCGAGCCGTATTCCGTTCCTGCAAAGCGACAAGGTCGACCTGATCCTCGCCAACATGACCGTGACCCCGGAGCGCAAGGAAGCGGTGGAATTCACCAACCCGAACCTCAAGGTCGCGGTGCAGGCGCTGGTGCCCCAAGGCAGTGAGGTGAAAAAGCTGGATGACCTGGCGACCCGCACCACCATCGTCACCACCGGCACCACCGCCGATATCTGGCTGACCAAGAACCACCCGGACTGGAAACTGCTGAAGTTCGAGAAAAACTCCGAGTCCCTGCAAGCCCTGGCCAACGGCCGTGGCGATGCCTACGCGCAGGACAATCTGGTGCTGTTCAGCTGGGCCAAGCAGAACCCGGGCTACCGCGTGCTGGACGAAAAACTTGGCGCCGAAGCGCCGATTGCCCCGGCGGTGAAGAAGGGCAATATCGAATTGCGCGACTGGGTGAATACTGAACTGGCCAAGCTTGGTGAGGAGAAATATCTGCTCAAGCTGTATGACCAATATGTGCGTAAAGAGCTGAGTGATGACACCAAGCCCGAGAGCGTGATTGTTGAGGGTGGGAAGTGGCAGGGCTGATTGCCTGACAGGTCGGCGGTGAGGATGCAGAGCAACCCCTCACCCCAGCCCTCTCCCGGAGGGAGAGGGAGCCGACCGAGGTGTTTTGAGAGTTACATCGACCTGAGACACCGAGTCGATTATGGATTCACAGAAGCACTTTCAGGTCGGCGTAACTCTTGAGCTTTCCCCAATCGGTTCCCTCTCCCTCCGGGAGAGGGTTAGGGTGAGGGGCTCTCCAACTGACACACCTAATCAGGCCAATTCCACGCCGGCTCATCCAGAACCCTCTGCCCGACGATCCCCGTCTGGCCGAGGGTTTTTTCCAGCACGATGCAATTGCATTCCGGGTCTTCCTGCAGCGCCGAAATCAATCGCCGGGCATGGGACACCACCCACACCTGACACTGCTCCGACACCCGGATAATCAAACGCGCCAGCGCCGGCAGCAGATCCGGATGCAGGCTGGTTTCCGGCTCGTTCAGCACCATCAGCGATGGCGGGCGTGGCGTCAGCAGCGCGGCGACCAGCAGCAGATAGCGCAACGTGCCATCCGACAGTTCCGCCGCCGACAGCGGCCGCAGCAACCCTTCCTGAAAGAACTCGATAGCGAAGCGTCCGCCTGCCAGCGGCGCAATGTTCAGCCGTGCACCGGGAAACGCATCGCTGATCGCCGCCTGCAGCGCCTCGGGATCGCCGATCTCGCGGATGGTCTGCAACGCCGCCGCCAGATCGCGCCCGTCGTGATGTAGCACCGGCGTGCGCGTGCCCAGTTGCGGCTGGCGCACCGGGGCGTCGGCGTCGCTGCGAAAGTGGTCGTAGAAGCGCCAGCGGCGGATGAACTCACGCATCTGGAAAACTTCCGGCGAGGTACGCAGGCTGCCGACCTGATCGAACAGGCTGTCGAAGTTCGGCGTGTATTGCGCCAGAACATCCCAGCCACGACCTTCACGGGTACGGATCATCGGCCCGTCGCGATCCACCAGCAGACTGGCCGGACGATAGAGCGGTCCGGCCCAGATGCATTCCTTTTTGATTTCCGGGTCGAGGGAAAAAAACGAGAGGCTTGGCTCCGGCAAACCCAGGGCGATCGAATAGCTGAAATCTTCCCCGGCAAAGCCCAGACGCAGGCGTTTCACACCCTGGCGCACGGTGGACTGGATCGGCACCTCGCCGTTGCGCATGCGCCGGCTGATGGTTTCCGGTCCGGCCCAGAAGGTCGAGTCGAGACCACCCTCACGGGCCAGCGCATTGACCACGCCGCCCTGAGCGGTTTCCGCCAGCAGCCGCAGCGCCCGATAAAGGTTGGACTTGCCGCTGCCGTTGGGGCCGGTGATCAGGTTCAGACGGCCCAGCGGAATCACCAATTTATTGATCGAGCGGTAATTGGCCACCGCGAGGGTCTTGAGCATGAAAATCCTTCTTGAGTGCCCCGAAATCCGGGTCAGGATACTCGCTGCACAGAAATGCATATATCGCCCGGACGAAGGTTGAACCCTGTTCTAAGCTCACAGTCGTATCGTCACTTGCACGTTCGTACACAGGAAGGAGTCTGCATGGCGAGTCCCGGATTGAAAACAGCGGTCATGCTGAGTCTGCTCGCTTTATTGAGCGCCTGCGGCGAGAAAAAGGCCCCCGCCGAATACCTGCCCCGGGTCTTCGTGCAGGAGGTGAACCCCGCCAATTACGCCGCCGCCGTGACCCTCACCGGCGATGTGCAGGCCCGCGTGCAGACCGAACTGTCGTTCCGGGTCGGTGGCAAGATCATCCAGCGCATGGTCGATGTCGGTGACCGCGTCTCGGCCAAACAAGTGCTGGCCAAGCTCGATCCGAAGGATTTGCAGACCAACGTCGATTCCGCCCAGGCTCAGGTAGTGGCCGAGCAGGCGCGGGTCAAACAGAGCGCCGCCGCGTTCGTCCGCCAGCAGAAACTGTTGCCCAAGGGCTACACCAGCCAGAGCGAATACGATTCGGCGCAGGCCGCCTTGCGCAGCAGCCAGAGTGCCTTGAGCGCGGCCCAGGCGCAGCTGGCCAACGCCAAGGATCAACTGAGCTACACCTCGCTGATTGCCGATGCGCCGGGCGTCATCACCGAGCGTCAGGCCGAAGTCGGCCAAGTGGTTCAGGCCACGGCACCGATTTTCAGCCTGGCCCGGGACGGTGACCGCGACGCCGTGTTCAACGTTTACGAATCCCTGCTGGCCGAGCGGCCGGCGGAGCGTTCGATCGTCGTCAGCCTGCTCGACAACCCCGCCATCAAGACCACCGGCACCGTGCGCGAAATCACCCCGGCGGTGTCCGCGCAATCCGGCACGGTGCAGGTCAAGGTCAGCCTCGACAGCCTGCCGCAGGGGATGCAACTGGGCTCGGTGGTGAGCGCCACGGCCAAGGGCACCGGCAAGTCGGCCGTTGAATTGCCCTGGTCGGCGCTGACCAAGAACGTCAGCGATCCGGCCGTGTGGATGGTCGACGATAAAGGCGAAGCTCAGTTGCACAACGTCACCGTCAGCCGCTATCTGATCGGCAAGGTCATCATCAGCGAGGGCCTCAAGGGCGGGGAAAAAGTCATTGTCGCGGGTGGGCAGTTGCTGCATCCGGGCATGAAGGTCGAAATTGCCGAAAACACCTACAAGGATCTGCAACCGGGAGCACAGCCATGAAGCGTCTGGGGCTGTTATCCATTGGCGTGTTGCTCGCCGCCTGCTCGAAAAGCGAGCCACCGCCGGAGCCGGTACGGCCGGTGTTGTCGGTCAAGGTCGAAGCGATGAGCGAGGAAAACCTCGGGCGTTTCGCCGGCAGCATTCAGGCACGCTATGAAAGCAACACCGGTTTTCGTGTTGGCGGGCGCATTGCCAGCCGTAACGTCGACGTCGGTACCGAGGTGCAGAAGGGCACGCTGCTCGCCACCCTCGATCCGACCGACCAGCAGAACCAGTTGCGTTCGGCCCAGGGCGACCTGGCCAGGGTTCAGGCACAGCTGATCAACGCCCAGGCCAATGCCCGCCGTCAGCAAGCGCTGTTCGACCGTGGTGTCGGCGCGCAGGCGCAACTGGACATTGCCATGACGGACCTGAAAACCACCCAGGCTTCGCTGGATCAGGCGCGCGCGGCGGTCAACCAGAGCAAGGATCAACTCGATTACACCCAGCTACGCTCCGACCACAAGGCGGTGGTCACCGCGTGGAACGCCGAGACCGGGCAGGTGGTGACGGCGGGCCAGCAGGTGGTGACCCTGGCGCAACCGGACATCAAGGAAGCCGTGATCGATCTGCCGGACACCCTGGTCGATGAGATCCCGTCCGACGTGGTGTTTCTGGTGGCCGGGCAGCTCGACCCGAGCATCAACTCCACGGCCACCCTGCGCGAGATCGAACCCCAGGCACAAAGTGCGACGCGCACCCGCCGCGCACGGTTGACCCTGGCCAATACGCCCGACGGCTTTCGCCTCGGCACCGCGATCAGCGTCACCCTCAGCTCGGCGATCAAGCCGCGTATCGAATTGCCCGTCACCGCGTTGCAGGAGGTCGACGGAAAAGCGCGGATCTGGGTCATCGACACCCAGAGCAAAACCGTCAACCCGCGCGACGTCAGCGTGATCAGCCGCACCGATAGCAGCGTTGTACTTGCGGGGGGCGTGAAGAACGGCGAGCGTGTGGTCAGCGCCGGCGTCAACAGTCTCAAACCCGGACAATCCGTGAAACTTGACGAGGACAGTCAATGAAAGGCTCTTTCAATCTCTCCGAATGGGCCCTCAAGCATCAGTCTTTCGTCTGGTATCTGATGTTCGTCGCATTGCTCATGGGGGTGTTCTCCTACTTCAATCTGGGGCGCGAGGAAGACCCGTCGTTCACCATCAAGACCATGGTGATCCAGACCAAATGGCCGGGCGCGACCCAGGAAGAAACCCTCAAGCAGGTCACCGACCGCATCGAGAAAAAACTCGAAGAACTCGATTCCCTAGACTATGTGAAAAGCTACACGCGCCCCGGCGAATCGACGGTGTACGTGTACCTGCGCGACACCACCAGCGCCAAGGATATTCCGGAGATCTGGTACCAGGTGCGCAAGAAGATCGACGACATTCGCGGGCAGTTTCCTCAAGGCATTCAGGGGCCGGGATTCAACGACGAATTCGGTGACGTGTTCGGCTCGGTGTACGCCTTCACCGCCGACGGCCTGACCATGCGCCAGTTGCGCGATTATGTGGAACAGGCGCGGGCCGAGATCCGCAATGTGCCGGGGCTGGGCAAGATCGAAATGATCGGCCAGCAGGACGAAGTGATTTACCTGAACTTCTCCACCCGCAAACTCGCGGCGCTGGGCATCGATCAGCGCCAGGTGGTGCAGAGCCTGCAATCGCAGAACGCCGTGACTCCGGCCGGTGTCATCGAGGCGGGCCCGGAGCGGATTTCCGTGCGGACTTCGGGGCAGTTCGCTTCGGAGAAAGACCTGGCCGAGGTCAATCTCAAGCTCAACGACCGCTTCTATCGCCTGGCAGACGTCGCCGACATCACTCGCGGTTACACCGATCCGGCCACGCCGGAATTCCGTTTCGACGGCAAACCGGCGATCGGGCTGGCGATTGCCATGCAGAAGGGCGGCAACGTCCAGGAGTTTGGCAAGGCCCTGCACAAGCGCATCGATGAACTGACGGCGGATCTACCAGTCGGCGTCGGGGTGCACACGGTGTCGGATCAGGCCGTGGTGGTGGAGGAGGCCGTTGGCGGCTTCACCAGTGCCTTGTTCGAAGCAGTGGTGATCGTGCTGGTGGTCAGCTTCATCAGCCTCGGCGTGCGCGCCGGGCTGGTGGTGGCGTGCTCGATCCCGCTGGTGCTGGCGATGGTGTTTGTGTTCATGGAGTACAGCGGCATCACCATGCAGCGGATTTCCCTCGGTGCTCTGATCATTGCCCTCGGCCTGTTGGTGGACGATGCGATGATCACCGTGGAAATGATGGTCACGCGCCTGGAAATGGGCGAGAGCAAGGAAGAGGCCGCGACGTTCGCCTACACCTCGACCGCGTTCCCGATGCTCACCGGTACGCTGGTGACGGTCGCCGGTTTCGTCCCCATCGGGCTCAACGCCAGTTCTGCCGGCGAGTACACCTACACGCTGTTCGCGGTGATTGCCGTGGCGATGATCGTGTCCTGGATTGTGGCGGTGTTCTTCGCCCCGGTGATCGGCGTGCACATTCTCAGTACCAACGTGAAAGCCCATGAAGCCGAACCGGGGCGCGTTGGCCGCGCATTCAACGGCGGTTTGCTGTGGTGCATGCGCAATCGCTGGTGGGCCATCGGCATCACCGTGCTGTTGTTTGTGCTGGCGGTGTTCTGCATGCGGTTTGTGCAGAATCAGTTTTTCCCGTCTTCGGATCGACCGGAAATCCTGGTCGACCTCAACCTGCCGCAAAACGCCTCGATCGACGAGACCCGCAAGGCCGTCGACAAGCTCGAGGCCACGCTCAAGGGCGATGCGGACATCGTGCGCTGGAGCACCTATATCGGCCAGGGTGCGATCCGTTTCTACCTGCCACTCGACCAGCAATTGCAGAACCCGTACTACGCGCAACTGGTGATCGTCAGCAAAGACTTCGAAGCCCGCGAGGCCCTGAGTCAGCGCCTGCGCGAACGGCTGCACAAGGACTTCGTCGGCATCGGCAGTTACGTGCAGGCGCTGGAAATGGGCCCGCCGGTGGGGCGTCCGATCCAGTACCGGATCAGCGGCAAGGACATCGATCAGGTGCGCAAGCACGCCATCGACCTGGCGACTGAACTGGACAAGAACGAGCACATCGGCGAGATCATTTACGACTGGAACGAGCCAGGCAAAGTCCTGCGAATCGACATCGCCCAGGACAAGGCGCGCCAGCTCGGGCTGTCGTCCGAAGACGTGGCGAACCTGATGAACAGCATCGTCAGTGGCGCGCCGCTGACCCAGGTCAACGACGACATCTACCTGATCAATGTGGTCGGTCGCGCAGTGAGTTCGGAACGCGGTACGCCGGAAACCCTGCAGAACCTGCAGATCGTCACGCCCAACGGCACGTCGATTCCGCTGCTGGCCTTCGCCACGGTTCGTTATGAGCTGGAGCAGCCGCTGGTGTGGCGTCGTGATCGCCTTCCGACCATCACCATCAAGGCGTCGGTGCGTGACGAGATTCAGCCGACCGATCTGGTGAAACTGTTGAAGCCGTCCATCGACGCGTTCGCCGAAAAACTGCCCGTTGGCTACAAGGTCGCCACCGGCGGTACGGTCGAGGAGAGTGGCAAGGCCCAAGGGCCGATTGCGAAAGTGCTGCCGTTGATGCTGTTTTTGATGGCGACTTTCCTGATGATCCAGCTGCACAGCGTGCAGAAGCTGTTCCTGGTGGCCAGTGTCGCGCCGCTTGGGCTGATCGGCGTGGTGCTGGCGCTGGTGCCGACCGGTACGCCGATGGGCTTCGTGGCAATCCTCGGGATCCTGGCGCTGATCGGCATCATCATCCGCAACTCGGTGATCCTCGTGACCCAGATCGACGAGTTCGAGCGCAAAGGCTACGCGCCGTGGGATGCGGTGGTGGAAGCCACCGAGCACCGACGTCGCCCGATCCTGCTCACCGCCGCGGCGGCGAGCATGGGCATGATCCCGATCGCCCGGGAAGTGTTCTGGGGGCCGATGGCCTACGCGATGATCGGCGGGATCGTGATTGCGACCCTGCTGACGCTGCTGTTTCTGCCAGCGCTGTACGTGGCCTGGTACAAGATTCGCGAGCCGAAGAAGGACGCTTCGCCATCGGCACAGTGAGTACGCCTGTTACATATTTGCGAAGGGCCTGACTTACAGCGTCGGCGTATTCGGTTAACGTCCCTCCTCCTTTAGGAGAAGGGACGTCTGATGCTTACCGTTACCTGCTGGCTGCGCGCGCTATTGCTGATTGCCGGTTTATGCCTGTCGTCCCTGTCCTGGGCCGACACATTATTGGAAAACTCGTTGTGGCACGTGCAACTCGATCCGGCAACGCTGGCTGTCCGTGTCACGCCTGCAAACGATGCGACGGTGCAGGTCTCGGCGGGCGTTGCCGCACATAAGGTCAGCCACTTGATCAGGCGTGGTGATCGCATCGATTGGCAATGGGATGACGGGGCCTGGACCCTCAGCGCGAGCCTGGATCAACATGAACTGTCCTTCTCGATCACCGCGCGTGAACCCGCGGAACTGGAATTTCTTCGTCAGCCCGCCAGCGTGATGGGCAAGGGACTGATCTGGCCCCTGGCCGAGGGGCACTATGTGCCGCGTGGCGATCCGGTGTGGCAGGCATTCCTTTTGAGTCAGGGCGAATTCAATACCACTCAGGATCTGAGCCTGCCGCTGTGGGGTGTTGAGCATGACGGATTCAGCCTGCATTGGCTGATGACCAATCCCTTCAACAATCGGCTGTTGTTCAGTGCCCAAGGCGAGGCTTTGGCACTTTCCGCCCGGCATCGCTTCACCTCACTCGATCCGTCCGCACCATTGACGTTCACGCTGTTCCTCGGGGCGGACGACCCGTTGGCTGGTGCCAAACGCTACCGGCAATGGCTGATCGATAACGGTCGCTATGAAACTCTGAGCAGCAAATTCGAGAAAACGCCTCAGGCGAAGCGGCTGCTGGGTGCCAGTCATCTGTACCTTTGGGGCAACGATCTGCTGGGGGCCAAAGATGTGCGCAGTTGGCCCTTGCTGCTCGACACCTTGCGTGGCGGTGGCCCACTGGCCCGTGAGCTGAAAACGGGAATGGACCGTGAGGCGTTGCAGACTCTCGTCACCGACAGGGAGTTGAGCGGGTATCAGAAAACCGTGCTTTTACGCGGTCTCAACCGTGCCGTGAATACCCTGGCGCGCAAGACCTGGCAGGCCCGAGCGGTGCCGGACATGCAGGCTCTCGTCAACGGTTACGCTGAAGTCCGCGCGAAAGTGGCGTCCGACCTCGGTGAGGCGCTGACGCCCGAACCCGAACGCTGGGGCAGCACCTTGTCACTGGATACGATCAAGCAATTACAGAACGCCGGGCTGTCCCGTTTGTGGTTGGGACTGGGTGAAGGCTGGGAGGGTGGCCTCTGGCACCCCGAGACGATCAAGGCCGGCGTGGCGGCGGGTTATCTGATCGCGCCTTACGATTCCTATGAGACGGCGCTGAGCCGCAGCGAGAACCCTGATTGGACCACTGCACATCTGGGGGACAAGGCGAATCTCGAGTGCGCAATCGTGAAGGGCGACGGAACGTTGAAAAGCGGTTTCCAGCAATCGGGGCATTACACCGACCCCCGTTGCGTGCGACCGCTGCTTGAGCAGCGCGTCGAAGCGATTCGCGACGCCGCCGGTTTCAACAGCTGGTTTCTCGATGCCTATGCCACCGGCATGCTGTTCGACAGCTACCGTCCCGGAGCAACGATGACCCAGGCACAAAATGCCGAAGGCAACATCGGCGCATCACGCTGGATCAATGAAGTATTGAAACTGCCCACCGGTTCAGAAGATGGCAACGCAACGACCGCGCAAGGCGTGCTGTTCGCCCATGGCATGCAGACGCCAGTGATCGGTTGGGGTGACGTCGAAATGAGCAAGAACACCAAGTCCAGGTATTTTGCAGGCAAGTGGTATCCGCCGGAGCAGCCAGAGGTTTTCTTCAAACCTGTGCCGATCAAAGAGTCGTTGCGGCGTATTCACTTTGATCCGGCCAGCCGTTTGCCGCTGTACCAAGCGGTTTTTCATGGCTCGGTGATCACGTCCCACCATTGGCTGTTCGATAGCCTGAAATTGACCAACGTTCGGGCGGACAACGAGCTCGCTCAGCTTCTCTACAACGTTGCGCCGCTGTATCACCTCAGTGTCGATACGTTTGCGCAGCGATTGCCGCAGATTGCCCGTCAGGATGCGTTCTTCCGGCCTTTGCATAAACGTCTGGCAACTCAGGCGCTCACCGGTTTCGAATGGTTGAGTGCGGACCGGCTGGTTCAGCAGACATCCTTTGAAGACGGCACGCGATTGCTGGCCAATTTTGATGTGCAGGCGCGTGAGGTGCAGGGGCTGACATTGCCCGCACGGAGCATCACTGTGCGCTCGCCCGAGCAAGCGCCAGCTTACTTTCAGGTTGAGACGGGGCCCTGAGTCTCAGGTCTTGCGCCAGACACTCGCCAGCCAGGGCTGCTGCTCACGCGGCAGCCCCGCCGGCCGGTAGTAGTGCTCCAGCTCGACGAACCCGGCAGCGGTCAACAATCCGCGCCACGCTTGCAGGTCGTGATACGAGCCATAACGCGGCCCGTTCCAGCCCTCACGGTTATCCCCGCGCGGATTGGAACTGAACAACACGCCGCCCGGTTTCAATGTCTCGTGCAGCTGTTTCAAGACCCGGGGCAATTCCTGCAACGGCACATGAAACAGCACCGCATTGGCGAAGATCCCGTCGAAGCGTTCTGCCGGCAGATCCAGCTTCAAAAAGTCCTGGCACCACACTTCACAGCCACTGTCTTCCCGAGCCATCTGCGCGAATTTCTCCGCGCCGTCGAGGCCGACGGCGACGTGTCCCATCCGGGTGAATGTCTGCAAATCCCGCCCCGGCCCACAGCCGAAATCGAGGATGGAAAACGGCGCCTCACCAAGGATGTGCCGCAACAGGGCGTCGATGTTCTGGCTGACATCGTGATCGCGGGTGCCTTCACGAAAATCTTCGGCCACCGCGTTGTAGTGGCCGAGGGTGGTGGAGGTGATCTGCTCCAGATCGGTGGGGGTCTGCTTCATGGTCGGGCTGCGCTGGCAAAGGAATCTGCCGACTATACGCCATGCCATTCAGCGCTTGTTCAACCCTCGCGCCAGGCGATCACCGCCCAGCTGAATCACTGCCACCAGCGCCACCAGCAACACGATCACCGTCAGCATGATCTGGCTGTCGAAGCGCTGATAGCCGTAGCGATAGGCAATGTCGCCCAGACCGCCGGCGCCGATCGCTCCGGCCATGGCCGAGGAGTTGATCATCGTCACCAGGGTGATGGTGAAACCGCCGACGATCCCCGGCAGCGCCTCGGGCAGCAGCACATGCCAGACGATGTGCCAGCGCCGGCAGCCCATGGCTTGCGCTGCTTCGATCAGGCCGTAGTCGACTTCACGCAGGCTCACTTCGGCGATCCGCGCAAAGAACGGCGTGGCCGCGATGGTCAAGGGCACGACGGCTGCCCACACGCCGTAGGTGGTGCCGACGATCAAACGGGTGAACGGAATCAGGGCGACCATCAGGATCAGAAACGGGATCGAGCGAAACAGGTTCACGAACGCGCCCAGAGCGCGGTTCAGAAGTGGCGCTTCGTAGATCCCGCCCTTGTCGCTGGTGACCAGAATCACTGCCATCGGGATACCCGCCAGCAGTGCGATCAGCGACGACACGCCGACCATCAGAAACGTGTCGATAAAACCCTGCAGCAAGCGATCAAACCACATAACCCAGCACCTCCGTGCGTTGTGCCCACTGGCTGGCACGCTGACGCAATTGCTCGGCGTTCAGCTTTGATCCCGCCACCGCCAGCAGCAGTTGCCCGAGCGCGTGGCCCTGAATCCGTTCCACACCGCCCTGGAGCAATTTCACCCGGCCACCGAGGGCGGCGAACAGTGCGGCCAGATCCGGTTCGTCCTGCTGACTGCCGGTGAACTGCAAGCGCAGCACCACGGCCGCGTCCGCCGACAAAGGCTGTGCCTGCAAACGGCTTTGCAACTCTTCGGGCAAGGCGTGTTGCAGCGGCGCGAGCAAGGTCTGGCTGACCTCGTGCTGTGGGTTGCCGAACACTTCCCAGACCGGGCCTTGCTCGACGATGCGACCATGTTCGAGCACGACGACGCGGTCGCAGATTTCCCGGATCACCGCCATCTCGTGAGTGATCAGCACGATGGTCAGGCCAAGGCGTTTGTTGATCTCGCGCAGCAGGCCGAGGATCGACTGAGTGGTTTCCGGATCGAGGGCCGAAGTGGCTTCGTCACACAGCAGAATGTCCGGGTCATGCACCAGCGCGCGGGCGATGCCGACACGTTGTTTCTGGCCACCGGAAAGCTGCGCCGGATACGCCTTGTGCTTGGCTTGCAGGCCCACCAGTTCCAGCAGTTCGCGAACCTTTTTCTCCCGTTGTTCTTTCGGGACACCGGCGACTTTCAGTGGCAGTTCGACGTTCTGCCACACCGTTTTCGCCGACATCAGGTTGAAGTGCTGAAAAATCATGCCGATCCGCCGACGCAGAGCGACGAGGCGATCCTCGTCGTACTCGCCGATATCCACCTGATCGATCAGCACCCGGCCCGAGGTCGGTTGTTCGAGACGGTTGATGGTGCGGATCAGCGACGACTTGCCGGCGCCGCTGCGGCCGATGATGCCGAACACTTCACCGCGCTGGATCGCCAGGTCGATGCCTTGCAGGGCGGCGACCGGGCCTTGTTTGCCGTCGTAGGTTTTGCCGAGCCCGACGAAACGCACGTGGGCGCGGTTCAGTTCGGGATGCAGTTCGGTGCGTTGCGCAAGCGCGGGTGGCTCTGGAAGATCCAGTCGCCGTTGAATGGCTGCCGTCATCCTCAGCTTTCCCAACCGGCCTGGTACAGCTTGCCGTGGGCCTTGTCCAGTGCGGCGCGAACGGCCGGCGAATGCTGGTAGATGTCGACGAACTTGATCAGGCGCGGGTCGGTCTTGCTCTTCGGCTGGATCACGAACTGGATCACGTATTCCTTGTGGTCGAGGCCATCGAACAGCAGCGCGGAGCCGGCATCGAAGGTCTTCGCCAGACGGATGTAGGCCGGGTAGCCCTGGACCAGATCGGCGTCATCGTAGGCGCGCACCAGTTGCACGGCTTCGACTTGCAGGATCTTGATCTTCTTCGGATTGGCGACGATATCGTCTTCGGTAGCCTTGTAGCCGACACCCGGTTTGAGGGTGATCAGACCGGCCTTGGCCAACAGTTGCAGGCCGCGTCCGCTGTTGATCGGGTCGTTGGCGATGGCGACGCTAGCGCCTTCCGGCAGTTCGTCGAAGCTTTTGTATTTCTTCGAGTACAGGCCGACGTTGTTGATGATCCCCGGGGCGAACGGTACCAGGTCGAAACCGGAGGCGGCCTTGGCGTTTTCCAGGAACGGGATGTGCTGGAAGTAGTTCACGTCGATGTCACCGGCGGCGAGGCTGACGTTCGGTGCGATCCAGTCGGTGAACTCCACCAGCTCGACTTTCAGGCCCTGTTTGGAGGCCTCTTCGACGGCGGCTTCCAGCGGAATCGCGAAGGCGGCGGTGGTGCCGATTTTCAACGGGGCATCGGCGGCGAACACCGCCGAGCTGAACAGGCCGAAGGCCAGGGCCAGTGCTTTGACTGGGTGGGACAGGAGCTTCTTGGTCATGGTGGTTTTCCAGTCAGTGCGAGGAGGAGTGTCGGTAGTGGGCGCCGGTGTGTTGCTGCGGCAGGTGCGCTTCGCCGTGAAACAGTTTTTCCCGCAGGCTGCCGGTGTCGTACGCGGTCTTGTACGAGCCGCGCCGTTGCAGCTCCGGAATCACCAGATCGATGAAATCCACATAGCTTTCCGGGGTGACGATGCGAGTCAGGTTGAAGCCGTCGAGGCCGGTTTCGGCGATCCACGATTCCAGTTCATCCGCCACTTGCTGCGGCGAGCCGACCACGGTGATGTAGCGCCCACCCAGAGCGTGCTGGTCGAGCAACTTGCGCCGGGTCCAGTCGTTGTTCTGCAGGTTTTTGGTGGCGGACTGGATCGCGTTGCTCTTCACGTACTGGATCGGTTCGTCGATTTCGTACTGGGAAAAGTCGATGCCAGTGGACGCCGAAAAATGCGCCACGCCCGCTTCGGCGCTCGCGTAGCTCAGGTATTCGGCATGCTTGGCCCAGGCCGCTTCCTCGGTCTCGCCGACGATCACGTTGAGGCCCATGAACACCTTGATGTCCTCGGGATTGCGACCCGCTTCGACAGCGCTGGCGCGGACCTTGTCCACCTGCACCTTGGTCGACGGCTTGTTCTGGCCGCTGATGAACACGCACTCGGCATGTCGCCCGGCGAACAGCAGACCACGCTCCGAACTGCCGGCCTGGAACAGCACCGGCGTGCGCTGCGGCGACGGTTCGCACAGGTGATAACCCTCGACCTGATAGAACTCGCCCTTGTGTTCGACCTTGTGCACCTTGTCCGGCTGCGCGTAGATCCGCTGCTGTGGATCGTTGAGCACCGCACCGTTTTCCCAGCTGCCTTCCCAGAGTTTGTAGAGCACTTCGAGGTACTCGTCGGCCTGGTCGTAACGCCGGTCGTGCTCGACCTGTTCGCTCAGGCCCATGGCCTTGGCGGCGCTGTCCAGGTAACCGGTGACGATGTTCCAGCCCACCCGTCCACGGCTCAGATGATCGAGCGTCGACATGCGTCGGGCGAACAGATACGGCGGCTCGTAGGTGAGGTTGGCGGTCAGGCCGAAACCGAGGTTTTTGGTCACCGCGGACATCGCCGATACCAGCAGCAGCGGGTCGTTGACCGGCAGTTGGATCGACTCTTTCAAGGTCACGTCCACCGAGTTCTGGTAGACGTCGTACACGCCGACGATGTCGGCGATGAACAGCCCGTCGAACAGCCCGCGCTCCAGCAGTTGCGCCAGTTCGGTCCAGTATTCGATGGTCTTGTACCGGGTCGAGGTGTCGCGAGGATGCGTCCACAACCCGTGGTTGATGTGGCCGATGCAATTCATGTTGAACGCATTGAGCAGGATCTTTTTCTTGCTCATCAGATGGTCCCTCGCAGCGGAGGGTTTTCATCGTTGAGGTAGTAGTTGCCCACCGCGTGATACTTCCAGCGCACCGGGTCGTGCAGCGTATGTACCCGGGCGTTGCGCCAGTGACGGTCGAGGCCGTGCTCGATCAGGGTGGCCTGGCTGCCGGCCAGTTCGAACAGGGTGCTGCCGGCGGCCAGGGAGATTTCGGTGCTGATCGCCCGTGCTTCGGCGACGGCAATCGAAGCCGCTGCAACCGTCTCGGCGTTGGTCTCGGTCTGGGCCGCATCGAGGAATTCGCCGGCGCGTTCGAGCAGGGCTTCGGTGGCGTGCAGGCGAATGCTCAGGTGGCCGAAGCTCTTGAGGGTCAGCGGGTCTTCGGTGGCCTTGTCGTTGCCCGAATCGATCCATGGCCGGGTCTTGCTGCGCACGAAGTGCAGCGCATCTTCGTAGGCAGCGCGGGCGATGCCGGTGTCGATGGCGGCGTGAAGGATCTGCGCCAGCGGGCCGACCGGGGTCGGGCGCTCGAAAGCGCTCTGGAACGGGATGACATCTTCGGCGGCGACATACACGTCTTCGAACACCACCGAACCGCTGCCGGTGGTGCGCTGGCCGAAGCCGCTCCAGTCGTCGATCACGGTCAGGCCTTTGCTGTCGCGGGGGACGAAGGCCAGTTGCTGCACGCCGTGTTCATCGACTACCGACGTTGGAATGCGTTGGGCGTAAATCGCACCGGTCGCATAGAACTTGCGACCGTTGATGCGATAACCGCTGCCGTCACGTTCGAGGCGGGTGACCCGGTCGTGGGCGGTCCTGGTGCCCAGTTCCGCCAGGGCATTGCCGAAGCGCTGGCCGGCGAGGACTTCGGTGTACAGGCGTTGTTTCTGCTCGTGGCTGCCGTTCACCCGAAGCACTTCCAGGGCATAGAAATGGTTCTGTGGAATCTGCCCCAGCGAGCCGTCGGCCCGGGCAATCAGGGCGATGACTTTGGCCAGGGTCACGTTGGATACGCCGGCGCCGCCGTACTCCTTGGGCACGCTGATGCCCCACAGGCCGGAGCGGGAAAACACGTCGAGCTCCGGCAGCGGCAGGCGGCGTTCGCGGTCGCGCAGGTTGCTGTCACGCTGGAAATCTTCGGCTAGGTCGCTGGCGACGATCAGGGCTTGCTCGTCGCTGGTGATGAGCGCGACGGGATGGGAAAGAGTCATGTGTTTCTCCAGAGATCTGGTCAAAAGTGTTCGGGTCGTCAGATCCAGGAATGGCGAGCCGGCAACTTGCCGTTGAGGCGATAGGCGCCGACCGCGTGGTACTTCCAGCGCACCGGGTCGTGCAAGGTGTGCACCCGGGCGTTGCGCCAGTGACGGTCGAGGTTGAATTCGGCGAGGGTCGCGCGGCTGCCGGCCAGTTCGAAGAGTTTTTCGCTGGCCAGCAGCGAGATCTCGGTGGTCAGCACCTTGGCTTCGGCCACGGCAATCGAGGCGCGGGCGGCGGATTCGGCGGTCAGTGGCGCGGCGTGCACCTGATCCAGCACCTGCCCGGCCTTGCGCAGCAGCGCTTCAGCGGCGTGCAGTTCGATTTTCAGTTTGCCGATATCGGCGATCACGTAGAGATCGTCGCTGGCGCGTTCGACGTTGGCGTCGATCCACGGCCGGGCGCGAGTCTTGACGAATTCGATGGCGTCATCGATCGCGCCACGGGCGATGCCGGCGTCGATCGCGGCCTGAATCAGCTGCGACACCGCGCCTTGGGTGTTGGGCTTTTCGTTGATCTTCCAGTTGTCCACCACGAGGCCGGCATCGACCCGCACGTTGTTCAACAGGATCGTGCCGCTGGCGGTGGTGCGCTGGCCGAAACCGGACCAGTCATCGACGATGCGCAATCCCGGCGTGCCGCGACGGACGAAGGCCAGGACTTGCTTGCCGTCATCGTTGAGCGCCTTGACCGCCACCCAGTGGGCGAACAGGGCGCCGGTGGAGTAGAACTTCTGGCCGTTGATTACGTAGTCGTCGCCGTCGGCGGTAATGCGCGCTTTCAGTTCCAGGGTGTTCTTGGTGCCGCGTTCAGGCCCGGCGTTACCGATGCGCCAGCCTTCGAGCACGCTCTGCAGCAGATGCTTTTTCTGCTGCTCGGTGGCGCTGCCGAGGATCAGGTTGATGATGCCGAACTGGTTCTGCGGGATCTGCCCCAATGCCGGGTCAGCCGCGGAAATGATCGCGAACACTTCGGCCAGGGTGACGAAGGAAACCTGCGGGCCGCCGTACTCGCGCGGAATCGCGATGCTGCCGAGGCCGCTGCGGGTGAACTGTTCGATTTCCGACCACGGCAGCTTGCGCTGGCGGTCACGTTTGGCGGCCTGCACGCGGGCGACTTGCGCCAGCTCATGGGCGGCCTTGATGGCTTGAGCGTCGTTGCGCAGCACTTGTGCGGGCAACAACAATGGGGCGATGTCCAGGTCACTCTGGACGTTTGCGTCTGCCAGACTGGACATCAGTGCCGCTCCTTGGCTGCACGCAATGCCCTGGCGATCCGCACTGGGGTGATTGTGTTCCGGACCATGTTACCTACCTCACATCTCATGAAAAACGCCGCAAAAGTGCGGCGAACGAAAGAATGTCCGGTGGTCCGGTTCATATACCCTAAGCGCGTATAAAATTTAAATAAACTAACTTTTAGGAATATGTATAGAAGGGGGCGTGGTCCGGTTGGTTAAGCGGGCGGCGGCGAGGGAAGGCGCCCCTCGCCGGTTGTCGTGGATCAATTTTTTTGCGGCTCTGCCGCCTTCAGCGTTTCCTTGAGCGGCACCTTGAGGTAGGGATTCACACAACCGATCTTCAGTGTTCGCGGCGGCGCCCAGCGCGAGTTGTTGCCGACCCGGTCGAGGATGCAGTAGGTCACGTCCAGCCGCAGGTCCTCGCCGGCCTCGGTGATGATCGCCGGCGGCACCCAGACCTGAATCGGCTTGTCGATATCGGCCGTGGTGATGCGCGCCAGATCCATCCGTACATCGCCCCAGCGCAGGGTGATGGCGTCGCCTTCGGCCATGTTCAGATAGGGCTCGATGGTCAGCGGTACGCCGCGTTTGATCTGGTTCGCGTTGACGCCTTGACGACGAATGGTGTCGGGCAGGGTCACGGGGGCGAGTTGCTGGTTTTCGTCGCCACACAGCGCTGGAGGCTGTCCACCTGGGCAGTCGAGTTTGACCGTGACCCGCGCCGCTGCCGACAACGATGGTCCGTGACCCACCCGCATGACCCGGTAGTGGATGCGAGACGGACCGCTGGCGATAAAGCTCTCCGGCACACGCAGACTGACGGGGGTGGCGACGTCCTGCGCTGTCAGCACGTGAGAGGCGACATAGCAGTTGTTCCAGAACAGTTCGATCAGATCGCCGATGTCCATGTCCGGGTAGGGCGGCACATCGACCAGCAGATGAGCCGCTGCTGCGAGGTTGATGCCGTGGTTTTGGGATGGCGCCAGGCTCGGCGCGGCCAGTTCGGGGATGTGCGAAGTGCGGGTCATGAAATCCTCTCCTTGAAGCCTTGCAGCGAAATCCGTTTCTGAAAGTTCAAAAGGCCAGAATTGCCTGGTAATAAAAACAGGATCTTTCGGCCAGTCGTTATTGGGTTTTGTTGATGTAGCGGGTTGCGATGAGTGACTAGATAAAAGTTCGCCGAATGGCATGTCAACGGACAGGATTATTTAATTGAAGAATTACGGATTTATCAGAAGCTTCCTACGCGGATAAGGCACTCTACTTATTCTCCATAGCGAATCGGGCCACAGCTTTTGCCGGATTTTATTGCTCTGCCGTCGGTCGGTTTGTACAGCTGGAAATTTGGAGGGGACGAACTTTAATCGCGGGGAGACTGTTGCAGGACATATATATGTAATGCAGTCGCTTGATTAAGTTTTTATTTGGGAGGGTGTAAGCGAAACTTCCGTCCATGGAAGTTTGTATTCGGGGAAGTTTGCAGGTCAGCCGTTGTTTCTGAACTTGCTGAGGAACTGTCGAGTGCGTTCTTCTTTCGGATTGGCAAACAACGCTTTCGCTTCACCTTGTTCGACGATCACGCCTTTATCGAAAAACACCACGCGGTTGGCCACATCACGGGCGAACGCCATTTCGTGGGTGACGATGACCATGGTGCGTTTCTCCTCGGCGAGGCCGCGGATGGTTGCCAGCACTTCACCTACCAGTTCCGGATCGAGGGCCGAGGTCGGCTCGTCGAACAGGATCACTTCCGGCTCCATCGCCAGCGCCCGGGCAATCGCCACGCGCTGTTGCTGGCCACCGGACAGGCGCCGTGGGTAGGCGTCTTCCTTGCCCGCCAGGCCGACCTTGGCCAGCAGCTTCTTGCCCAGGGCAATGGCTGCATCGCGGGGCGTCTTCTTGACCACGATCGGGCCTTCGATGACGTTTTCCAGAGCGGTGCGGTGCGGGAACAGGTTGAAGTTCTGGAACACGAAGCCCACGTGCTGGCGCAGGTTGCGCACCAGGCTCTGCTGCTGGTTCAGCGGGCGGCTGGTATCGATCTCGATCTCGCCAACCTTGATCCGGCCGCTGGTGGGTTGTTCGAGGAAGTTCAGGCAGCGCAGGAACGTGGTCTTGCCCGAGCCGCTGGGGCCGATGATTGCCACGACCTCACCTTCCTTCACCTCCAGATCAATGCCGTTGAGCACGACTTGACCCTTGAACTGCTTTGTCAGTTTTTCCACGACAATCATGGGGTCAGGACTCCTGGTCGTGCCGATTGACCCGCTCTTCCAACTTGTTCTGGAAGTGCGACAGCACCGTGGCCAGAATCCAGTAGATCAGCGCGGCGGCAAGATACATGGTGAAGACTTCGAAAGTCCGGGCGGTAATCAGCTGTGCCTGACGGAACAGCTCCGGCACCTGAATGGTGGCGGCCAGTGCGGTGTCCTTGACCAGCGAAATGAAGCTGTTGCCCAGCGGCGGCAAGGCCGTGCGCATGGCCTGCGGCAGGATGGCCCGGCGCAGGGTCTGCGCGCGGGTCATGCCGATGCTCGCAGCGGCTTCCCACTGGCCGCGTTCGATCGAACCGATCGCGGACCGCAGGATTTCACAGGCGTAGGCAGCCATGTTCAGCGAGAAGCCGATCAGCGCCGCCGGCAGCGGGTCGAGTTCCAGACCCATTTGCGGCAAGCCGTAATAGATCACGAACAGCTGGACCAGCAACGGCGTGCCGCGAAAGAACGACACGTAGATGCGGGCCAGCCAGCTGACCGACTTGAAGCGCGACAGGCGCATCAACGCCAGGCCAAAGCCCAGCAGCAGGCCGAAGAACATGCCGCCCAGGCTGAGGATTACCGTGTAGTACGCGCCCTTCAACAGGAAGGGCGCGGAGTCCAGAGCGAGTTGGAAAGCTTCTTCCATTATTGGGTGACGTCAGCGTTGAAGTATTTCTTGGACAGCTTCTCAAGGGTGCCGTCGGCACGCAGTTCGTCGAGGGCCTTGTTCACGGCGGCCAGCAGTTCAGGCTCGCCTTTGCGCAGGGCGATACCGGCTTCCTGACGCGAGAAGGCTTCACCGGCGGCGACGGTTTTCGGCGCTTTCTTGGCGTATTCCAGTGCAGCCAGACGGTCGATCAGGATCGCGTCGGTACGGCCGTTGTTCAGGTCGGCGAACTTGGTCGGATCATCGTCGTAGGTGCGCACGTCGGCCCCCGGCACGTTGGCGCGGACCCATTGTTCGTAGTTGGTGCCCAGGCCTACGCCGACTTTCTTGCCGGACAGGTCAGCGGCGGACTTGATGTTCAGCGCAGCTTCCTTGTCCTTCAGCACCAGCGCCTGAATCCCGGAGATGGTGTAGGGCTCGGAGAAGTCATACTTCTTCTTGCGCTCGTCGGAGATGGTCACTTGGTTGACCACAACGTCCAGACGCTTGGATTCCAGGGCCGCGAGGATGCCGTCCCATTTGGTCGGCTGAATCTTGGCCTTCACGCCCAGCTTCTTGGCCAGGGCTTCGGACAGCTCGACTTCGAAACCCGACAGCTTGCCGTCGGCATCGACGAAGCTGAACGGTGGGTAAGTGCCTTCCAGGCCGACGTTGATAACGCCTTTGTCCTTGATCTGTTGCAGTTGCTCACCGGCAACGGCGTTGCTGATCAGACCGGCGCTCAGTGCCAGGCCCAGCGAACCTACCAGCAGATTTCGACGTAGTGCGGAAAGAATCATGACAAGCCCCTGTGTTTTCTTATGGAAGACGCTTAAGGAAAGTTGGCGAATCCGGGAATTGGACGACAGCGCTATCCTGCCTTAAAGCAGCTTATGCGTCTCTCGCGAAATTCGCCTGCGGCGAGACTATATGACGGTTCTTTTAGAATGGAAAATAATGAATTTTCCGTTTGTTATTCATGTGTGGAATATGTGTTTTTCGTATTCCGGGATGCATTCCCACGCAGAGCGTGGGAACGAGCGCGTCAGAGAAAATCCTTGTACGCAAACAGCGCCGGGGCGCCGCCGGTGTGCAGGAAGATGATCGGACCGTCGTCGAAACGCCCGCGACCGATGCCGTCGAGCAACCCGGCCATGGCCTTGCCGGTGTAGACCGGATCGAGCAGCACGGCGTCCTGACTCGCCAGCAGTTTCACCGCCGCCAGGGTTCCGGCATTCGGCTCGCCGTAGCGCGGGCCGAAGTATTCGTCCCACAACTCGACCTTGAAGCTGTCCGGCAGCGCCACGCCCAGCAGGTCGGCAGTGCGTTCGGCAAGGCCCTGGACTTTCGGGCGCTGATCTTCTTCGCTGCGCGACACCGTCACGCCGATCACCGGCAGTTGTGGCAGGGCTTCACTCAACGCCAGCGCCAGACCGCTGTGAGTGCCGGCACTGCCCGAGGCCAGGACCACGGCGGAAAATTGCAGGCCGGTGTCCTTGATCTGTTCCGCCAGTTCCAGGCCGGCACGCACATAACCCAGCGCGCCGAGGGCGTTTGAGCCGCCGATCGGCACCAGATACGGCTTCTTGCCGTTGCTGCGCAGGCGCACGGCGAGGGCGGCCAGTTGTTCGTCGGCGTTGTCGAGGTTGTCGACCAGCTCGACCTTGGTGTCGAACAGGTCCAGCAGCAGGCGATTGCCGTTGCCGGTGTAGTTGCTGTCATCGGTGCCCAGCGGGTTTTCCAGCAGGGCCACGCAGCCCAGACCCAGTTTCGCGGCCAGCGCTGCGGTCTGGCGAACGTGGTTCGATTGCAGTGCGCCGGCGGTGATCAAGGTGTCCGCGCCTTGGGCGAGGGCATCGGCGGCGAGGTATTCGAGCTTGCGCAGCTTGTTGCCGCCCATGGCCAGCGGCGTCAGGTCATCACGCTTGATGTAGACATCGCGGCCGAGCCAGGTGGACAGGCGCTCGAGTTTTTCCAGTGGGGTCGGTTGGCCGAGCAGGTCGAGGCGGTTAAAGCGGTCCAGCTGTTGTTTGATCGGTTGTGTGGACATGGTTCCGTACTGATGCAAGGAGATGTCAGGACTATAGGCACGCCGATTTACCGGGGCAACCGCCAATCGCTTATAGCCAAATGTGCTTAAGCCAGCACTATCGGTTCTTAATTCGCCCCGGTGGGCTTGCCGTAAAGTAGTCGCCGTTGACGCGGCCAGACAGTCCGGCCGCCCGTGAGGAGTCTTTACCGTGAGCGAGCGTTCCAGCCATTGGCAATTGCAGACCATCGTCAGCCAGCTGCGTACCGCGCGGGATCAGTGGCGTGCGCAAAATGGCCGTGCTTCCGGCGAGCAGGGCGGGCGCGAGTTGCCGTCCCGTGATGCGATGGCGCAAATCCTTGAAGCCCTGTGCGGCGCACTGTTTCCGATGCGGCTGGGGCCGGTGGATCTGCGTGAGGAAAGCGAAGATTTTTACGTCGGCCATACCCTCGACGTTGCCTTGAATGCATTGCTGGCCCAGGCACGACTGGAACTGCGTTATGTAGCCCGCCACAGCGCCCAGGCTGACACTGAAGTCGAGGCGCAGGCGATCAGGATCATCCAGGATTTCGCCCTCGCGTTGCCGGGCTTGCGCAGCCTGCTCGACACCGATGTGCTGGCCGCGTATCACGGCGATCCGGCGGCGCGCAGCGTCGATGAAGTGCTGCTGTGCTATCCGGGGATTCTGGCGGTGATTCACCATCGTCTGGCTCACCATTTGTATCGCGCGGGCCTGCCGCTGCTGGCGCGGATCAGTTCGGAAATCGCCCACTCGGCGACCGGCATCGATATTCACCCGGGCGCGCAGATCGGCCGCAGTTTCTTCATCGACCACGGGACCGGCGTGGTGATCGGCGAGACCGCGATCATCGGCGAGCGCGTCAGGATCTATCAGGCGGTGACCCTCGGCGCCAAACGCTTCCCGGCGGACGAGGACGGCCAGTTGCAGAAGGGCCATCCACGCCATCCGATCGTCGAGGACGACGTGGTGATCTACGCCGGGGCGACGATTCTCGGGCGGATCACCATCGGCAAAGGCTCGACCATCGGCGGCAACGTGTGGCTGACCCGCAGCGTGCCGGCCGGGTGCAACCTGACCCAGGCCAATCTCCAGCATGATGACGGGACGCAGAAGTAATTTTTCTGTCTGATCGTTCCCGCGCAACGCGGGAACGATCGTCCTCGCCACAGCGTCATACCCCCTCTTGAGCTAGCGTACGAAAGGTACCGCTGAGCCCTGCGATTAGTCCTGAGCGTACTATCCATGTTTAACTTGAACGTTCATTCAAGTTAAACCGGCGGTTCGCTGCCCGCTCACAACAGGAGGCTTGCCTTTGCTGAGTCCGATCATTTCAGCCATTTTCCAACCCCTTGAGGTGCACCGTTCATGAGTGCATCGTCCACCCCCGCCAGCGGTCTGGTGCGCATGAATCCGCCGGTGTTCTGGTTCGCCGCGACGGTGATCCTGCTGTTCGGCCTGACGGTCATCGCCATGCCGGAACAGGCCGGCGCCTGGCTTCTCGAAGCGCAAAACTGGGCGGCCAATACGGTCGGCTGGTACTACATGCTCGCGATGACCCTGTATCTGGTCTTCGTGGTGGTCACCGCGTTATCGGGCTACGGCAAGATCAAACTCGGTGCCGACCACGACGAACCCGAATTCAGTTACCTGTCCTGGGCCGGCATGCTGTTCGCCGCCGGGATCAGCATCACGCTGTTTTTCTTCTGCGTGTCCGAGCCGCTGACCCACATGCTTCAGCCGCCGCAAGGCGAGGCCGGCACCGCGGAGGCGGCGCGTCAGGCGATGCAGATTCTGTTCCTGCACTGGGGCCTGCACGGCTGGGGCGTGTTCGCCTTCGTCGGGATGGCGCTGGCGTATTTCGCCTACCGGCATAACCTGCCGCTGGCCCTGCGTTCGGCGCTGTATCCGCTGATCGGCAAGCGCATCAACGGCCCCATCGGCTACGCGGTGGACGGCTTCGGCATCATCGCCACGGTGTTCGGCCTCGGTGCGGACATGGGCTTCGGCGTGCTCCATCTCAACTCCGGTCTGGACTACCTGTTCGGTATCGCCCACACCCAGTGGATTCAGGTCGGCCTGATCACGCTGATGATGGGCGCGGCGATCATCGTCGCCGTCTCCGGTGTGGATAAAGGCGTGCGGGTCATGTCCGACATCAACATGCTGCTGGCCTGTGCGCTGCTGTTGTTCGTGTTGTTCGCCGGCCCCACCCAGCATTTGCTCAACACCCTGATCCAGAATCTGGGCGACTACCTCGGCGCGTTGCCGATGAAGAGTTTCGACCTCTACGCCTACGACAAACCGAGCGACTGGCTCGGCGGCTGGACAGTCTTTTACTGGGCCTGGTGGATCGCGTGGTCGCCGTTCGTGGGCCTGTTCATCGCACGGATTTCCCGTGGCCGGACCATTCGCGAATTCGTCTTCGGCGTGCTGCTGATTCCGCTCGGTTTCACCCTGGCGTGGATGTCGATCTTCGGCAACAGCGCCATCGACCAGGTGCTCAATCACGGTATGTCGGCGCTGGGCATGTCGGCCCTCGACAACCCGTCGATGACTCTCTATCTGCTGCTGGAAACCTATCCGTGGAGCAAGACCGTCATCGCGGTGACGGTGTTCATCAGCTTCGTGTTCTTCGTCACCTCCGCCGACTCCGGCACCGTAGTGCTCTCGACCCTGTCGGCCAAGGGCGGCAACCCGGATGAAGACGGTCCGAAATGGCTGCGGGTGTTCTGGGGTGCGATGACCGCGCTGATCACCAGTGCGCTGCTGTTCTCCGGCAGCATCGATGCGCTGAAGTCGGCGGTGGTGCTGACCTCGTTGCCGTTCTCGCTGATTCTGCTGCTGATGATGTGGGGCCTGCACAAGGCGTTCTACCTGGAGTCGCAGAAGCAGATCGCGCAACTGCATTCGCTGGCGCCGGTGTCCGGTTCACGGCGGGGCAAGGGCGGCTGGCGTCAGCGTCTGAGCCAGGCCGTGCACTTCCCGTCGCGCGACGAGGTGTACCGCTTCATGGACACCACGGTGAAACCGGCCATCGAAGAAGTGACGGCCGTGTTCGCCGAGAAAGGCCTGAACGTGGTCACCCAACCGGATCCGGCGCACGACAGCGTCAGCCTGGAAATCGGTCACGGTGAACAGCACCCGTTCATCTACCAGGTGCAGATGCGCGGCTACTTCACGCCGTCGTTCGCCCGTGGCGGCATGGGCTCCAAGCAGCTCAACAATCGCCGCTACTACCGCGCTGAAGTGCACTTGAGCGAGGGCAGTCAGGACTACGATCTGGTCGGTTACACGAAAGAGCAGATCATCAACGACATCCTCGACCAGTACGAACGGCACATGCAGTTCCTGCATCTGGTGCGTTGATCGGGGCAGGGCGCCGGGACGATTCAGGTCTCGGCGCTCAGCACCATGAACAACACCATCGCCGCCAGCGGCACGCCATAAACGGCGCTGCCGATCGCAATCTCCGAACCCAACGGCTGCCCGGCGTGGACCACACCGACCGCACCATTGATCACCGTCAACGCCAGCCACAACGCCGCGAAACCATAGGCCAGCGTCTGCCGACTGAAGCCGATGCGCTCGCCGATGTAAAACATCAGCGCCAGCAGGATCAGGCCGAAGAAGATGATGATTGCGGTGTGCATGGATGTGCCTGCGGGATGTGCGGTGTTTGATCGGACGATTTCGCGGGCAAGCCCGCAAAGGCGCCACCTCGGTTTCATTTAGAGCATAGCCAAACCCGCCCACGCCATATTCGTCAGGTACTTTCCCGCTCAATGACCGTGCACTGCAGCAGGTTCAGCCGCTGCACCTCATCGCTCGGCAACACGCCAAGGCTTTCCAGCACCCGCGTCGCTGCCAGTACGCCGATCTCCAGCGCCGGCGGTTTGATCGTGCTCAGGCTCGGCAGCAGCATCTCGGCGAACGGGTAGTCGCCAAAGCCGAGGACGGCGCAGTCTTCGGGGATGTTGAGGCCGGCGCGTTGTCCGGCGAGCAGGCCGCCGGCGGCGAGGTTGTCGTTGGCGAAGATGATCGCGTCCGGGCGTGGGGAGGCGTTCATCAGCGCTTGCATCGCTTGCTTGCCGGCCTCGAACGGGGCGCGATCGGCGTCGGGTGCGAATACCCAGGGCTCAAGTCCTAGCTTGCGCACGGTCGCGGCGTAACCGTCGCGGCGTTCCAGTGCGCTGAAGTCGCCGGGTGCGCTGTTCTGCACGAAGGCGATGCGTCGATAGCCTTTGTCGTGCAGATAACGAGCGGCGCTGACACCCACTTCGAAGTGAGAAAAGCCGATCTGCATCGGCTCACGCTCCGGTTGGTAATCCCAGGTTTCGATCACCGGGATATCTGCCTCGGCGAGCATCTTTTCCGTGCCCGCGCTATGGAAGTGACTGGTGACCACCAACGCTGCCGGCGACCAGCCGAGGAATGCCCGCACCGCGTTTTCTTCCTGCTCGGCGCTGAAGTAACTCGATGCCAGAAGTAGCTGATAGCCGTGACGGCTGAGGGTGTCGCTGAAGCCCTGAATGGTGTTGGCGAAGATCGGCCCGGAGATGTTCGGGATCACCATGCCGACGATTTTCCCCCGCGCCGAGGCGAGCCCGCCGGCCACCAGATTCGGCACGTATCCCAGCTCGGCGACCACCGCCGCGATCCGTTCGCGGCGTTCGGGCGAGACCTGTTCCGGCTGGTTGAAGTAGCGCGACACGGTGATCGCCGAAACACCGGCCTGGCGCGCCACCGCGTTGAGGGTCACGCGACCGGCGCCACGGCGTTTGCGGGGCTTTTCTTCGCTCAAGGCTCGATCCTTCTTAAAAACCAAAACGCATATAAAAGTAATTTTTCAGTATTGGACGGTCTATGTCCGGCTTGCCAATACTGGCGATGTTAGCGCTAACAAAGCGCGTTGTCTGCTACTCGCTCGAGCGAATGCCCAAGACACCGAGACAGGCGCTGTCGTCGCAGAACGGCAGCGGTTCAGGGCAACTTTTCGAGCGGGCAAACATGCACAACATTCCTGGGGCGACACATAAACTGGCGCAATCGATCCGCGCTGCGGGCTGGCTACTCACCGGGCTGGCTGCGCTGCCGCTGCCCGCCGCGTTCGCCGCGGACAGCACCGATCAGGAGCCGACACTCAAGTCCGTCACGGTCACCGCCACCCGCCGCGAAGAGTCGCTGCAAAAGGTGCCGGTGGCGGTGTCGGTGATCGATGGCGAGCAGCTGGAACGCGACAACCGCAACAGCGTGGCGAGCATCGTCCAGCAGGTGCCGTCGCTGAATTTCCGCACTGGCGCATCGAACAAGGACACCTCGTTGTTCGTGCGCGGCGTGGGGACGATTTCCACCTCGCCGGGCGTCGAACCGACGGTGGCCACGGTGATTGATGGCGTGGTTTATGCGCGCCCCGGCCAATCCACTCTGGATCTGCTGGACCTGGAACGCGTCGAAGTCCTGCGCGGCCCGCAAGGCACGCTGTTCGGCAAGAACGCCTCGGCCGGTGTGCTGAACATCACCAGCAAGGCGCCGACCGCCGAGACCCACGGCTACATCGATCAGTCGTACTACAGCGGCAACGAAAGCCGCACCCGTTTCGGCATCGGCGGCAGCCTGATTCCGGACACGCTCAAGGGCTCGATCAGCACCTTGTTCGGCAGCTACGACGGCAACGTCGACAACCAGCACAACGGTCAGGAGGTCAACGGCTACAACCATCGCGGCGTGCGCGGCAAACTGGAATTCACCCCGAACGACGACATCACCTTCACCCTGATCGCCGACTACATGCAGTCCCACGATGACGGCCCCAACGGCGTCGTGACCAAGGCTCTGACCCCGGCCTTCGCGAATGCGTTGAGCCCGGTCGGCGCCACCAGCCACAATCGCGACATCAACACCGACACCCGTTCCCACGTTGAGGACACCAACAAGGGCCTGTCCGGCCAGCTCGACTGGCAACTGGGCGATTACACCCTGACGTCGATCACTGCGTGGCGTGGCTGGGACAACACCCAATATCAGGACGGCGACCGCCTCGGCACGGTGACGGCCGCGTTCCCCGGCACGGCGGACAAGGGCGATCTGGCTTTCGACCAGTACTCGCAGGAGTTGCGTCTGGCCTCGCCGAAAGGCGAGTTCCTCGAATACGTCGGCGGCCTGTTCTACATGCACGGCAAGGACGAGGAAACCTATCAGCGCACGCTGACCACCACCACGCGCACTGATCGCGGCGTCGCCGATTACAGCACCACCAGCGACAGCTACGCAGTGTTCGGCGAGAGCACGCTGAACTTCACCTCGGATTTGCGTGGCATTGCCGGCCTGCGCTACACCCACGACGATCTTGAATACGATCACCGTCGCGTCTCCACTTCCGCCACAACTGTCAGCGGCATTCAACCGGCGACCCGCGGTTCCGGCTCGGTGGATGAGGACGGCTGGTCGGGACGGCTCGGTTTGCAGTACGACCTGAGCGATACCGTCACCACTTACCTGACCTACTCGCGCGGCTACAAAGGCCCGGCCTACAACGTGTTCTTCAACATGCAGCCGCGCGACACGGAAGCGCTGAAACCGGAAACCTCCAACACCTGGGAGGCGGGGATCAAAGCCTCAAGCTGGAACAATCGCCTGACCACCAACCTGGCGGTTTTCCACAGCGACTACGACAACTATCAGGCGAACTTCTTCGACACCGTCGCCGGGCAAGTCGTAACGCGCCTGATCAACGCCGGCAGCGTCAGCACCGAGGGTGTGGAACTTGATTTCGCCCTGCAGGCGACCCAGCAACTGAAGTTCTCCGGCGCGCTGGCCTACACCCGCGCCCGCATCGACGAGTTCGCCTGCCCGGCGGGCGCGGCGGCGTCGTGCAACGTCAACGGCAAACCGCTGCCGTTCAGCCCGGACTGGAAAAGCTACGTGCGGGCCGACTACACGATCCCGCTGGATAACGGCCTGGATATCGAACTCGGCACCGATTACAGCTGGCAGAGCGAAGTGCAGTACGACATCAGCCAGAACGCCGATACCAAACAGGGCGCCTACGGCCTCTGGAACGCCAGCGTGGCTCTGGCCGATTACACCAACGGCTGGCGCGTGGCGTTGCTCGGCAAGAACCTCACCGACAAGTCGTATTCGCCATTGCTCGCCAGCGGTGGCAACTACATCTACCGCGCTGTGCCTCGCGACGACGAGCGCTACTTCGGCGTGCAACTGCGCAAGGACTTCTGAGATGAGCAGACAGCTGAAACTCGGCGCGTTCCTCATGGCCACCGGGCACCACGTTGCCGCGTGGCGTCACCCGGGAGTGCCGGCCAACGCCGGGCTGGATTTCGCCCATTACAAACGCCTGGCGCAGATTGCCGAGGCGGCGAAGTTCGACACTCTGTTCGTCGCCGACAGCGTCGCCGCCCCGACCCAGGACATCGCCAGCCGCATGGCCCGTTCGGATCACTTCGAACCGTTGACGTTGCTCTCGGCCTTGAGCGCGGTGACCGAGCACATCGGCCTGATTGCCACCGCGACCACCAGCTACAACGAGCCGTACCACGTGGCGCGCAAGTTCGCTTCGCTCGATCACCTGTCCGGCGGGCGAGCGGGGTGGAACTTGGTGACCTCGGACAACGCCGCCGAAGCGCAGAACTTCGGCCGCGACGAACACATCGGTCACGCCGAACGCTACAGCCGCGCCCGGGAATTTCATCAGGTGGTCACCGGGCTTTGGGACAGTTGGCAGGACGATGCCTTCATTCGCGACAAGGCCAGCGGCGCGTATTACCACCCGGAAAAGCTGCACGTGCTGAATCACGTCGGCGAGCACTTCAAGGTCAAAGGCCCGCTGAATGTCGCGCGTTCGCCACAGGGGCAGCCAGTGATCGTGCAGGCCGGCTCGTCGGAAACCGGGCGTGAACTGGCGGCGCAGACGGCCGAAGTGGTGTTCACCGCGCAGACTTCACTGGCCAGCGCCCAAGCCTTCTACGCCGACCTCAAGGGCCGCTTGCCGAAGTACGGACGCAGTGCCGATTCGCTGAAAATCATGCCCGGCGTGTTTGTCGTGGTCGGGCAGACGGAAGCCCAAGCGCAGGAAAAATGTGAAACGTTTCAGCAATTGGTCGAACCCGAGGTTGGCGTCGCCCTGCTTGGGCGTATGCTGGGCAACTTCGATCTGTCGAAGTACCCGCTGGACGGGCCGCTGCCGGAGTTGCCGCTGACTGACAGCGGCCAGCAAAGCCGACAGAAACTGCTGACCGAACTGGCCGGCCGAGAACATCTGACCCTGGCCGAACTGGGTCGCAGAATCGCTGGCGGTCGCGGGCATTACAGCGTCGTCGGCACTCCGGCGCAGATTGCCGACCGTTTGCAGGAATGGTTCGAGCAGGGCGCGGCGGACGGTTTCAACGTGCTGGTGCCACATCTGCCCGGCGGGCTCGAAGACTTCGCCAATGGCGTGGTCCCGGAACTGCAACGGCGTGGGCTGTTCAGAACCGAATACGAGGGCCGGACCTTGCGCCAGAACCTTGGCCTCGCCCGGCCCGGCAATAGATTTGCGTAGCAATCGACACCTGATTCAAGACCGACAAGAGAGGATTCGATGACTTACACCGCTGCCGAAAACCGCTATGACTCCATCCCTTACCGCCGCGTCGGACGCAGCGGTCTGGTGCTGCCGGCGCTGTCCCTGGGCCTGTGGCACAACTTCGGCGACAGCACGCCGATCGACACCCAGCGCTCGTTGCTGCGCACGGCGTTCGACCTGGGCATCAACCACTTCGACCTGGCCAACAACTATGGCCCGCCCTACGGCAGCGCCGAGATCAACTTCGGCCGTCTGCTGCGCGAAGACTTCAAGCAGTATCGCGACGAACTGATCATCTCCAGCAAGGCCGGCTGGGACATGTGGCCCGGCCCTTACGGCCAGGGTGGTGGTTCGCGCAAATACGTGCTGGCCAGCCTCGACCAAAGCCTGCAACGCCTGGGCCTGGACTATGTGGATATCTTCTATTCGCACCGCTTCGACCCGGACACCCCGCTGGAAGAAACCGCCAGCGCCCTCGCCACTGCGGTGCAGCAGGGCAAGGCGTTGTACATCGGTATCTCGTCGTACTCCGGGGTGAAAACCCGCGAAATCGCCGCGTTGCTCAAAGAGTGGAAAGTGCCGCTGTTGATTCACCAACCGGCCTACAACCTGCTCAACCGCTGGGTGGAAAAGGACCTGCTCGACACCACCGACGAACTCGGCACCGGCGTGATTGCATTCACTCCGCTGGCGCAAGGTTTGCTGACCGACAAATACCTCAACGGCGTGCCGGCGGATGCGCGGGTCAATCGTCCGGGCGGTGGCTCGTTGCTGTCTTCGCACTTGTCCGAGGCCAACATTGCTCATGTGCGGGCGTTGAATGAAATCGCCAAACGTCGTGGCCAGAGCCTGGCGCAACTGGCATTGGCGTGGACGCTGCGGGATCCGCGGGTGACTTCGGCGCTGATCGGTGCGAGCCGACCAGAGCAGATTGTCGAGAACGTCGGGGCGTTGAAGAACCTGAGCTTCAGTGCGGAGGAACTGGCGGAGATTGACCGGTTTGCCCAGGAGGGCGGGATCAATCTTTGGGAGAAGCCTTCGACGGCGGAGTGATCGAAACTGGGGTGGGTCAGATAGATCCACCCCCTCACCCCAGCCCTCCCGAAACGTCGGACCGCCCCCAGGGGGGCGAGGGGGAAAGGGAGCAAATCTCCGTGCTTTTCAAACCTGAGTTCGATTCGATATTTCAGGTCGGTGTATAGCGACAAAACACCTCGGTCAGTCCCCTCTCCCTCCGGGAGAGGGTTAGGGTGAGGGGGCTCTTGATTTTGCTCTGGCGTTAAAGGCTCAGCGAAAAAACGGCACATCCCCCAACACCGTAGCCCGCTGCATCACTCGCCGCGCCGGCCGGTAGTCATCCACCGCGTAATGCTGGGTCACGCGGTTATCCCAGAATGCAATGTCATCCTTCTGCCAGCGCCAGCGAATGGTGAACTCCGGCCGCGTCGCATGCGCGAACAAGAACTTCAACACCGCTTCGCTCTCGGTCTCCGACAGCTCATTGATCTTCGACGTGAACCCTTCGTTGACGAACAGCGAACGCCGTCCGCTCACCGGATGCGTGCGAATCACCGGGTGCGACAGCGGTGGATTTTTGCGCCTCGCGGCTTCCCACTGCGCCAGTGCTTCCGGCGTGGTGCCGTAGCGCTCCAGCGGGAAGGATCGGGTGAAATCGTGAGTCGCAGTCAGCCCTTCAAGCAGCGCTTTCATTGGCGCCGACAGCGCCTCATACGCGGCAATCCCGCTGGCCCACAATGTGTCGCCACCGAATTCCGGCAGCAGCTTGGCGCTGAGCACCGCGCCCATGGCCGGGGTCGGCAGGAAGGTCACGTCGGTGTGCCAGATCGCGTTGTCGCGCACGTCGGTGACGGCGGTGTCGAGGATCAGCACTTCCGGCTGTTCCGGCACGTTCGGGTAGATCGGGTGAATGTGCAGATCGCCGAAGTAAGCGGCGAAACGCGCTTGCTGCGACGGCTCGATCGGTTGATTACGGAAGAACAGCACCTGGTATTTGAGCAGTGCCTGCTCGATGGCGTCGCGCTGTTCCAGGTTCAGCGGCTGGCTGATGTCGACGCCGCTGATCTGTGCGCCGAGGGCCGAGCTTAAAGGGGTGATGTTCAGGCTGCTCATGGTGGTTCTCTTCAATTCCGGGGCCCCGAAACTGTCGGGGTAGTCAGTGCTGAAAAATCAGTGGGCCTGGCCGTGCCACGGCACCAGTTTGCGTTGCAGGGCGCGCAGGCCCATCTCCATCGCGAAGGCGATCAGGGCGATGACCAGAATCCCCAGCACCACCACATCGGTGACCAGGAACTGCGCGGCCGACTGCACCATGAAGCCCAGGCCGCTGGTGGCCGCGATCAGTTCGGCGGCGACCAGCGTCGACCAGCCGACACCGAGGCCAATGCGCACACCGGTCAGAATGTCTGGCAGGGCGCTTGGCAAAATCACATGGCGGATCAGTTGTGCGCGAGTGGCGCCCAGTGACTGCGCGGCGCGCAATTTGGCCGGGTCGACGGTGCGCACGCCGGTGGCGGTGGCAATCGCGATCGGGGCAAAAATCGCCAGGTAGATCAGCAGCACTTTCGACAACTCGCCGATACCGCACCAGATCACGATCAGCGGCAGATAGGCGAGTGGCGGAATCGGCCGGTAGAACTCGATCAGCGGATCGAGCACGCCACGGGCGATGCGGTTGGCACCGATGGCAATGCCCACCGGCACCGCGGTCAGAATCGCAAAACCGAGGCCCAGACCGATGCGGCTGAGGCTCGCACCCAAGTGCTGCCACAGCGTCGAATCCATGTAGCCCGTGGTCGCCAGCAACCAGCCTTTTTGCAGCACGGCGGACGGTGGCGGCAGGAACAGCGGTTCGATCAGACCGGTGGCCGTGACGGCCCACCAGATCACCAGCAACGCGAACAGGGTCAGCAGGCTGATCCAGCGGGTGCTGAGGCTGCGACGCACGGGAATCACCACCGATGTGGCGGCGGGTTTCACGGCGGTGGCGGAAACGTCGTAACTGCTCATGCGCGCTCCTGCCGCTGAACGGCGCTGCGTTGCGAGAACACTTTGGCCAGCACGTGTTCGCGGGTTTCGATGAAGCGCGGATCGGACTTGATCGCCCGTGCCGATTCGCCGGCGGCGTAACGCTGGCCGAAGTCGAGATGCAGGCGCTCGACGATCTGCCCCGGATTCGGCGCGAGCAGAATCAGGTCAGTGGCGAGGAACACCGCTTCTTCAATGTCGTGAGTAATCAGGAACACCGGTTTGGCGGTGCGTTGCCAAACTTGCAGCAACAGCTCCTGCATCTGTTCGCGGGTGAAGGCGTCGAGGGCACCGAAGGGCTCATCCATCAGCAAAACACGCGGATCGGCGGCGAGGGCGCGGGCCAGGCCGACGCGCTGCTTCTGGCCGCCGGAAAGCTGCCAGATGCGACGGTGTTCAAAACCGGAAAGGTCGACCAGCGCGAGCATTTCCCGGGCACGCTGTTCGCGTTTGTCCTTGGCCACACCGGCCAGTTCCAGACCGAAAGCCACGTTGGCCAGCACGTCCTGCCAGGGCAGCAGGGCGTCGTCCTGGAACACCACGCCGCGTTCGGCGCTCGGACCTTTGACCGGCACGTTGTCGAGGGTGATGCGGCCGGCGCTCGGTTCGACGAAACCGGCAATCAGGTTCAACAGCGAAGTCTTGCCACTGCCGGACGGGCCGAGGGCCACCAGCAATTGCTGAGGGCCGAGGGTCAGGGAAATGTCGGACAGTACCGGTTCCGGGCTGCCGGGATACTGTGCGCTGATGCGCTCCAGCTGTAGCAAGGCCATCGCAGTTAACTCCCGATCAGTTGGTGATGTACTTGGCGCTGACGTACGGCGCGTAGTCCGGCAGTACCGCTTCGACCTTGCCTTGCTCCTTGAGGAACGCAGCGGTGTCGGTGATGGCTTTGGTGGTCGGAGCGCCGAGGTCGCTGACTTGATCCGCTGCCAGCGGGTAGACGTTGCCTTGCAGCAGCAATGGGATGTCGCTGGCTTTGGCGCCGGAGAGTTTCACCAGCTTGTCGACGTTGCTCTGATTGGCCAGCCAGGCTTTCGGATCCTTGCGGTAGTCGGCGTAGGCGTCGAGGGTGACCTTGGCGAATGCGGTGACGATTTCCGGGTGCTTCTCGGCGAAGTCCTTGCGCACGATCCAGGCGTCGAAGGTCGGCGCGCCGAACTTGGCCAGCTCGCCGGAAGTGATCAGCACTTTGCCGTTTTCCTTGGCCACACCCAGCGCCGGATCCCAAACGTAGGTGGCGTCGATGTCACCGCGTTTCCACGCGGCAATGATCGCTGGCGGGGCGAGGTTGAGGACGGTGACTTTCGACGGGTCGATGTTCCAGTGCTTCAGCGCGGCCAGCAGGCTGTAGTGACCGGTGGACACGAACGGCACGGCGATTTTTTTGCCGATCAGATCCTGCGGGGTCTTGATGCCGGAGCCGTCGCGGGCGACCAGTGCTTCGGCGGCGCCGATCTGGGTGGCGATGAGGAAGGTTTCCACCGGAACTTTGCGGGTGATCGCAGCGGTCAGCGGGCTGGAACCGAGGTAGCCGATCTGCACGTCGCCGGAGGCGATGGCGGCGATGATGTCGGCACCGTTATCGAATTTGCGCCAGTTGATGTCGGCCTTGGTGGCTTTCTCGTAGGCGCCGTCGGCCTGGGCGACTTTCGCCGGGTCAACGGTGGTCTGGTAGGCGACGGTGAGGTCGGCGGCCTGAGCCAGGAAACTCGCAGCAGCCAGAGAGGCCACGGCCAGCAGGCGAAGCGGGAAATTCAGTTTCATTGAAGAGCTCCATATCAGGCGACCGAGCGTCGGCGTGAAAGGAGACTAAATGATCTAAGAATCTAAAAATAAATAACTTTTTAGAATGAGCTTATGAGCGGAAAAATCTAAGCGTGGGAGAGTGGGGGCTTTTCGGATTATCGGTTCGGACTTGAAATCCTTACCCCCTCACCCCAGCCCTCTCCCCCAAGGGGGCGAGGGGGAAAGGGAGCCGATCGAGGGCTTTTCACAATCGGAGTTCGGCTCGGTATTTCAAGTCGGCGTAGCTCTGATAAACACTGCGGTCAGTCCCCTCTCCCACCAGGAGAGGGCTAGGGTGAGGGGGCTGCGATCCAACGCCGATCAATCAGTTGCTGATCGCCAAAATACTCGCCTGATACGACCCGACAAACACGTCGAAATCGCCCACCTCGTTCTGCTCAAGGTCAGCCTGTTGCGCCAGCGACGAACGCGCCAGTTCTTCAAACTTCGCCTGTTCCTCAGCCGCCAACGGTTCGCTGCGGAAGAACTCGGCGTGGGCCTGGCTCTGGCGCAGGGAGAATTGCGCGAAGCTTTCCTTGTGCGTGGCCATCGCCGCCAGCACCTGAGCCGAAGGCGTCAGGGACGAATCCTTGACCTTGGCCAGTTGCGCATCGAGCGCCTTGCTGTGGGCATCGCCGCCGTGGCTTTGATCCAGCAGCGCCGCCAGCGGAGCGATTTTTTCCAGCAGTTCGGCGGCCCATTCCTTCAGCTCCACCGGTTGGCCGTCGCGCTGCAATTGCAGGCCCGGACGGCGACCTTCCTTGACCACGCTGAGGAAGTTGGAGGTGGCGTTGCCGCAGGAGTTGTTGGTCAGCAGCGGGCTTTCGTTCAGCGCGCAGTACAGCAGGAACGCGTCGAGGAAGCGCGACTCGGTGAGGTCGATGCCCATCGGCAGGAACGGGTTGATGTCCAGGCAGCGTACTTCGACGTACTGAATGCCACGGGCCATCAAGGCCTGGATCGGCCGCTCGCCGGTGTAGGTCACGCGTTTCGGGCGGATGTTGGAGTAGTACTCGTTTTCGATCTGCAGGATGTTGGTGTTCAGTTGCACCCACTCGCCATCCTGGTGCGTGCCGACTTCGACGTACGGCGCGTACGGCGTGGCCACCGCTTTGCGCAGGCTGTCGGTGTAGCTCGCCAGGTCGTTGTAGCAAGGGGTCAGACCGGCCTGGGCGTTGCTCTGGTAACCGAGGTCGCTCATGCGCAGGCTGGTGGCGTAGGGCAGGTACAGGGTGTCCGGATCCAGCTGTTCCAGCTGGTGCGCACGACCGCGCAGGAAACCCGCGTCCAGCGCCGGCGAAGCACCGAACAGGTACATCAGCAGCCAGCTGTAGCGGCGGAAGTTACGGATCAGCGCGATGTAAGACGACGACTGGAAATCCCGGTCGGTGCCGATGAAGCCTTCGGCTTCCTTGAGCAACGGCCAGAGTTTTTCCGGCAGGGAGAAGTTGTAGTGAATCCCGGCGATGCACTGCATGGTCTTGCCGTAACGCAGAGCCAGGCCCTTGCGGTAGACGTACTTGAGCTGACCGATGTTGGAGGTGCCGTAATAGGCGATCGGGATATCTTCCTCGGCCGGCAACGGGCACGGCATCGATGGACTCCACAGGTACTCGTTGCCGAGCTTGCTGTAGGCGAAGCGATGAATCTTGTCCAGGCTCGCCAGGGTATCGGCCGGGTCTGGCAGGGCAGGCGTGATGAACTCCAGCAGCGACTCGGAATAGTCGGTCGTGATCTGTTCGTTGGTCAGCGCGGAACCCAGGGCTTCAGGGTGCGGCGTTTGGGCCAGGCGGCCTTCGCCGTTCACGCGCAGGCATTCACGTTCGATACCGTGAAGGCACTGCTCAAGCAGAGAGAGGTTAGCGCGCTCGCCGAGCAGAGCCAGGCGGCGGTTGAGAAGTTCGCTCAATTTGGATTCCTTCACGCGTCAGTCGCCCCAATATGGGGGTGGGCAGGACGGTCTACAAGGGTGAAGTTGAAACTGGCGTTTTCGCCTGGTTTTCGGGCCATGAAAGCCCCATTGGAAACGCCAACTTCAGTCCCTGAATCTGGCAGACGCGGGCGAGGAAAACTCCGACGCTGCGATCACAGCGCCGAAATTAACTCAAAATGATGAACAACATCTACAGGACAGCGAACGTGCCTTGCGCTTTTGCGACCAGTTTGTCGCCCTGCATCACGTCGGCTTCGACCACCAGCGTGCGCCGGCCCGGGTGGATCACCCGCGCCGTGCACATCACCTCGCCTTCGGAGACGGCGCGGATGTAGTTGATCTTGCACTCGATGGTCGCGCTCTGCTGGTCAAAGCCGTGGGTGCTGGAGCAGGCCAGCCCCATGGCGATATCGACCAGACTGAACAGCGCGCCGCCGTGCAGCTTGCCGCCGCGATTGCGCAGTTCGGGTTCCAGCGCCAGGGCGACTTGCGCCACCCCGGTTTCCAGGCTGTGCAGGCGGCAGCCCAACAGCTTGAAAAACGCGCTCTCGACGAGCCCGGCTGGCATATCCATCAGCGTTTCTTCAACTGCTTGGCGTTGGCAAACAGCGACGCCATCGCGTTATTCACCGGAGCCGCCGGGGTGCTTTCCTTGCGTGGCGCCGAACCCTGCGACTGGCGTGGCGCCGAGCCCGGACGCGAGCCACGGGCACCATCGATCTTCTCGCCCGGGGTGTCGCTCATGCGCATCGACAGGCCGACGCGCTTGCGCGGGATGTCGACTTCCATGACCTTCACTTTCACCACGTCACCGGCCTTCACCGCTTCGCGCGGATCCTTGATGAACTTCTCCGACAGCGCCGAGATGTGCACCAGACCGTCCTGATGCACGCCGATGTCGACGAACGCACCGAACGCGGTCACGTTGGTCACCACGCCTTCGAGGATCATCCCCAGTTGCAGGTCCTTCAGGTCCTCGACGCCTTCCTGGAACTCGGCAGTCTTGAACTCCGGACGCGGGTCGCGGCCCGGTTTTTCCAGTTCCTGCAGAATGTCGGTGACGGTTGGCAGACCGAAAGTCTCGTCGGTGAATTTCTTCGGATCCAGACGCTTGAGGAACGCCGCGTCACCGATCAGCGAGCGAATGTCGCGGTCGGTTTCAGCGGCGATGCGTTGTACCAGCGGATAGGCTTCCGGGTGAACGGCCGAGGAATCCAGCGGGTTGTCGCCGTTCATCACACGCAGGAAGCCGGCGGCCTGTTCGAAGGTTTTCTCGCCCAGACGCGCGACTTTCTTCAAGGCCGCGCGGGTCTTGAACGCGCCGTGTTCGTCACGGTGGGCCACGATGTTTTGCGCCAGGGTCGCGTTGAGGCCGGAGATCCGCGCCAGCAGCGCCACGGAGGCAGTGTTTACGTCCACGCCCACGGCGTTCACGCAGTCCTCGACCACGGCGTCCAGGCCGCGCGCCAGTTTCAGCTGCGACACGTCGTGCTGGTACTGGCCGACACCGATGGATTTCGGATCGATTTTCACCAGTTCGGCCAGCGGATCCTGCAGACGACGGGCGATCGATACCGCGCCACGGATCGACACGTCCAGATCCGGGAATTCCTTGGCTGCCAGTTCCGATGCCGAATACACCGATGCGCCGGCTTCGGAGACCATGACTTTGGTCATTTTCATCGCTGGGTATTTTTTGATCAGTTCGATCGCCAGTTTGTCGGTTTCACGGCTGGCGGTGCCGTTGCCGATGGCGATCAGATCGACCGAGTGCTTGGCGCACAGGGCGGCCAGGATGGCGATGGTCTGATCCCATTTGTTGTGCGGCACGTGCGGGTAAACCGTGGCGTGATCCAGCAGCTTGCCGGTGGAGTCGACCACCGCAACCTTGCAACCGGTACGCAGGCCCGGGTCGAGGCCCAGAGTCGCGCGCGGACCGGCCGGGGCGGCCAGCAGCAGGTCGTGCAGGTTGTGGGCGAACACGTTGATCGCTTCGGTTTCGGCGCCGTCGCGCAGCTCGCCCAGCAAGTCGGTTTCCAGGTGGGTGTAGAGCTTGACCTTCCAGGTCCAGCGCACCACTTCGCTCAGCCATTTGTCGGCCGGACGGTTCTGGTTCTGGATGCCAACGTGCTGGCCGATCATGCCTTCGCACGGGTGCAGGGTGCCCGGCAGCTCTTCGCCGACTTTCAGCGCGGAGCTGAGAATGCCTTCGTTGCGGCCACGGAAAATCGCCAGCGCGCGGTGCGACGGCATGCTTTTCAGCGGTTCGTCGTGTTCGAAGTAATCGCGGAATTTCGCGCCTTCCTCTTCCTTGCCGGCGATCACGCGGGCACTGAGGGTGGCTTCCTGCTTCAGGTAGGTGCGCAGTTTTTCCAGCAAGTTGGCGTCTTCGGCGAAGCGCTCCATGAGGATGTACTTGGCGCCTTCCAGTGCAGCCTTGGCATCGGCCACGCCTTTTTCGGCGTCGACGAAGCGCGCGGCTTCGGTTTCCGGGGTCAGCGACGGGTCGTTGAACAGGCCGTCGGCCAGTTCGCCGAGGCCGGCTTCCAGGGCGATCTGGCCCTTGGTGCGGCGCTTCTGCTTGTACGGCAGGTACAAGTCTTCGAGGCGGGTCTTGGTGTCGGCGAGTTTGATTTCGCGCTCCAGCTCAGGGGTGAGTTTGCCCTGCTCCTGAATGCTGGAAAGAATGCTGATGCGCCGTTCGTCGAGTTCTCGCAGGTAGCGCAGACGCTCTTCCAGATGACGCAGTTGGGTGTCATCGAGGCTGCCGGTCACTTCTTTCCGGTAACGGGCGATGAAGGGAACGGTAGAGCCTTCATCGAGTAGCGCGACGGCCGCTTCGACCTGTTGTGGGCGTACGCCGAGTTCCTCGGCGATGCGGCTGTTGATGCTGTCCATAAAACCACCTGACAAATTGTGAAAGCAGTCTCGCAGGCGCGTAAATAAAGGCCCGGAGTCTGGTAGGGCGGCTTGATGCTGGCCGCTGCCTGGGTCAAAAGGCATCCCATTGACCCGTGAAATCGAACAATTACTGCGGCGCCCATGAAAATAAGGGACGGCCACCTGCGGTAACGATTCAGACGTTGCCTGACACAAAAGGCCGCGCATTATAACCAGCGTTCTGTCATTCGGGGGCGACGCAGTCTGTAGGCACAAGCCCCGGTTTTCTGGCAGTGAAGGAAAAATCTGCTAACAATGCACACGGTGCGTATAACGGCAGCTACGCCATAATGCGCGCCGAGCTAAAAGGAGCATCCAATGAGCAGCACTGCACAAACTGCTGAAGGCGAAAAAATTCTCATCGTTGACGACGATCCGGGGCTGAGCAGCCTGCTGGAACGCTTTTTCGTCAGCAAGGGCTACCGTGCCCGCGCCGTACCGAATACCGAGCAGATGGATCGTCTGCTGTCGCGTGAAGTGTTCAACCTGGTCGTCCTCGACCTGATGCTGCCGGGCGAAGACGGCCTGACCGCTTGCCGCCGCCTGCGGGGCGCGAACAATCAGATTCCGATCATCATGCTTACCGCCAAGGGCGACGAACTGAGCCGTATCAAGGGCCTGGAACTGGGCGCCGACGATTACCTGGCCAAGCCCTTCAACCCGGACGAGCTGATGGCTCGCGTCAAAGCCGTGCTGCGCCGTCAGGCCGCGCCGGTGCCGGGCGCGCCGGGCAGTGAAGAAGAAAACGTCACGTTCGGCGATTACGTGCTGTCCCTGGCTACCCGCGAACTCAAGCGCGGCGACGAAGTGCACATGCTCACCACCGGTGAGTTTGCGGTACTCAAGGCCCTGGTGATGAACGCTCGTCAGCCGCTGACCCGCGACAAGCTGATGAACCTGGCCCGTGGCCGTGAGTGGGATGCCCTTGAGCGTTCCATCGACGTGCAGATTTCCCGTCTGCGCCGGATGATCGAACCCGATCCGTCCAAGCCGCGCTACATCCAGACCGTCTGGGGTGTCGGCTACGTGTTCGTGCCGGATGGCAACTCCACCAAGTGATGGGTGATTTGTAGGAGCGGGTCTGCGGGAAACGGTCGGAAACGCCGTCAGCGCAGACTCGCAATCCGCAATATGCGAGCATTGCTCGCTCCTGCAAGTGTGTAGCGGTTATCCATGAAAACCCCCGTCTGGTTCCCCCAAAGTTTTTTCTCCCGCACCCTGTGGCTGGTGCTCATCGTCGTATTGTTTTCCAAGGCATTGACCCTGGTTTATCTGTTGATGAACGAGGACGTGCTGGTGGATCGCCAATACAGTCACGGCGTCGCCCTGACGTTGCGTGCCTACTGGGCCGCCGACGAAGAGAACCGCGCGAAAATCGCCGATGCCGCGACCCTGATCCGCGTGGTCGGTGCCGGTGTGCCGGAAGGCGAACAGCACTGGCCGTACAGCGAAATCTACCAGCGGCAGATGCAGGCGGAACTGGGTGCCGACACCGAAGTGCGCTTGCGCATGCACTCGCCGCCGGCCTTGTGGGTTCGCGCGCCGAGCCTGGGGGATGGCTGGCTGAAAGTCCCGCTGTATCCACACCCGTTGCGTGGCCAGAAAATCTGGAACGTGCTCGGCTGGTTCCTGGCGATCGGCCTGCTGTCCACGGCGTCTGCGTGGATTTTTGTCAGCCAGCTCAACCAGCCACTGAAGCGTCTGGTCTACGCTGCCCGGCAACTCGGCCAGGGCCGCAGCGTGCGCCTGCCTATCAGCGACACCCCCAGCGAAATGGCCGAGGTTTATCGCGCCTTCAACCAGATGGCCGAAGACGTCGAGCAGGCCGGTCGCGAGCGTGAGCTGATGCTGGCGGGGGTATCCCATGACCTGCGGACGCCGCTTACCCGTCTGCGGCTGTCACTGGAGTTGATGGGCGATCGCACCGACCTGACCGACGACATGGTGCGTGACATCGAAGACATGGACGCGATCCTCGACCAGTTCCTCGCCTTCATTCGTGATGGTCGGGACGAGTCGGTGGAGGAGGTGGATCTCAGCGATCTGGTGCGTGAAGTGGCGGCGCCCTATAACCAGACCGAAGAGAAAGTGCGCCTGCGCCTGGAGCCGATCCAGCCGTTTCCGTTGCGTCGGGTGTCGATGAAGCGCTTGCTGAACAACCTGATTGGCAACGCGTTGAATCATGCTGGCGGCAGCGTGGACGTCGCGGCGTATGTATCCGGTGACACCAGTGCGCCGTATGTGGTGCTGAGCGTGATGGACCGTGGGGCGGGGATCGATCCTTCCGAACTTGAGGCGATCTTCAACCCGTTCACCCGTGGCGATCGTGCCCGGGGCGGGAAGGGCACCGGGCTGGGCTTGGCGATCGTGAAGCGGATTGCGTCGATGCACGGCGGCAATGTCGAACTGCGCAACCGCTCCGGTGGCGGACTGGAAGCACGGGTTCGATTGCCGCTGGGATTGATGCTGCCAAGAGATGCCGTTTAACGGCAGCCTCAAGCGGCAAGTTTCAAGCTACAAGCTACAGCGGCTTTTACTCGCCACTTGCAGCTTGTAGCTCGCCGCTGTTTTTTATCCCTTGCCTTTTGTGCGGGTCATGTTCGGCCCGCCATTCTTCTCGAGATGCTCGATGATGATCCCCGCCACGTTCTTGCCCGTGGTGGTTTCGATCCCTTCCAGCCCCGGTGACGAGTTCACTTCCATCACCAGCGGCCCGTGGTTCGAGCGCAGGATATCCACACCCGCCACCGCCAGGCCCATGACCTTGGCTGCACGCAACGCGGTCATGCGTTCTTCCGGGGTGATTTTGATCAGGCTGGCGCTGCCGCCCCGGTGCAGGTTGGAGCGGAACTCGCCGGGCTTGGCCTGACGCTTCATCGCCGCGATCACCTTGTCGCCGACCACGAAGCAGCGGATATCGGCGCCGCCGGCCTCCTTGATGTATTCCTGCACCATGATGTTCTGCTTCAGGCCCATGAACGCCTCGATCACCGACTCTGCCGCCGTCGCGGTTTCACACAACACCACGCCGATCCCCTGGGTGCCTTCCAGCACCTTGATCACCAGCGGCGCACCGTTGACCATGTCGATCAGGTCGGGAATGTCGTCCGGCGAGTGGGCGAACCCGGTCACCGGCAGGCCGATGCCCCGTCGTGACAGCAGCTGCAACGAACGCAGCTTGTCCCGCGAGCGGGCGATGGCCACCGATTCGTTGAGCGGAAACACCCCCATCATTTCAAACTGGCGCAACACGGCGCAGCCATAAAACGTCACCGACGCGCCGATCCGCGGGATCACTGCGTCGAAACCCTCCAGCGGTTTGCCACGGTAGTGGATCTGCGGTTTGTGGCTGGCAATGTTCATATAGGCGCGCAAGGTGTCGATCACCACCATTTCATGCCCGCGTTCGGTTCCGGCTTCGACCAGACGGCGGGTGGAATACAGACGCGGGTTCCGCGACAGCACAGCGATCTTCATGCAACACCTGTGGAGGAGGTAGATACCGGGAACACCGGCTTGTCTTGTACATATTTGATGCCCGGATTGACCACCAGCTGGCCGTCGATCAGGGCTTTGGAACCGAGCAACAGGCGATAGCGCATGGACTTGCGGCAGGCGAGGGTGAACTCGATTGGCCAGACCCGGTCACCCAAGGCCAGGGTGGTGCTGATCACGTAGCGCACCTGGGCCTGACCGTTCGAACTCTTGATAGTCTTGCGTGCCACCAGCGGCGCTTCGCATCGCCGATGGCGTAACTGCACGACGGTGCCCAGGTGCGCGGTGAAGCGCACCCACTTCTCGCCGTCACGTTCGAACGGCTCGATGTCGGTGGCATGCAGGCTGGAGGTGCTGGCGCCGGTGTCGATTTTTGCCCGAAGGCCGGCGACTCCCAGATCCGGAAGCGCCACCCACTCGCGCAGACCGATAACGGTCAAATGGTCAAATGTCTTCAATGGAAAAACCAACGATTAACGCGTCCACGCTTCAGGGGACACCTGGGCTAACGCTTTGAATGCGGGTCTGGCGAACCAGTAACCCTGCATCAGAAATATTCCGCAGTCCGCCAGGAAATCCCGTTCACCCGCACTCTCTATGCCTTCGGCGATGACTGTAACGTCCAACTCCGCACAGATTGTGACAATCCCCCGAACGATAGCCTGACGAACACGGTCACGGTCGATATCGCGGATCAGCGCCATATCGAGCTTGATCAGGTCCGGTTGGAAATCGGCCAGCAGATTGAGCCCCGAATAGCCGGCACCGAAATCGTCGATGGCCGTCTTGAAGCCGAATTCGCGGTATTCACGCAGAATATTGGTCAAATGGCGATAGTTATCTACGTGCTCGCTTTCCAGTGTTTCGAAAATCAGCCGGTCGATCGGGAAATTGTGTTTTCTGGCAGCCTCCAGGGTGCTGCGAATGCATAACTCTGGACGATAGACGGCGTTGGGCATGAAGTTGATCGACAAGTGTGTCTGCATATTAAGCTCGGCTGCGCCTTCGATGGCGCGAGTCCGGCAGAGCTGGTCGAAACGGTAGCGGTTATCTTCTGTAACCTGATCCAACACGGTTAAAGCGCCTTCACCAGCCGCACCACGAACCAGTGCCTCGTAGGCGTACACCGACTCGTCACGCAGATCCACGATGGGCTGATAAGCGAACGAAAAATCGAAGCCCAGCGGCTCGCTTTGCTGGCAGCCCAGGCACCCGGATTTGGGCGAGGTCAATGAAGACGGAAATTTGGTCACTCGATCACTCCATGCCGTTGAACCGGCGAAGATCACAGTTTATCTGGAGGGCCGGATTCTTGCGCCCGACAGAATCGGTAGTACAGTTCCGACTACTGGCTGAACGAGGAATTCATATGGCGCAAAAACAGGAAGAGGACGACAAGGTCCGTCTCGACAAGTGGCTGTGGGCCGCGCGTTTTTTCAAGACTCGCGCTTTGGCCAAGGCTGCCATCGAGAGCGGCAAGGTGCATTGTCGGGGAGAGCGCTGCAAGCCTGGCAAAGAGCCACGCATTGGCGATGAGTTCGAGATTCGCACGGGCTTCGACGAGAAGACCGTTGTGGTTCAGGCCCTGTCGATCGTGCGTCGCGGTGCACCTGAGGCGCAGACGCTGTATGCCGAGACCGAGGCGAGTATTGCCAAACGTGAAGCGGCTGCGGCGATGCGCAAGGCGGGCGCCTTGGGCGTGACCACCGACGGCAAACCGAGCAAGAAGCAGCGCCGGGATCTGTTTAAATTTCGTGGGAACAGTAGCGGCGAATAAAAAAACGCAGCCTGCCGGCCTGGGTTCAAGACCCGCCGGCGGCTGCGTTTTTTTCAGTAACCGTTGATTACTGCGCGGACACCACACTCATCCGCGAAACCATCGGCAGTTTGCCCAGCAGCCGGAAAACCGGCGCCGTGACCTTCAACCAGAAGTTCGCCGCGTGATAAGCAAACGGCGTGTAGTAACCCCAGCCCAGTGCCCACACCGCCAGCAGCATGCCGCCGATATAATCGTCCTGGCCCCAATGAGCACCGGCGACCAGACGCGGCAACATGAACAGCAGTGCCAGACCCCAGATCACCAGAAACTGACCAGCCGTACGGCTGAACACGCCCATGAACAGCGCCCAGATCAGCAGCACCGAAGCATGGTCACCGGGGAAACTCTGGCTAGAGCGATCCTTCAGTTCCCAGGTCTTCTCCAGATGCGGGAAGTAATCGCTGATATGCACGGCACCTTCGAGCACCATCGACGGGCTGCTGTGCTGCCAGCCCATGTGATCGGCGAACTTGGAAAACAGCGCGCGGATCACCACCATCAGCAGCAGGATCGAAAAAAATCCGAAAAAGGCGCGACGCACGTCAATCGCCCTGAACACCCAGTCGCCCTTGATAAGCAGCGCTAGCAGAATCAGGCCGACGACGATGTCGAACGGTCGCAGACTTGCAATTGCCCAGATGTGGAGCCATATGGGGTTGCTGGCCAGCGGTGCATTGAGTGAGCGGAACAGCCACTCGTCGAAAATCACACACAGCATCTGGCCCGTAGGCCATAACCAGAAAGCCAGTAGTGCCAATGGCACGATGTTGCACAGAACCAGCCGGCCGAGGTTCCACCTTGATTGGAACAAACCCGGATTGTTCATAAAATGCCTCCCGTGGCTGAACATCGGCATCAAAAAGGATGCCAGAAGCGCGGGATTTTCATTCTTTGTAACCATTTTGTCATCACATTCAGATACCCAGACCTATGACCGATTTCCTCGATACCGATTACACCCAACGCTTCATCTTCGATGACAGCGACACGCGCGGCGAACTGGTGTCGCTGGAGCGCAGCTATGCCGAAGTGCTCGCCAAGCACCCGTACCCGGAGCCGGTTGCGCAATTGCTGGGCGAACTGATGGCGGCCGCCTCGTTGCTGGTGGGCACCCTGAAATTCGATGGCTTGCTGATTCTTCAGGCCCGTTCCGAAGGCCCGATTCCGCTGCTGATGATCGAATGCTCCAGCGAGCGCGAAATCCGCGGCCTGGCGCGTTATCACGCCGAGCAGATTCCTGCCGACGCGACCCTCGGTGATCTAATGCCGAACGGTGTCCTGGCCTTGACCGTCGACCCGATCGCCGGCCAGCGTTACCAGGGCATCGTCGACCTCGACGGCGAAACCCTGTCCGACTGTTTCACCAACTATTTCGTCATGTCCCAACAGGTCGGCACTCGTTTCAAGCTGTGCGCCGATGGCCGTCGTGCCCGTGGTCTGCTGCTGCAGCAACTGCCGGCCGATCGCCTGAAAGACGAAGAAGAGCGCGCCGCCAGCTGGCAGCACATCACCGCGCTGGGCAACACCCTGACCGCTGATGAACTGTTGAGCCTGGACAACGAAACGGTTCTGCATCGCCTCTACCATGAAGAGCAGGTTCGTCTGTTCGATGTGCAGACACTGCGCTTCCACTGCAGCTGCTCCCGCGAGCGTTCGGGCAATGCACTGGTCAGCCTGGGGCTGGAAGATGCGCAGGCGCTGGTGGCCGAGCAAGGTGGAAAAGTCGAGATCGATTGCCAGTTCTGCAACCAGCGCTACCTGTTCGATGCGGCAGATATCGCTCAATTGTTCGCTGGAGCGGGCGTCGAGACGCCGTCAGATACCCGGCACTAAAACGGTTCAGCGCAGGTAAATTCACTGCTCAACGACGGAATTACGCCGTTACGACGGGAGGGCCCTACTCTTTTTGGGCTTTTCTGGCATAATCCGGCCCACTTTTTTCGCGGTAGTAGTGCACGACTTTCTACTACAAAACGTTTGGAGCACACTCGGCCACTGGCCGACGGGGAACCTCATGACGCAAGCCAATAACGCCGTGTACACCGATCTGAGTGTTGATGATCTGGTAAAAGAAGCCCTGAACCGCGGTGAAGGCGAGCTTGCCGATACCGGCGCTCTGGTTGTTCGCACCGGTCACCGCACCGGCCGTTCGCCAGTCGACCGTTTCATCGTTGAAGAGCCTTCCACCCAGGCTGCCATTGCCTGGGGCCCGATCAACCGCAAGTTCCCGGCCGACAAGTTCGACGCGCTGTGGGCTCGTGTTGAAGCATTCAACAACGCGCAAGAGCATTTCGTTTCCCACGTGCATGTAGGCGCGGCCGAAGATCACTACCTGGCCGTGAAGATGACCACCCAGACTGCCTGGCAGAACCTGTTCGGTCGTTGCCTGTTCATCAACCCGGCCCAGTACAACCCGGCCGGTCGCGAAGAGTGGCAAGTGCTGAACGTCGCCAACTTCGAGTGCGTGCCTGAGCGTGACGGCACCAACTCCGACGGTTGCGTGATCATCAACTTCGCCCAGAAGAAAGTGCTGATCGCCGGCATGCGTTACGCCGGTGAAATGAAGAAAGCCATGTTCTCCGTGCAGAACTTCCTGCTGCCGGCCGCTGACGTGCTGCCAATGCACTGCGCTGCCAACATCGGCGAAGAAGGCGACGTGACCCTGTTCTTCGGTCTGTCGGGCACCGGCAAGACGACCCTGTCCGCCGACGAAAGCCGTTACCTGATCGGTGACGACGAGCACGGCTGGGGCGAAGGCGTTGTCTTCAACATCGAAGGCGGTTGCTACGCCAAGTGCATCGACTTGTCCGAGAAGAACGAGCCGGTCATCTGGAAAGCCATCAAGCACGGCGCGGTACTGGAAAACGTCGTGATCGACGACGCCAAGCACGCCGACTACGCCGATGTCAGCCTGACCCAGAACAGCCGCGCGGCCTACCCGCTGGAGCACGTTGCCAAGCGTTCCGAGAAGAACCTGGGCGGCGAGCCAAACGCTGTGATCTTCCTGACCTGCGACCTGACCGGCGTCCTGCCGCCAGTGTCGATCCTCAACGAAGAACAAGCGGCCTACCACTTCCTGTCCGGCTACACCGCACTGGTGGGCTCGACTGAAATGGGTTCGGGCAGCGGCATCAAGTCGACCTTCTCCACCTGCTTCGGCGCACCGTTCTTCCCGCGTCCGGCCGGCGAATACGCTGAACTGCTGATCAAGCGCATCCGCGGCTTCGGCTCCAAGGTCTACCTGGTCAACACCGGCTGGACCGGCGGTGGCTACGGCGTCGGCAAACGCTTCAACATCCCGACCACTCGTGCAGTGATCGCAGCGATCCAGAGCGGCGCGCTGATCGGTGCAGCCACCGAGCACCTGGACACCATCAACCTGGACGTGCCACTGGCCGTACCGGGCGTCGAAACCAACCTGCTCAACCCACGCAACACCTGGGCTGACAAGGCTGCGTACGACGAAGCTGCCAAAGCACTGGCCGGTCTGTTCATCGAGAACTTCAAGAAGTTCGAAGTGAGCGACGCGATCAAGGCTGCCGGGCCTAAGTTGTAAGACTTAGTTCTGGTGAATGAAAAAGCCGCCTCTTGAGGGCGGCTTTTTTGTGGGTGACGGGTTGGATTTCATTGTCAGATCAACTGCCATTATTCCCGCACAATCCGCGTTAAACAGCCAGAATAATGCTACTTAAGGAGCCGCGAATCCCCTGAGCATTTTCTCTCCAGCCATCATGGCCATTGCCGTCTGGTATGCAGCACTCGTAGTACTTCCACAACATCAACTTTGATTGCGTAGATGATGACGTAGTTTGGAGTGACGACGATTTCGCGGGTACCTTCCGCGATACCTTTTCGGTACAGGGCTGGGTGCTGGCGAGCGCTTTCTCCTTTCAGTTCGAAGGCCTCATCGAGTTCAATCGCTGCAACGGGATTTTCCTGGCTGATACGCTCCATGATGTTGTCTCGGTTATCCAGCGCTTCTTGGCGCCAGACCAACCTCATCAACGTGCTCGCTGACGAAGGGCATCCCGTTTGGCGGCAAATATCCTGCGAGCGTCTTCATCGCTGACGCTGGGTCTTGGGTCATCAATGCTGATTTGTACCTGTTGCTTGACCCATTCTTCATACGCAGCTGCTTCATGAGCTTGTTTCATCGCTTCGGCGCGATCAGGGCGAGCATAGGTTTTTATCTGTAGGGGGTCGTAACTGGAGGCGTCCACATCGAAGTGATTGATGCCCACTCCTTGCAGGTAGGTCACCAGTGTTTCAAGCCGCTTGAACAGACGTACCTGGCCACTGCGTTGTGCGGTCAATGAGTATTCTTTGCTTCCTTGCTGAATCTGAATCGACCAGCCACCGGGTTTGGCGACGATATGTGCGCTACTGATCGAACCGTTCTCAAACAGCCGCGTGAGAGTGCTGTGATCAATGGTTTCAGTGGTCATGAAGGCAAGCCCTTGGTTGAACAATGGCTCCCATCGTACGCAATCAATAATAGTTTGCAAAATTCTGATCCTTAAGTTTCGCGCCGGAGATGTCAGCGTCAGTGTTCGAGATAGGGGCAGACAGTTCTAGCTGTGAACACGCCTGCCGAGGAATTCGTCAGGCCGGCGCTTTCCAGTTGAGCATTCGTTGCTGGGCGACCTGGAGCAGGTCATAGCCGTCTTTGGTGAGAAGGTAGAGCGCGTGCGTGATGTGCGGGATGTCTTCTACGTCGGCGTGTTTGAAGCAGAGGCAGTAGAGGGTTTGCAGCAGGTCGCTTGAGGCGCGCAGGCGCTGGACGGCGCATTCGAGGATGTCTTGCGGGTTGGCTTCGGTGTCGATGACGAGGGGCTTGGTGTCGGTGAGGTTGGAGTCGAGTGGGCGGTAGCGATCGGAGTGGAGCTCGTTCCATGATTTCATTCTTTAGATCCTCAATTGCTTCGAATGAAGCCACCACATCGTGACCAAGCGACTGGAGGCGACTGTGTTCGGGTTGGTCAACCGGTGAGGATCATGCACATACCCGGCACGCTCGAAAGCGTCCCAAACACAGCCACCATAACGCTGCTGGCAATTGAGTGCCGGCAGCATACAGCGGACGCGAATGCATGATCCATTCGGGTGACCAAGCCCGAGTCGCTGAATTGGCAGCGACAGTCACAACTATAGGTTTCAGCCCACTGGCGCCGATAGAAGACAAGGCGCCGCTGCGTGTAGGAACGGGATGCAGATTCCGGCAGGCCGTTCCTACAGTTCAATCACGGTTTTCAACGAATCGCCCGATACCCCTCAACATCCAGCACACTCGTGGTCAGCCCGGTCGCCGGGCTGTAGATCGTGCCTTTCACCGTGGAAAACGGAACGCCTTTGCTCCCCAGCGAAACGTACCGTTCGCCCTGATCCAGCTCGGTGAACCAGGTGTAGGAGCACTTCTCCATCGCCTTGTATTTCGCTGCCGCGTTGACGATGGTGGCGGCATGGTTGCGCAGGTCGGCGTCGGTGAGGTTTAGGTTTTTGTCGAGGGCGGTGCCCCAGCGTTTCAGGCAGACCTCGGCAAAGTGGCGGACGATGAGGCCGGGTTCGGCCAGCACTTTTGGACCACTGTTGCCGTCGGCGGAGGCGTTGCCGACCAGGGTGGCGTGACGGCCGGGCATGGGGAAGATGCTGGTCTTGGTGCCGGTCGCGGTTTGCGGGATGACGCAACTGAAGCCCTTGGAGCGCTCATCCCGCGCATAGAAACCCACATATTCTTTTACGTTGCTGTTGAGCTTTACCCGTTGGTCCTGAAAGTTGCCAATACCTGGTACCGGGTCGATGGCAAAGATATTCACTGGAATGTTTTTCAGTGCACTGTCGTTGAACATGGCATTGGCCAGCATATGGCAACTGATACCGCCGCGGCTCCAGCCCACCAGATTGACTTTTGTTGGAATAACACCGTCCTTGCGAAAGGTTTTAATAATCTGTTCCTGTAACTTCTGTTGCGTGACGCTGCGATCGCCATAGTTATATTTGCGCCACAGCCAGGAACCTTCGACTTTTACATCTTCAATCGGAATGCCGGCGGCTTTTAGGCGGTTGTATTCCGCCTCTGTCAGTTTTTCGCGCTGCCAGTCGCACTTGCCTTTGATGATGTTCATCGCGTGCAGGACGTTTTCCTCCCAACCCTTGCCGAACAAGGTACCGCTGAGGCCGTAGTCCTTGGATTTTGTGAACAGTTCATCAGCTTGCAGGTTGCTGGTGCCGGGGCCATCGACCACGATCCATTCGGCGAACTCGCGGCCAACGTGATGAGAGGCAAGTGTGGAAACCAATTCACCGTCCCAATAGTTTTCGTGGGTGTCATCAAACTTTGTCGAACCCGTACCGCAAAAGAAAATAGTCAGCGTAGTCATGTTGTTGCTCTTGGTTGATGTAAGAGCAAACAGGCTAGTTCCGATCTTTGTTGTAATGGAAGTGATGGGTTGTTGCGAGCTTTGTAAGTTGGTCAGCTGGCTTTAACTATTTATTCGTTGTCTGGCAACTTCCAACAAGTCACAGCCGTCCTGCGTCAACAAATAAAGCGCATTGACGATGTTGGGGATATCTTTCACGTCGGCTTGTTTGAAACACAGGCAGTAAAGAGTTTCCAGCAGATCACTGGCGGCACGCAGGCGTTGATCGGCGGCATTGAGCAAATCACCCGGTGATGCTGCGGTGTCGATGACCATGACCGGGTTGTCGCCGTCGCAGGTCTTGAGAGGGCGAAAACGAGTATTCAGCGGTGTGAACATGTTCATGATTGAGGTGTGTCCTTTACGAAGTCGCTTCGGCGGGCCGACACAGTGTTTTCAGTCGCGCCGGCCACTATAGAAGGGCGCCGTCGAGTGGGACAAGACAGCCACAATGGACAGAATTCGTAGGGGTTTTTCCGGGGTTCGGGCATTTGCCCTACGCGTTTTTGCGGCTTTTTCACAGCCAAACCCTGATGGGCGAAATTTCCTACGTGTTTGTCGGGCGATTCCCGTTAAAGATCTGTATGGTGCGCGCCAGAATCCGTGGGGTGTTTCCAAACGTCCGACACAGACTTAAAGGGAATTAGGTATGCAGTGGCTACGAATGGCCTCGATCGTTTTGCTATGGGCCAGTGGTTGTCGTTTGGCGTTGGCCTCCGAGGCGGGCAATGGGCTGGTGCTCACGCAAGTGGAGCGCACCGAATGGCCGGACGCACTCACGACCCAGGCCAGCATCGACACGGCGTCCCGCGCCGAAGTGCTGATGTTCGGCAAGGCACTGCTGGCCAGCGAAGGCCTGGATGAGTCCGGGCTGAAACAACGTCTGGGCGTGCCGCATGTGCAGCTCAAGTCGATCCGCCAGGTGCGTGACGGCCTATGGGATCGTTTGCTCACCACCTATCGCAACGCCAGCCAGAACTGCGACGAGCAAGCGTTCTGTCCTCGGGTGCGCAGTGTCGCCGACCTGCGTCAGTTGGCGGCGGCATTCACTGGTGATATCAGCCCGGCCCATGCACTGTGGGCCAGCAAAAGCCAGGGCGTGCACGAGCAACTATTGAACGAGCAATTGCGAGTGGCGGTGTTGCAGCCGTAGTCCCGCCGTCACAGTCCCGCCGTCACGACGTTGGCCAAAGGCTGGAGGTCGTCGGGTATCATCCCGTATCGATTTGACCCCGACCTTTTCTCGACGCGCTGCGATCGCCCGCTAGGCTGTTGGCATCACAGCGGTCAACGGAGTGACAGCGAATGCACAACACCCTGGAACAGGTTTTCGGTTATCCACAGTTTCGACCCGGCCAGGAGACTGCGATCAGCGCCGTTCTCGCCGGGCGTTCGGCCGCCGCGATATTTCCCACCGGCTCCGGCAAGTCCCTTTGTTACCAGGTGCCGGCGCTCTTGTTGCCACACCTGACGCTGGTGGTCTCGCCGCTGCTGGCGCTGATGCAGGATCAGCTCGAGTTTTTGCGACGACACGGGATTTCGGCAGGCAGCATCGATTCGGCGCAGAGCCGCGAAGATGCCAATGATGTGATGGCACGTGCCCGTTCCGGCGAACTGAAGATCCTGATGATTTCCGTGGAGCGCTTGAAGAACGAGCGCTTTCGCAATTTTTTGCAGCAGGTGCCGATCTCGCTGCTGGTGGTGGATGAGGCGCACTGCATTTCCGAATGGGGCCACAACTTCCGCCCCGACTACCTCAAACTGCCGGACTACCAGCGCCAGTTCAACATCCCGCAAACCCTGCTGCTGACTGCCACGGCAACGCCGAAAGTGATCGCCGACATGCAGGCGAAATTCGCCATCGCGGCAGAAGATGTGGTGACCACCGGTTTCTATCGACCCAACCTCAATCTGCTGGTCGAGCCGGTGCGTGGGCAGGACAAGCGCCGACGGCTGGTGGAGTGGATGAGCGAGCGCGCGGGGCAGCCGAGCATCGTCTACGTCACGCTGCAGAAAACCGCCGAGCAGATTGCCGAACATCTTGAGCGCAATGGCATTCAGGCCGAGGCTTATCACGCCGGTTTGCCCCATGAGCAACGGGACGGGATCCAGAAGCGCTTCATGGGCGGGCAGTCCAATTGCATCGTCGCCACCATTGCCTTCGGCATGGGCATCGACAAGAGCGACATCCGCAACGTGGTGCATTTCGACCTGCCCAAATCCATCGAAAACTACAGCCAGGAAATCGGCCGCGCCGGACGTGACGGGCAGCCCTCCGACTGCCTGGTGCTGGCCAACCGCGACAGCCTCAACGTGCTGGAAAACTTCGTGTATGGCGACACGCCGGAACAGGACGGCATTCGTCATGTGCTCGACGAGTTGCAGGCCGCCGCGCCCGAAGGCCAATGGGAATTTCTGCTCGGGCCGCTGGCGGACCAGAGCAACATTCGTTCGTTGCCTTTGAAGACGTTGCTGGTGCAACTGGAGCTGCGAGGACTGATTGCCCCGCGCTACGCGTACTACGCCGAGTATCGCTTCAAATACCTGCTGGAACCCGAGGCGTTGCTTGAGCGTTTCGAAGGTGAACGGAGGGATTTCGTCGCCGCGATCATCCAGACCTCAAGCCGCGCACGCACCTGGGCCACGGTGAATTTCGAGGCGATGTACGAGCAGTATTCCGCCGAGCGCAACCGGGTGGTGAAGGCGCTGGATTACTTTCAGGAGAAGGGCTGGGTCGAGCTTGAGAGCAAGCAAATGACCGAGGTCTACAACGTCCAGCGCAGCGATTTCGACAGCCAGGCCCTGAGCGCTGAACTGCATGACTATTTCACCCGCCATGAGCAAACCGAAGTGGCGCGGATTCACGCCATGCTCGAGCTGTTCGCCACCGAGCGATGCCTCGGATATCGGCTGGCCGAATATTTTGGCGATCACAATGCACCGCAGCAGTGCGGACATTGCTCGGTGTGTCACGGGCAAGTCGCCCGGCTGCCGGCGCCGCCGGAATTGCCGGCGCTTGTGGATAAAAACTTTACGGAGTTGTGTGGAGAATTTATCCACAGGCACCAGCAGCACGCTGGCAGCGCTCCGTCGGCGGAGCGGTTGACCCGGTTCCTGTGCGGAATCAGCGTACCGTTGTTTACCAAGCTAAAGGCCCGGGCCATTTCCGGGTTTGCGGCGCTGGAAGAATATCCCTACGCGGAGGTTCGGGCCTGGGCTCAGGCGCATCTGTGAGGTCTCGAATCCATCTGGTGAATGTCGATCATCACGGCAATGAACTTCAAAAATGCCCGGTGGCTGACTATGGTGATGGCTGTCTTCGGATCGCCAACAAGAGAACAACATGAGCCAGACATCCTTCGCTATTCAGCAGGCCGCCGTGATCGGCGCCGGCACCATGGGCCGCGGCATCGTCATGTGCCTGGCCAACGCCGGCGTGTCGGTGCAGTGGGTCGATAACAATCCACAGATGCTCGAGCAGGCGCTGGCCACCGTGGCCGATACCTACGCGCACAACGTGCGACAGGGACGGATCGACCAGGCCGAGGCCGATGCGCGGATTGCCCGTATCAGTGCGGCGCCAGACTATGTGGCGATCCGCAATGTCGACCTGGTGATCGAAGCGGTGTACGAGAATCTTGAGCTCAAGCAGAAGATCTTCCGCGAGCTCGATGGCGTGCTGAAGCCCGAAGCGCTGCTGGCGAGCAATACCTCGGCGCTGGACATCGACGCCATTGCCGCCGCGACACGGCGTCCGACTCAAGTGCTGGGCCTGCATTTCTTCAGCCCGGCGCACATCATGAAGTTGCTGGAAATAGTCCGTGGCGCGCAGACATCACCGGCTGTGCTTGAGGCTGCGCTTGAGCTGGGCAAGCGCATGGGCAAGGTCAGTGTGGTGTCGGGTAACTGCCACGGTTTTATCGGCAACCGCATGCTGCATCCGTATGTGCTCGAAGCGCGCAAGATGTTGCTCGAAGGGGCGTATCCGCATCAGGTCGATGCGGCGTTGCAGAGTTTCGGTTTCGCCATGGGGCCGTTTCGCATGTACGACGTGGTCGGCATCGATCTCGAGTGGCGTGCCCGCGAGCTCGCCGGCAAGGGGCAGGACGCGCCCGAGGTTCAGGTGGATAACCGCTTGTGCGAACAGGGTCGCTTCGGTCAGAAGTCCGGCAACGGTTATTACCACTACGAGCCGGGCAGTCGTCAGGCCGAGCATGATCCCGAGGTCGATGCGCTGGTGTTGAGTGTCAGCGAAGGGTTGGGATTTCATCGGCGGGATATCGGCTCGGAGGAGATCCTTGAGCGATGCCTGCTGGCGTTGGTCAACGAGGGCGCGAAGATCCTGCAGGAAGGGATTGCCGAGTCGGCGCATGACATCGATCAGGTCTATCTGAATGGCTATGGCTTCCCGGCGGAGCGGGGCGGGCCGATGGCCTGGGCGGACGATCAGGGGCTGGCCGATATTCACAAGCGATTGCTGGCGCTGGAGACCCGGCAGGGTGATCACTGGCGGCCGGCACAATTGATCGGCGAGCTGGCGGCGCGCGGCAAGGGTTTTTATCTTTAGACTGAGCAGATCACTTCAGGAATCGACACTGATGTCCAACCCGATGCCGCAACGCAGCAATTACCCACACTTCCAGCCGATCACCACGCGCTGGCATGACAACGACGCCTACGGTCACGTCAACAACGTTACCTATTACAGCTTCTTCGACACGGCGGTGAACACCTACCTGATCCAGGTCGGAGGGCTGGATATCCATGACGGCGAGGTGGTGGGATTTGTGGTGAGTTCGTCCTGCGACTACTTCGCGTCGATCGCTTTTCCGGATCGAATCGAGATTGGCCTGCGGGTCGGCAAGCTGGGCAACAGTTCGGTGCAATACGAACTGGCGGTGTTCAAGGAAGGAGAGGGCGAAGCCTGTGCCGCCGGGCGCTTCGTGCATGTATTCGTCGACCGGGCGTCCAATCAGCCGGTGTCGATTCCGGCCCCGCTGCGCGATGCGCTGGAACGCCTGACGGTGTGACAGGCCAAAAAAAAATCGCAGCCCGGGGGAGCTGCGATTTTTCTTCAAGCCTTCGCCTCAGTGGTGGCGATAGTACTTGTGATGCTTGCGATGGCCGTAGGCATGACCGCGACCACGGTGGTCGTCACGGTAGTAGCGACGGTCACGACCACGGTCGTAATGACGATCGTCGTCATCGCTCTTGTTGCCCATGTAGTTGCCCAGCGCGCCACCCGCGCCGCCGCCGGCTGCTGCGCCGATCAGGCTGCCGGTGGTGCCGCCCATGCTGCGGCCGACCACGTTGCCGCCGGCTGCGCCCAGCGCACCGCCGATGGCTGCTTCGCCACGGCTGCGCTTGTCGGCGCCCACCGCACTACCACCCGCGCCGCCCAGGGCTGCGCCGATGGTTGAACCTGTACTGCCGCCTAGCGATTGACCGACGACCGAGCCAAGAACCCCGCCCAATGCGCCGCCCACACCTGCTTCGGTGGTGCCTCCGGCAGAAGCGAAGCCACTGACCAGGCCAAGGGACAACAAGAGAATCGAGGAGAACTTCATAGAGGAGCCTCAAAGGGATGACGGCGCGATCCTGAGGCTCTGGAATGGGCGTGACAATCAAAATCCGACGAATAGCACGACCTGTATACAATTCTGCAAGTTGCTGATTTTTGGGCGGAACTTAACCGATTTTCGCCGGTCTTTAGCTACTTCGGACAGGCCGCTTTGATCACAAAGCGGCCTTTTTTGTGGGCGTTTGAAAAGTGTCTGCGAGATCTATCGAGTCTGACTTTCGGACGCGGAGCGTCCACGGCTTCGCTCCCACGCAGAGCGTGGGAGCGATCAGAATCAGGCCGACTTGGCCATGATCAGCCCCGTCTCACTCGCCGCTTCCAACCGGATAGCGATGAATTTCGACGTCGGCGTATGGCTGCCATCGCCGGTACTCTCCAGCGGCACCAACGGGTTCACTTCAGGGTAATAAGCCGCCGCCTGCCCCGCCGGGATATCGAACGCCAGCAGCGTGAAGCCCTTCACCCGACGCTCGCGACCATCGTCCCACAGCGACACGATGTCAGCCTTCTGCCCCGGTTTGAAGCCCAGGCGAATGATGTCCGCCTCGTTGGCGAACAGCACATCACGTTGCCCCTTCACCCCGCGATAACGATCGTCGAGACCATAAATCGTGGTGTTGTACTGATCGTGGGAACGCATCGATTGCAGGATCAGATCCGGCAGTTTGCCGGTAGCGCGAGTGCGCTCGTGGATCAGGTCCTTGGGCAGCATGTTCGGCTTGAAGTTGGCCCGGCCTGACGTGGTGTTCCACTTGCGCGCGCCGGCGCTGTTGCCGAGGTAGAAACCGCCCGGGTTCTTGACCTTCTCGTTGAAATCCTTGAAGCCCGGGATGGTATCGGCGATCAGTTCGCGGATACGCCGGTAGTCGGCCACCAGCCAGTTCCAGTCCACCGGTTTGCTGCCCAGGGTCGCGGCGGCGATGCCGGCGATGATCGACGGCTCCGAGCGCATCTGGTTCGACAGCGGCTGCAACTGACCGTTTGAGGCGTGCACCATGCTGAACGAGTCTTCCACGGTGACGGCCTGCGGGCCTTCGGTCTGGATATCGATGTCGGTACGACCCAGGCACGGCAGGATCAGCGCGTCCTTGCCGTGAGCCAGGTGGCTGCGGTTGAGCTTGGTGCTGATCTGCACAGTCAGGTCGCAGTTGCTCAGGGCCTGGAAGGTGCGTGGGCTGTCCGGCGTGGCCTGGGCGAAGTTGCCGCCCAGACCGATGAACACCTTGGCCCGGCCTTCGGCCATCGCGTGAATCGCTTCGACCACGTTGTGCCCGTTGTGACGTGGCACCTTGAACTGGAAGCGGCGTTCCAAGGAATCGAGGAACGCCACCGGCGGACGCTCGTTGATGCCCATGGTGCGGTCGCCCTGCACGTTACTGTGGCCGCGCACCGGGCACAGACCGGCGCCGGGCTTGCCGATGTTGCCGCGCAGCAGCATCAGGTTGGCGATTTCCTGGATGGTCGGCACCGAGTGGCGATGCTGGGTGATGCCCATCGCCCAGCACATGATCACGTTCTTGCCTTTGGCGTACATGCGCGCCGCTTGCTCGATTTCCACCAGGGTCAGGCCGGATTGCGCGACGATCTGCTCCCACGGCGTGTCATCGACAACGCCCAGATACTCGAGCACGTTGACGCTGTGTTCATTGAGGAAGTCGTGATCGAACACCGCCGGCGCACCGGCCTTCTGCGCGTCGCGCTCCCATTGCAGCAGGAACTTGGCCATGCCGCGCAACACCGCCATGTCGCCGCCCAGTGCCGGGCGGAAATACGCGGTGTTGGTCGGCTTGTCGCCGTTGGTGAGCATCTCCAGCGGATGCTGTGGATGCTGGAAACGCTCCAGACCGCGTTCTTTCAGCGGGTTGACGCACACCACCTGGGCGCCGCGTTTGACTGCTTCACGCAGCGGTTCGAGCATGCGCGGGTGGTTGGTGCCGGGGTTCTGGCCCCAGACGAAAATCGCGTCGGCGTGTTCGAAATCGTCGAAGGTCACGGTGCCTTTGCCGACGCCGACACTCTGCGCCAGCGCCACGCCGCTGGCCTCGTGGCACATGTTCGAGCAGTCGGGGAAGTTGTTGGTGCCGAAGGCGCGCACGAACAGTTGATACAGATACGCCGCTTCGTTGCTGGCGCGGCCCGAGGTGTAGAACTCGGCCTGATCCGGGCTCGACAGCGCTTGCAGGTGTTTGCCGATCAGCGCGTAGGCATCGTCCCAGCTGATGGGTTTGTAGCGGTCGGTTTCGGCGTCATACACCAGCGGTTCGGTCAGACGACCTTGATATTCAAGCCAGTAGTCGCTCTGCTCCAGCAACGAGGTGACGCTGTGTTTGGCGAAGAACTTGCCGTCGACCCGACGCTTGGTCGCTTCCCAGTTCACCGCTTTGGCGCCGTTCTCGCAGAATTTGACCATGCCGCTTTCCGGCGAGTCGCCCCAGGCGCAGCCCGGGCAGTCGAAGCCGCCGTTCTGGTTGGTCTTGAGCATCATGCGCAGGTTTTTCAGCGCGTTGTCGCTGGTCAACCAGGCCTGGGCCACGCTGATCAGGGCGCCCCAGCCACCGGCCGGGCCCTTGTAAGGCTTGTAGCGCGGAACGGGTTTCTGGTCGGCTTGATGATGTTGGCTCACGGGTGTTTCTCCATTTCTGGGCTATACACCCGCGGCGCGTTTTTCTGCGGCAGGTGAATGAGATTGAGGTTATGGCGTCGGGCCCATTGCACGGCGAGGCCGGTGGGCGCGGACAGGCTGACCAGGGTCTGAATCCTGGCCCGCAGGACTTTCTGGATCAATTCGAGGCTGCAACGGCTGGTGACAATTGCCAGGCCGCCGGCTGTGGATATCTTTTGCCGGATCAGGCCGCCGATCAGTTTGTCGAGGGCGTTATGCCGGCCGATGTCTTCGCGGCCCAGCAGCAATTCACCGCTGGCGTTCATGAACACCGCCGCGTGCACTGCGCCGCAATGCTGACCCAGCGGTTGGAATGCGCCGATACGCTGACGCAAACCATCTAGCCATTCGGCGGGTGGCAAAGGTGCACCGGGCAAGACCTTGAGGTCAGGCAGCGCCTGCTCCACCGCTTCCACGCCGCACAGTCCGCAACCGCTGGTGCCGGCCAGTTGCCGCCGCTGCTGCTTGAGGTTCCAGAAGGCGCGGTTGGCGATGGTCACTTGCGCGTATTGCGCCGAGCCCGAGCCGGTCAATTGCAGGTCGTAGATGTCCGAGGCGTCTTCGATGATGCCGCTGCCGAGGCTGAAACCGACGATGAAGTCTTCAAGGTCTGTCGGCGTGACCAGCATGACGGCTTGGCTGATGCCGTTGTAGGCAATCGCCAACGCGACTTCTTCGGCCAGCGCGGTGCTGGCCGATTCCGCGAGGGGGAGATCGCTGTAGATGTAGGTCTGACTGGCGGCTGGCGCGGGCGTTTCGAGAGCAGGCGCCGCGCAGGCCGGGCGCTTGGCGTTCATGGCATCACCGACGGATTGATCAACGTTAAGACTAGGCGCGGCAAGATGTCGCGTCTAATCGCTAGTGTCGATCCTTCGATAGATGCCGTCGATCAAGTCTCAGCTGGTGATTTCTGATAAAGCGCGAAACAGGCCTCGGCCAACGCCGATCGTGGGGCGCCGCGACGCATGATCAGCCCTAGTCGGGCAAGGGTCTGGGCGTTTTCGATGGGTTGCAGGCGCAGGTTATCCGTGAGGTTTTCCAGACCGCCGTCCAATGGCATCACCGCGCAGCACAGCCCGCCGTGCACAGCTTGCAACAATTGGTGAACGGCGTCGGTTTGCAGCAACGGTTGTGGCGTCAGGCCACGGCTGTGGAAGTTATGGTCGATGGATTGGCGAAAATGCATGCCGCTGGTGAGCATGCCCAGGGGCAGCTCGATCAGCGATTCCCAACTCAACGGCGCCTCACCAAAGTTGAAGAACCGCTGGTCGTAGAGCAGGCCCATCTGCGTTTCGCTGAAGGCCAGGGATTCAAACCGCTCGCCGTCGAGGCGGTCCAGGTAGGACACGCCAATGTCGATGCGGTTGTTCGCCAGTTGCTCCAGAACCTGTTCGGAGCTGAGCGAGGACAGTTCGAAGCGCAGGTTTGGGTGTTGCGCGTGCAGGCGCTGCATCAAAGGCAGTGCATCGAAACTCGACAGCGGCACCACGCCCAGCCGCAGGGTGCCGATCAGATTGCCGCGACAGGCCGCCGCTTCCGCCTGCAAGCCGTCGTAGGCCGCCAGTACCGTGCGCGCCCAGGCCAGCACCCGTTCGCCCGGTGCGGTAAAGCCTTCGAAGCGCTGGCCACGGTTGACCAGTGGCAGGTCGAGTTCTTCCTCGAGGCTGCGCAGGCGCATCGACAGGGTCGGCTGGGTGATGTGGCAGCGGGCTGCGGCCTGGCCGAAGTGGCGGGTTTCGTCGAGGGCGATGAGGAATTTCAGCTGCTTGATGTCCATCTTCGCTCCGGGGCGCTGGCAGGGGTGGGCGATTCTACCGCTTGAGTGACGGCAGGGTCATTGGTCGGCTTGGAACCGGGTTTGTCCGGGGTGGTCTAGGCTTGGGCGTCTGGAACCCAAATCAAGGAGTGTGCGCCATGAGTCTTTTGAGCTTTGTGAAAGAAGCGGGTGAGAAACTGCTCGACCTGCTGACCCCCGGCAACGCCAATGCCAGCGAGCAATTGAAGGAACACATCAGCAAGGTCGGGCTGGGTAACCCGAATGTCCAGGCAACCGTGGACGGGGACAAGGTGACCGTTACCGGTGAAGTGGCGAGTCAGGAAGAGAAAGAGAAGATTCTTCTGGCAGTGGGCAACATTGCCGGTGTCGGCAGCGTCGATGACCAGATCACCGTGACCGGGCCGGTTGTGGCGGCGGCGCGTTTTGTGGTCGTGAAGAAGGGCGACACCCTCAGCGCGATTTCCCTGGCGGTGTATGGCAACGCCAACCAGTACAACAAAATCTTCGAGGCCAACAAGCCGCTGCTGTCACATCCGGACAAGATTTATCCGGGGCAGACGCTGCGTATTCCTGAATAACCGCAGATACCGCAATCGCGAGCAGGCTCGCTCCCACATTGGAATGTATTTCTAATGTGGGAGCGAGCCTGCTCGCGATGGGGACGATGCGGTCTACAGGCCCGCAATCAAATCCCGATAATCCTCGACCGCCGCAAACTCCCCGGTGTCCTTCGGCCCTTTGCGGCTGTCCGGCTCTTTCACGGCCAACAGATGCGCCACGCCGAAATTCCGTGCACTGCGCAGGATCGGCAAGGTGTCGTCGATGAACAGACTACGCGCCGGGTCGAAGTCGATGTCGGTCTGTAACGCGTCCCAGAATTGCGGGTTCTCCTTGGGAAAGCCGTAGTCGTGGGAGCTGATCAGCCGTTCAAAGTATGGCGCCAGTTCGATTCGTTCCAGTTTCAGCGACAGTGAATCGCGGTGCGCGTTGGTGATCATCACCACGCGTTTGCCGGCTCGTTTGATCGCTTCCAGAAAGGTGTCGGCGTCCGGGCGCAGGGCGATCAGGTGGGCGGTTTCCAGTTTCAGTTCACGCACCGACAGCTTCAGTTCCGCGCTCCAGAAGTCCAGGCAGTACCACTGCAACTGACCGGCATGGCGCTCGAACAGCGGCTGCAATTCCATTTCCGCCATGGCCCGGCTCACGCCGTGCAGTTCGGCGTAGCGCTGCGGCAGGTGTTCCAGCCAGAAGTGGTTGTCGAAGTGCAGGTCCAGCAATGTGCCGTCCATGTCGAGCAGAACGGTATCGATGTCGGACCACGGTAATGAAGGCATGGCAACGTCTCGAACGGTAGAAAGATATCCGACGCAAACAATCGGAAAAGCCGCGTTATAGTAGCGCGTTCACGCCAAGGAGCTTTGCATGCGCCAGAAACCCACCGTACTCGCCCGCGAGATCGTCGCCACCAGCCGGCTGTTCTGCGTCGAAGAGCTGAAGCTGCGTTTCTCCAACGGCGTGGAACGCACCTACGAGCGGCTGGTCGGCAAGGGCGCCGGCTATGGCGCGGTCATGATCGTGGCGATGCTCGATGCCGAGCACGCCGTGCTGGTCGAGGAATACTGCGGCGGCACCGACGAATATGAACTGTCGCTGCCCAAAGGCCTGATCGAACCCGGCGAAGACGTGCTGGCTGCCGCCGAACGCGAACTCAAGGAAGAAGCCGGTTATGGCGCGCGACAACTGGAGCATCTGACCGAGCTGTCGTTGTCCCCCGGTTACATGAGCCAGAAAATTCAGGTGGTGCTGGCCACCGATTTGTACGAAGAGCGCCTCGAAGGCGATGAGCCCGAGCCGATGCGTGTGGACAAGGTCAACCTGCGGGAACTGTCGGCGCTGGCGCAGAATCCGAATTTCAGTGAGGGCCGCGCCCTGGCGGCGTTATACCTGACCCGCGACCTGCTTACCCAGCGCGGATTTTTTCAGGCATGAGTGAGATATCGATGAATTTTCCCCATCCGTTGATGGCGCCGGTGGTCGAGCTGGCACTGCGGGCCGGCGAGGCGATCCTGCCGTTCTGGCGTGCCGGTGTGGCCGTCACCGCCAAGTCCGATGATTCGCCGGTGACGGCGGCGGACATGGCCGCGCATCACGTGATCGTGGCCGGCCTGACAGCGCTGGATCCGAGCATTCCGGTGCTGTCCGAAGAGGACGCCAACATCCCGCAAAGCGTGCGCGCGAGCTGGCAGCGCTGGTGGCTGGTGGATCCGCTGGATGGCACCAAGGAGTTCATCAGCGGCAGCGAAGAGTTCACCGTCAACATCGCGCTGATCGAGAACGGCCGGGTGGTGTTCGGTGTGGTGACGATGCCGACCAACGGTCGCTTCTACGTCGGCGGAGCCGGGCTTGGTGCCTGGCGCGGCGACACGGGCGGCACGCCAGTGGCAATTCAGGTTCGTGACGTGCCGGGACCTGGCGAAGCGTTTACCGTGGTTGCCAGCCGCCGTCATTCGAGCCCGGAGCAGGAACGCTTGCTCGCCGGATTGAGTGCCAGCCTTGGAGAGTTGCAACTGGCCAACATCGGCAGTTCGCTGAAGTTCTGTCTGCTGGCCGAAGGTGCTGCCGATTGCTACCCGCGTCTGGCGCCGACTTCGCAGTGGGACACGGCAGCGGCGCAGGGCGTTCTGGAAGGGGCGGGCGGTGAAGTGCTCGATCTGAGTGGCGCAGCGTTCTGTTATCCAGCTCGGGAGTCTTTGTTGAACAGTTTCTTCCTGGCGTTGCCGGCGAAAGCAGCATGGCGGGCGAAGCTGCTCGAACTCGCCCGCTCGTAAGCGCGCTCAGTCTTCAGCGGTGCAGGACGTACTGCCCGCTGAAGGTCACTGCATCCTCATCGCTACCGGCATTGATGACCCGCGTATGCAGAGTCAATCGCGCCCGTCCGTAACGCTGATACATCGCCAGAAATTTCTTCCACTGCGTTGCACTCGGTGACGGGCAGATCGCAATGGCATCGCCGGTCACAGGCAGTGGATAACTGATCTGTCCTTCCTGAATCACGATGTGCCCGTCTTCGATGCCTTCTTCTTTCAAACGCAAGTGCAGCCAGCCCCAGCCGGCCAGCACCGCGCCGCAATACAGGCTGCCACCGAACATGGTGCTCTTGTGATTGACGTTGGCATCCAGCGGCAGATGCAGGCGCAGTTGCTGTTCCTGCCAGTCGAGCACCTTGAGGCCCATGTCCCGGGTCAGCGGGATGTCGTGGTGAAGGACCGATTCCAGATAACGACTGTCGTGCTTCATGCCCGGACCTCTTGCGGCAGAAAAGTGAATTGAGCGTGCTTCATTCGGATTCGTCGGAATGGCCGCCGCTGCCAGCGAAATTCAGCCCGTGCTTGCGCAGTTTGTCGTGCAGGGTCTTGCGCGGAATGCCCAGGGCTTCGGCGAGACTGCGCACGGAACTGTGAGAGCGGGCCAGTCCGGCGGCGATCAGGGATTTCTCGAAGTTTTCCACTTGCTCGCTGAGCCCGCCCGCCGTGATTTCGACGGTGGTGCCGGGGCTGCCATCGGGCTGCGTGTTGTCCAGTGCCAGTTCCAGACCGAGGGCAAAACGCTCCGCCGCGTTCTGCAATTCCCGCACGTTGCCCGGCCATGAGTGCCGCAGCAGCAACGCCCGTTGCGCCGGTTGCAGTTCATGCGGTGGCAGACCATGACGGGCGCTGGCTTCGTCGGCGTAATGCTGGAACAGCATCAACGCGTCTTCGCCCCGTTCACGCAGTGGCGGAATGCGCAGCGGCGCCACATTGAGGCGGTAATACAAGTCCGCCCGGAATCGCCCCTGATCCGCGGCCTGGCGCAGGTCTTCCTTGGTGGCGGCGATGACGCGGATGTCCAGCGGGATCAACTGATTGCCGCCCAGACGCTCGACCACGCGCTCCTGCAGCATGCGCAGCAGTTTGACCTGCACATCCATGCTCATGCTCTCGATTTCATCGAGAAACAGCGTGCCGCCATTGGCGAATTCGAACTTGCCGATCCGGCGCTTTTGCGCACCGGTGAAGGCGCCGGGTTCATGGCCGAACAATTCGCTCTCGACCACCGACTCGGCCAACGCCCCGGCGTTGATCGCCACAAACGGGCCGTTACGCCGACTCGACAGATCGTGCAGGGCGCGGGCGACGACTTCCTTGCCGGCGCCGGTTTCGCCGAGGATCAGCACGTCGGCCTTGGTCGCCGCCAGCGCGCCGATCTGCTCGCGCAGGCGTGACATCGGCGCGGACTGGCCGACCAGCCGCGCGCTCAGTTCGTTGCGATCACTCAGGGCCATGCGCAGGCTGCGGTTGTCCAGCACCAGACGCCGCAGGGCCAGGGCGCGGCGCACGCTGTCGAGCAGGGCGTCGCTGGCGAAAGGTTTTTCCAGAAAGTCATAGGCACCGGCGCGCATGGCCTGCACGGCCAGTGGCACGTCGCCGTGGCCGGTGATCAGCAGCACCGGCAGCTCGGGATCCTGAGCGTGAAGTTCATGGAGCAACTCAAGACCATCCATGCCAGGCATACGAATGTCGCTGACCACCACGCCCGGCCAGTCGCGCTCCAGTTGCGCGGCCAGGCCCTTGGCTTCGGACAGCGGGAGAATTTTCAGGCCGGCCAGATCCAGAGTCTGGCCCAAGGCCTGACGCAGGTGCGGATCGTCGTCGATCAGCACCACCTGAATGCGGTTGTCGATGGTCATGCGCTTCGATCCTCGGACGGTTGCAGGCTGACCCCGGGCGCGCCGGCGCGCAGCCGCAGGGTGATCAAGGCGCCACCTTGCTTGTGGTTGGCGAACGACAGTTCACCACCGAAGGCGCGCATCAGGGTTTCGCAAATGGCCAACCCCAGACCCAGGCCTTGAGTGCGGGTCTTGGTCGTGTAAAACGGTTCGCTGGCACGGCCCAGGGCTTCCATGCAGAAACCCGGGCCATTGTCGCGAATGTACAGGTTGACGCCGTCATCGGTGGATTCGGCACTCAGCCACAATTTGCGCGGCGGGCCTTTCTCGGTCAGGGCGTCGAGGGCGTTGGCCAGCAGATTACCCAGCACCTGGCGCAGACGGGTTTCCCCGGCCTCGACCCACAGGGTGGCGGCGGGCAGGTCACGGATCAGCTCGACATCCATGCTGCGGCGACGTTTGGCCAGCAAGGCGAGCGCGTCGTCCAGCGCCGGTTGCAGGGCGACACTTTCCGGGGCGTGGCGGTCGCGACGAGCGAAGGCGCGCAGGTGAGCGATGATCGAGGCCATGCGCCCGGTCAGCTCGCTGATCAGTTTGAGGTTGCCTCGGGCGTCTTCGGTGCGTTCGTGGTCGAGCAGCACTTCGGCGTTTTCGGCGTAGCTGCGGATAGCCGCCAGTGGCTGGTTGAGTTCGTGGCTGATGCTCGCCGACATCGTCCCCAGCGCCGACAGTTTGCCGGCCTGCACCAGATCGTCCTGGGCGCGCACCAGTTCCTGCTGGGCCTGTTCGCGTTCCAGCACCTCTTGCTTGAGGCGCCGGTTGAGGCCTTCGAGATCGCTGGTGCGTTCGGCAACCCGGCCCTCAAGTTCCCGCCGGGCCTTGGCTTCGAAGGCGATCCGTTCCAGGTAATGACGACGACGCTGCATCATCAGGCCCAGCAACAACATGACTACCAGCAAGGTGGCGCCGCCGATCGCCACCACCGTGCGCACCGGTCGGTCGATCAATGTGCGCGGGGCAAGAATGCTGACGCTCCAGCCGGTTTCCGCGATCTCTTGGGTCTGCGGCAGCCACGCGGTCGGGCTCAGGTTCAGCGGGCGTGGCTCGCGGGTCGGGTAGGGCTGGATCGCGGTGATCGCCGCGCGCTCTGCATCACTCAGGGTACGGGTCGCGCGAAAGCGCCATTCCGGGCGCGAGGTGAGGATGACCACGCCGTTGTGGTCGGTCACCAGCAGTTGTTCCGGGGTTTTGCCCCACAGGCTTTCGGTGTGGTCGAGGTCAACCTTGATCACCAGTACGCCGATGATTTTTTCGCCGTTGCGCACGGCGGCGGCGAAGAAATAGCCGCGTTTGGCGGAAGTAGTGCCCAACCCGAAGAAGCGCCCGAGACGGCCGGCCATCGCTTCGCTGAAATAGGGTCGGAACGAGAAATTGCGCCCGACGAAGCTGTCGTGCTTGTCCCAGTTCGATGCAGCGAGCGTCTGACCGTTGGTGTCCATCAGGTACATGACTTCGGCGCCGGTCTGCGCAGCGATGTTCTTCAACAGGCGGTTGGCGTTGCCCTGGGTCACACCGTCGTCCGGCGCCCCGAGCACCGCGCGCAGGGCCGGCAGGTCGCCGAGGATTTGCGGCAGCACTTCGTAGCGATGCAGGGTGCCCAGCAGGTTGGCGACGTAGAGGTCGAGGGTCTGGCGGTTCTGGCCGGCCAGTTCGCTGCGGTAATAGCGCTCGGCGAGATGCTCCAGCGGCCACAGCAGCGGAGCCAGACACAGGGCCAGCAGGGCGAGGCTGCGCCAGCGGGGGCGACGGGGAAGAGTCGGAGTCATGAGCATCGGGCGCCTGTGGGTACAGGCGCATTATGCCTAGGCTTGCCCGGCAAGACACTCGTGCAGCGCGGTTTGCCAGTCCGGCAGACTGACGCCCCACTCACGCTGCAGGCGACTGCAGTCCAGACGCGAATTCAAGGGACGTGCAGCAGGCGTCGGATAGTCGCTGGAAGGGATCGGTATCAGTTCTGCGCACGGTTTGCCCTGTTCACGCAGCGCTGCGCCAATAGCCTGGGCGAAACCCAACCACGAGGTATGCCCGCCGGCCGTCAGGTGGTAGGTGCCCCAGGCCCCGGGTTGCCCTGACTGCCAGCGTTCGATGAGTGCCAGGGTGCTCTGGGCAATGGTGCCCGCCCAGGTGGGGGCTCCAACCTGATCGGCGACGACCCGCAATTGTGGTTTTTCCTGGAGCAATCGCTGCATGGTCAACAGGAAGTTCCGGCCATGGGTGGAGTAGACCCAACTGGTTCGCAGAATCAGGTGTTGCCCCTGAACGTCGGCGATGGCTTGCTCGCCTGCCAGCTTGCTTTTGCCATAGACACTCAGAGGGGCTGGTACATCGGATTCGTTGTAGGGCTCTGGCTGGCTGCCGTCAAAGACGTAATCGGTGGAGTAATGAATCAGCGGGGCACCAAGCCGTGCCGCTTCCTCGGCCAAGACACCGGGCCCTGTCGCATTGATGGCGAAAGCCAGCTCGGGCTCGCTTTCTGCCTGGTCGACTGCAGTATGGGCCGCAGCGTTGATAATCAGATCGGGAGCGATCTGTCTGACCTGCTGGCGGATTTGCGCGGGCTGAGCCAGGTCAAGCCGGTCACGCCCGAGCACGATCAGATCGCCTGTATCGGCCAGGCGCAACTGCAGCTCTTTCGAGACCTGACCCTGCTGTCCACAGATGAGGATTTTCATGGGAACAGGTCAGCCTCGTTCAGGCTTTTACCGTTCTGATCCTTGGCCGAGAGCTGCGGAGCAGATTCGAGTTGCCAGTCGATGTCCAGCGTCGGGTCGTCCCAGCGAATACATCGCTCGGCAGACGGCGTGTAATAGTCGGTGGTCTTGTAGAGAAATTCGGCAACCTCGCTCAGCACGACAAAACCGTGGGCGAAGCCTTCGGGTATCCAGAGTTGGCGACGATTGTCTGCCGACAGGCGCAGGGTGAGCGATTTGCCGAAGTGCGGCGAGCTGCGCCGGATATCCACGACAACGTCGAGCACTTCACCGACGGTCACTCGCACCAGTTTCCCCTGGGTGTTTTCCAACTGATAGTGCAGACCACGCAATACGCCTTTCTGCGAGCGCGAATGGTTGTCCTGTACGAACTGCGCATTCACGCCCGTCGCTTCGGCAAACGCCTTGGCATTGAAGCTCTCGTAGAAAAAGCCGCGTTCGTCACCAAACACTTTGGGTTCGATGACCATGACGCCGGGCAGATCGGTTTCGATCACGTTCATTGGTTTTCTCCGGCAATCGAATACAGGTACTGGCCATAGCCGGTCTTGCCGAAGTACTGCGCGCGCTCGAGCAGATGTTCGCGGCTGATCCACCTGTTCAGATAGGCAATCTCTTCCAGGCACGCGACTTTGAGGCCCTGGCGGTGTTCGATGGTCTGCACATACTGGGAGGCTTCAAGCAGGCTGTCGTGAGTACCGGTGTCGAGCCAGGCGAACCCGCGTCCGAAACGCTCGACCTGCAGATCGCCACGCTGCAAATACGCGTTGTTGACGTCGGTGATTTCCAGTTCGCCACGCTGCGATGGTTTGACTGCCTTGGCGATCCTGATCACGTCGTTATCGTAGAAGTACAGACCCGTCACCGCGTAGCTGGACTTGGGCTTTGCGGGTTTCTCTTCGATGGACAGGGCGCGCCCTTCGCTGTCGAAGTCGATCACGCCGAAGCGCTCTGGATCCTTGACCCAATAGCCGAACACTGTTGCGCCTTGAGGTTTGCGGGCGGCTTTCTTCAACTGTTCGCTGAAGGATTGGCCGTGGAAAATGTTGTCGCCGAGAATCAGGCACACCGGATCATTACCAATGAACTGCTCGCCGATCAGAAAGGCCTGGGCCAGTCCGTCGGGGGATGGCTGCTCGGCATAGCTGAACGAGACCCCGAACTGGCTTCCATCGCCCAGCAGGTTGCGGTATTGCGGAAGATCCTGCGGGGTGGAGATGATCAGGATGTCCTTGATCCCGGCCAGCATCAGCACCGAGATCGGGTAATAGATCATCGGTTTGTCGTAGACCGGCAACAGCTGTTTGGATACGCCGAGCGTGATTGGATGCAATCGTGTGCCGGAGCCTCCGGCGAGAACTATGCCCTTCATCATGCGAGCAGATCCTTGATGTCGGTGGAACCCAGGCGTTCGCCCTGATAGCTGCCGTCCTGAACGCGTCGGCACCATTGAAGATTGTCCAGATACCACTGAACGGTTTTGCGCAGGCCGGTCTCGAACGTTTCTTCAGGGACCCAACCCAGTTCGCGTTCGATCTTGCCGGCGTCAATGGCGTAACGCAGGTCGTGACCGGGACGGTCCTTGACGAAAGTGATCAGGTCAGCGAATCGAGCGAAGCCCTGAGGCTTGTTGTTCGGTGCCAACTCTTCGAGCAATGAGCAGATGGCGTGCACCACCTCAATGTTCTTTTGTTCGTTGTGTCCGCCAATATTGTAGGTTTCACCCACCGCGCCTTCGGTGACCACTTTCAACAGCGCCCGGGCATGATCGTCGACGAACAGCCAGTCACGGACTTGCTGACCGTTGCCATACACCGGCAGTGGCTTGCCGGCCAGTGCGTTGAGGATCACCAGCGGGATCAGCTTTTCCGGAAAGTGGTAGGGCCCGTAATTGTTCGAGCAATTGGTCAGCAGGACGGGCAGGCCATAAGTGCGGTGCCACGCCCGGACAAGATGATCGGACGCCGCCTTGCTTGCGGAATAGGGCGAGCTGGGGGCGTAGGGAGTTGTTTCGGTGAACAGATCGTCGACGCCATGCAGGTCGCCGTAGACCTCGTCGGTCGATATATGGTGAAAGCGGAAGGCACTTTTTTCCGGCTCGGCCAGGCCCTGCCAGTAGGCACGGGCCGCTTCCAGCAGGCTGTAAGTACCGACGATATTGGTCTGAATGAAGTCCGACGGCCCATCGATGGATCGGTCGACATGGGATTCGGCAGCCAGATGCATGATCGCATGAGGCTGGAAGCGCTTGAGCAGGGTGCTCACTGTGGACTGATCGACGATATCGGCTTGCACAAATTCGTAACGGCTGTTGTCGGCGATGCTCGTAAGCGATTCGAGATTGCCGGCGTAAGTCAGTTTGTCGAGGTTCAACACATCGTGAGCCGTGTTGCAAATCAGGTGGCGAACCAGTGCGGAGCCAATGAAGCCGGCACCACCGGTGACGAGAATACGCATGCAGGTTGGCCTTTTTCCGTAAGACGTTAAAGCGAGTGGAGCATAGCTTGTCGGCAGGGGAGTGGCGGCACAAGAGGGTTGCCCGCGGTATTTTGTCCGCGCAGCTCTGTGCCGGCGGGTATTCGACGTACGGAAGCCGGGCGCACTCCATCCAATGGAGCAGCGGCGGCCGAGTGAAACAGGGCAGTGATCGGCGCGGGGTTTACGGGGGGTTGATTATCCATCGGTGCAGTGGCGATATAGGCGCCTAATAAAATTTCAGGGGTCGTTCCATGTCGTTCGCCACGTTGATTCATCGCGCCAGTCTTCCGGGCCCACAGGTCACTGCAGAGCAGGCCTTGCAGGTTCTGACGCAGCATTACGGGCTGAGCGGCAAGTTGCAGGCGCTGGGCAGCCAGCAGGACCTCAATTATCGCGTGGACAGCGAACGCGGGCGATTCGTGCTGAAGATCTGCCGGGGCGACTATTCGCTGGTGGAACTGCAGGCCCAGCACGCGGGGCTGAGGTACCTGGCCGATCATGGCGCTGTGCAGGTTCCTCGGGTGATCCCGGCCAACGACGGCCAGGACCTGTTGTCGCTGGAGATCGGCGGCGAAGCGGTGCATGTACGTCTGCTCGATTACATCGAGGGCCAGCCGCTGACAGCTCTCGATCACCTTGGCCACGATGTCGTCGCCGGTTTCGGCCGGCTCTGCGGCGAAATGGATCTGGCCCTGGCCGGGTTCGACCATCCGGGGCTCGAGCGTACATTGCAGTGGGATGCACGCCACGCCAGCGCCCTGATCGAGCATTTGCTGCCGGTGATCGAGGACCAGCGCCAACGCGCGCTGATCGCCGAGGCTGCCGAACAGGCCAGACTTCGTTTGCAGCCGCTGCTGGAAAAGCTGCCGGTGCAGGCGATCCACATGGACATCACCGACGACAACGTGGTCTGGCAGCGTGACGCCCGACGGCACTGGCAGTTGCAGGGCGTCATCGATTTTGGCGATCTGGTGCGCACCTGGCGCATCACCGATCTGTCGGTCACCTGCGCCGCGCTGCTGCATCATGCCGCCGGCGATCCGTTCGTGATTCTGCCGGCCGTGCAGGCCTATCACGCGGTCAATCCGCTGCAACACGAAGAGCTTCTGGCGCTGTGGCCGCTGATTGTGGCGCGGGCGGCGGTGCTGGTGCTCAGTGGCGAGCAACAGGTCAGCATCGATCCGGGCAATACCTACAGCCGCGATAATCTGAACCACGAGTGGGAGATCTTCCGGGTCGCCACCTCTGTGCCTCTGGCCTTGATGGAGGCTGCGATTCTCACGGCGGTCGGCCAGACATTGCCGACCATCGACAGTGAAGGCTTTGCGCCGTTGTTGCCCGGTCTGGTCGGGCGCGAATTCGCGTTGATCGATCTGGGTGTGTTGAGCGCGCACTTCGAGGCGGGCAATTGGGAGCAGCCTGGCATCGATCAGCGCCTGTTGAGTGAAGCAGCGGCCATCCACGGTCTGGCGGCCAGTCGATACGGGCAATACCGGTTGTCGCGCACCCGGCCCGACAGCACCGATGAGCCAGAGACATTCCCGCTGCACGTTGAATTGCATGTGCCCCAGGGTTCGACGGTGGAAGCGCCGTTTGCTGGCGTACTTCACCTGTCGGCCGACGGCGCGCTGCGACTCGATGGTTCGCAACTGAGCCTGCGCTTGTTGGGCGTGAAACCTTCATTGCACAGTGACGCAGCGCTGGTCAAAGGCCAGGTACTGGGTTCGGTGGACGGTCCCTTGATCGTGCAATTGATTCGCGGCGCACAGCTGGAAGCGCCGCTGTTCTGTACACCATCACGCGCGTTGGCGTGGCAGGCGTTGTCCCCCTCGCCGGCCGCACTGCTGGGCCTGGCCTGCGACGCCGAACCCGAGCTGGACGCAGCTACCTTGCTTGCGCGCCGCGACGCCAGTTTTGCCCGCACCCAAAAGCACTATTACGTCGACCCGCCGCGCATCGAGCGCGGCTGGCGCAATCACCTGATCGACATGCAGGGCCGTTCCTACCTCGACATGCTCAACAACGTCGCGGTGCTCGGCCACGGTCACCCGCGCATGGCGGCGGTCGCGAGCCGGCAGTGGTCGCTGCTCAATACCAACTCGCGATTCAACTATGCGGCGGTCGCCGAGTTTTCCGAGCGCTTGCTGAAACTGGCGCCGGAGGGCATGGATCGGGTGTTCCTGGTCAACAGCGGCAGCGAGGCTAACGATCTGGCGATCCGCCTGGCGTGGGCCGCCAGCGGTGGGCGCGACATGATCAGCGTGCTGGAGGCCTATCACGGCTGGACGGTGGGCGCGGACGCAGTGTCGACCTCGATTGCCGATAACCCGAAGGCCCTGAGCAGTCGCCCGGACTGGGTGCATGCGGTGACCGCGCCCAACACCTATCGCGGCGAATTTCGCGGCCCGGATTCGGCGCCGGATTATGTGCGCAGTGTCGAACATCATCTGGCGAAGATCGACGAGCAGAAACGCCAACTCGCCGGGTTCATCTGCGAGCCGGTCTACGGCAATGCGGGCGGGATCTCGCTACCGCCGGGCTACCTCAAGAAAGTCTATGAACTGGTGCGCGCCCGGGGCGGCGTGTGCATCGCCGATGAGGTGCAGGTCGGTTACGGGCGCATGGGCCACTTCTTCTGGGGCTTCGAAGAGCAAGGCGTGGTGCCGGACATCATCACCATGGCCAAAGGCATGGGCAACGGCCAGCCGCTGGGCGCGGTGATCACCCGCCGGGAAATCGCCGAGGCGCTGGAGGCCGAGGGCTATTTCTTCTCGTCCGCTGGCGGCAGTCCGGTGAGCTGCCAGATCGGCATGGCGGTGCTCGACGTCATGGAAGAAGAAAAACTCTGGGAAAACGCCCAGGTGGTCGGCGCTCATTTCAAGGCCCGGCTGGAGGCGTTGATCGATCAATATCCGTTGGTCGGCGCGGTGCACGGTTCCGGGTTCTATCTGGGGGTCGAGCTGATCCGCAATCGGGAAACCCTGGAACCGGCGACCGAGGAAACCACGCGGTTGTGTGATCGCCTGCGGGAGCTGGGGATTTTCATGCAGCCAACCGGCGATTATCTGAACGTCCTGAAGATCAAACCCCCGATGGTCACCTCGCGTCAGAGCGTGGATTTCTTTGTCGACATGCTGGCGAAGGTGCTGGAAGAAGGGCTCTGAGGCGATCCGGAACCGGCAAATACCGATTTGTATCGGTATTTGCCTGGTTAAAACGAGATTGTTTTTTATTTATGGCTTCTAAAGCCGATATTTATCGTTTATAAAGTCGCCATAGTCCGTCGTCCAACCCTGTACGGCGTGTTGAAAACCCTCGACGGTTCCCTGGAGTCTGATCGACATGACCACATTGAAAAGCACACCACGCGCCGATGGCTTCTACATGCCGGCCGAATGGGCACCGCAAACCCAGACCTGGATGATCTGGCCCGAGCGTCCGGACAACTGGCGTCTGGGCGGCAAGCCGGCGCAGGCCGCTCACGCCGCCGTGGCCAAGGCCATCGCGCGTTTCGAACCGGTCACCGTGGCGGTCTCCGCCGGCCAGTACGAAAACGCTCGCGCTCGCCTCGACGTGCCGAATATCCGCGTGGTCGAGATGTCCAGCGATGACGCCTGGGTTCGCGACAGTGGTCCGACCTTCGTGATCAACAACAGCGGCGAAGTGCGCGGCGTGAACTGGGACTTCAACGCCTGGGGTGGTTTTGACGGCGGCCTGTATTCGCCGTGGAACCGTGATTCTCAGGTCGGCGGCAAGATCCTCGAAATCGAGCGCAGCCCGCGCTATCGCACCGAAGGCTTCGTGCTCGAAGGCGGCTCGATTCACGTCGACGGCGAAGGCACCCTGATCACCACCGAAGAATGTCTGCTCAACCGCAATCGCAACCCTCACCTGCGTCGCGAAGAGATCGAAGCGGTGCTCAGCGAAAACCTGTCGGTGGACAAGATCATCTGGCTGCCGGATGGCCTGTTCAACGACGAAACCGACGGCCATGTGGATAACTTCTGCTGCTACGTGCGTCCGGGCGAAGTGCTGCTGGCGTGGACCGACGATCCGCAGGATCCGAACTACCCGCGCTGCCAGGCCGCGATGAAAGTGCTGGAAAGCAGCACCGACGCCAAGGGCCGCCCGTTCACGGTGCACAAGATGCCGATTCCGGGGCCGCTGTTTGCCACCGAAGAAGAGTGCGCGGGCGTGGATCCGGTGGACGGCACTCAGGAACGTAACCCGAGCGTGCGTCTGGCCGGTTCCTACGTGAACTTCCTGATCGTCAACGGCGGCATCATCGCGCCGAGCTTCGACGATCCGATGGACGCGCCGGCGCGGGAGATCCTGCAGAACCTGTTCCCGCAACATGAAGTGGTGATGGTGCCGGGCCGCGAACTGTTACTGGGCGGCGGCAACATTCACTGCCTTACCCAACAGCAACCCGCGCCGCACAAAGAGTGAGTGCGGATGTAACAGCTTGAGTTGATTGAAAAATCGACCGGTCAGTCATTCGTTGCCCACGCTTGAAGAGAAACCCGCAGCCCGTCAGGACTGCGGGTTTCTTTATGTCCGCTGGTCGACTATTTCATGACGTTGGCATAGCTCTTGTATCGCTCATTACGCACTAGGGAGGGGGGAGAACTTCAACAGTTCTGTCATAAACCTTGGATAACGTAGCCGCTCACGAACGGGGAGAGAGCGCTGAAATGAACGCCGAAGTGAACGTAATCAGCGAGCGGACGTTGCATCCCATGACGGTAAATAGTGAGTCGCTCCAGATTGTCGCGCACTGGTTGAAGTCCAATGGAACGCGTCAGATCAGGGAACCTGATCCGCGCCGGATGATGATCGAGCGTTACCCCGCTGGCCTGTTCAGCGAGGCCGAACTGGAAGCACTGTGGGATGTGATGGAAGGATAAGAAGAACAAACAAGGATTGTAAAAAGCGCTGCCGGGATGGCAGCGCTTTTTTTATGGGCGCGAATCAGAAGCTGTAGGTGCCGGTGACTACCAGGCTGCGCGGTGCGCCCGGCTGGATCTGGAACGCGCTGGTGGCCGACGAGTAATACTCGCGGTCGGTGATATTGTTCAGGGCCCCGCGCAGGTCCCAGTCCTTGTGGCGGTAGCCGACCAGTGCGTCCCAACGGCCATACCCCGGCAGCACGGTGGTGTTGGCGTTGTCGGCATAACGCTGGCCGACCAGGGTCAGGCCGGTTTCGGCGTACCAGCCCATTTCCGGTTTCCAGGTCAGGAACAGGCTGCCGTTGCGCTTGGCCACGTTGTTCACGCGTTTGCCTTCCAGGCCGTTGTTGTCCTTCTCGATGGTCGCGTCCTGCACGCCGACACCACCGCGCACATACCAGTTGCCGACGATCTTGCCGGTACCGGTCAGCTCGATCCCGCGCGAGCGTTGCAGACCGCTGAGCACGGTCAGGGTCGGGTCGTTCGGATCGGTGGTGCGGCGGTTGTAGAGTTCCAGCTCATAGACGGCGAGGGTGGTGCTCAGGCGATCGTCGAGCCAGTCGCTCTTCACGCCGATTTCTTTCTGCTTGGTCAGCTCCGGGCTCAGGTCATTGGTGTTACCGGCCGCGCCCGGGGTGATACCGATCAGACCACCGCCTACCGGCGAGAAAGTCTTGGTCCACGAGGCGTAGAACGAATGATTCTGCAGCGGCGTCCAGACCACGCCGAAACGCGGGCTGGTACTGTGGCTGTCACGGTCTTCGGAGATGTTGCGCAGCTTGTTGGTCGACTCGATATCGAAGGTGTCGTAGCGCAGGCCGGCCAGCAATTGCCATTGATCGTTCAGGCGCAGTTGATCCTGAACATAGACCGCGCGGCTTTCGACTTCGGTGTGGCTGCTGCTCGACACCTGCATGCGCCCGGTGTGGCGCAGGTCGCGGTTGGGGTTGTACAGATCCAGCGACGGCACGGCGGAACTGCCGCGCCCGGACGTGGCGGCGTTGTAGAGCGTCGGGTCGCGGCGCTGGCTGCCGGTTTCGAGGCCGGTCAGCAGGCGGTGCTCGAGGCCGAAAGTTTCGAATCCGCCTTCCAGCTCAACGTTGTTGAACACGTTACGGGTGGTCAGGTCCTGCTGCCAGTGCTGGCGGGTGACCTTCTGCGTCGCCGGGGTGTAACCGGTGAGGTAGGTGTTGTCGAAATCGCTGTCGAGCTTGAACACACCGAGCGTGTGGCGCAGCTGCCAGTTGTCGTTGATTTCATAAGCCAGTTTCGAGCGCAGGGATTGCGTTTTGTCGTCGATGAAATCGTGATCGTTGCCGTAGGTCGTGTCCCGGCCGACATCTGCCGGACGTCCACCGACCCCGGGAATGCCGCGATCCGGCGTGCGGTTGTAGCGGCTGTATTCGTATTGCACCAGCCAGTTCAGGTCAGGCGTGAGCTGCCAGCTCATCGACGGTGCAAACAGCTGGCGATTGCCGCTGACGCCGTCGCGGAAGCTGTTTTCGTCCATGTTGCCCATGTTCAGGCGCAGGCTGATGTTGTCGCTCGGGTCAGTGCTGAGATCGGCGTACAGGCTGCGCAGGTCTTCGCTGCCACCCTGGGCCTCGATGGTCGAGCGGCGACCGAATTCGGGTGCCTTGCTGACGCGGTTGACGATCCCGCCCTGGCTGCCACGGCCATACAACACAGCGGCGGGGCCCTTGAGCACTTCGACGCGTTCGATGTTGTGCAGGTCGCGCTTGTACTGGCTGTCGTCGCGGATGCCGTCCAGATAGAAGTCGTTGCTGGCGTCGAAGCCGCGGATGCGCAGGCTGTCGAAGCGCGTGTCGCCGCCGCTGCTGACGTTGGGAATACCGCTCAGGGCATCTTCGATGTCATTGATGCCGTAATCCGCGACATTGGCGGTCTTGATCGAATCGATCGCCTGCGGCACGTAACGCACCGGGGTGGAGGTGCGGGTCGCGGTGTTGCTGACCTTTACGCGCGGATCATCAACCTGCGCTTCTGCGCTGATCGACGTGGCGGGAAGCTCGGTCGCGGAGTAAGCGAAACCGGAGGACAAAAAGGCAGAAAGCCCAAGCGTGACGGGCGTGAGACGGAACGGGGCAGGCATTGAAAAGCGCATCCGAAAGGGTGAAAGAATTCGAGCGCGCGAATGGTAATGCTTTGCATTTACTCCCGTTAATTATTCCTGAAAGGTTCCGTGGTTTGATTGTGTCAATTTATTTCATGTTTGTGTCGGAGCGGACAACAAGCGCATTTGACCGATTGCCGAAACAGACTGAAAGCCATTCCGGCGTTTTTCCGCAACGACCGAGGGACTAATGTGCCGACATCGTTTTTCCCACCTTCTGAGCGGAGCTTTCCGATGACTCTTCATTACATCTACGACCCGCTGTGCGGCTGGTGCTATGGCGCCAAACCACTGGTGCAGGCCGCCCAGCAAGTGCTGCCCGTGATCGCCCACGCCGGCGGCATGATGACCGGCGCCAACCGCCAGAACGTTTCACCGCAACTGCGCAATTACGTGATGCCTCACGACCGACGCATTGCCGAATACACCGGTCAGCCCTTCGGCGAAGCTTATTTCGAAGGCCTGTTGCGCGATCACTCGGCGGTGTTTGATTCGGCACCACCGATTGCCGCTGTGATGGCAGCGGAAAAAATCGACGGTCGTGGCCTGGAGCTGCTTGGCCGTTTGCAGACTGCGCACTATGTCGAAGGGCGGCGAATTGCCGACGAAAGTGTGCTTGTGGAATACGCGGTAGAGCAGGGCTACAACGCCGATATGTTCTTGAACGCCGTGAAGTCCGTCGACACCGAACAACATATAAAGAACAGCCGTGCCCTGTTGGCAAAACTGGGTGGGCAGGGTTTTCCAACTTTCGCACTGGAACAGGACGGTCAGTTCACACTGGTAGATATCGGGCCGTGGCTGGGCAAGCCAGAAGCCTTCGCCCAATGGTTGAGTGAGTCGTTTACGCCTGCGCCAGGGACTGAAACCTTGCAGGTCTGTGGCCTAGATGGTTGCGCGTAATCCCGCATCAAAATCCCTGACTGCGAGCAATTCCGTGCACGAAGCCATCGCAAAATTTACTTTTTTTAGACGTTTTTCGCCTATTTAAAGACGATTCTTGAAATTGACACATTGTTGAGGGCGCGGCTACGATTCGGCCCAACGCCTGTGGCTAACCGCCATGACTCAAAATTAGGAGCAGGCCCGCCATGACATTGTCTTGAGCGGGTCTTTTTGTTTCGGGGTGAATAAAAGAGTGCAATAAGCGCCGTTTCAGCCGTTCGACACAGCGCGTTTCAACCCGTAATAAGGAAAACAAAATGTTGAACAAGCGAATCAGTCTGATCGCACTGGGGATGTTGAGTGCCACTTCGGCCATGGCTAACGACCAGGCCGAGTCCAAGGGTTTTGTGGAAGACAGCAGCCTCAAAGTGCTGCTGCGCAATGCCTACATCAATCGTGATTACAAAAACGGTAACGACGATAAAGCCGAGTGGGGCCAAGCGGCCATCGGTACGTTCTCGTCCGGTTTCACCCAGGGCACCGTCGGTGTGGGTGTGGACGCGTTCGGTCTGTACGCGCTGCGTCTGGACGGCGGCAAGGGCCGCAGCGGCGCCGGCGGTATCGACTTTTTCAAGCAAGACAACAACGGCAACCCGGCTGACGATCTGGCCAAGGGCGGCGCGGCAGTCAAATTCCGTTTCTCCAACACCGTGCTGACCTACGGTGACCAGATGCCGGCCCTGCCGGTGCTGAACTACGACAACTCCCGTCTGCTCCCAGAGAGCTACACCGGTACCTTGATCACTTCCAAAGAGATCAAAGGTCTGCAGCTGGATGCTGGCCGTTTCACCGCGGAATCGCGCAAGAGCGATGAAGGCCGTGACAGCGGTGGTCTGAAGTCGATCAACGTGTTGGGCGGCAGCTACCAGTTCACCGAAAACTTCAAGGGCGCGCTGTACGCTTCCGACGTCGAAGACGTGCTGAAGAAGCAATACGTGAACGCCAACTACGTGTTGCCGTTCAACAAGGATCAGTCCCTGACCCTGGACTTCAACGGCTACCGCACCAAGCTGGAAGACTCCTACATCCGCGAGAACACTGTACCGGGTAAAAGTATCGTCACTGGTGACGACAACAAAATCTGGAGCCTGGCAGCAACCTTCGCCACTGGTCCGCACTCGTTCACCGTGGCGCACCAGCGTTCCACCGGCGACAGTAACCTGGGCTACGCCTACGGCGGCTACCAGAAAGATCAACATCGTGTCGGGGACGGTGGCAACACCATCTACCTGGCCAACTCCTACTGGTCCGACTTCAACGCTGAAGACGAGCGCAGCTGGCAGTTGGGCTACGGCCTGGACTTCAGCGCATTCGGCGTACCGGGTCTGAGCTACAACTTCGCGTACGTGCGTGGCGACAACATCACCACGTCCACCAGCGAAGGCGGCACCGAGCGTGAGATCTTCAACCAGTTCAAGTACGTCGTGCAAAGTGGCCCGGCCAAAGATCTGAGCATCAAGCTGCGCAGCTCGATCCTGCGTGTTTCGCAGAAATCCAGCGAATACAACGTCAGCGGCAACGAACTGCGTGTGTTCGTGGACTACCCGATCAACATCTTCTGATGATCGGTTGAACCCGCGAAACGCGACAGAAAAACCCCGACTGGTTCGGGGTTTTTTTTTGACGCTTTTTGAAAAAACAGCATAAAAACCCGTGTTTTTGTCATTTGAAATGCACTTTCAAGCCGTTTCAAATCGCGTTTCAAACAGGGCTTTAAATGCCTGAAATTCTTTCTCATGGACGCAAATTCTCCACCTAATAGATTAGGCCGCTCAATGCAGCGGAGAATTTGGTAATGATCGTTTTAACCAGAGAAGTGGGCGAATCGCTACGGCGCGACAAGTACGCCAATGTGCAGGGTGCTGACTTCAATCTCTACGGTCATTTCGCCGACTTCGTCAGACTGACCAAAAGTTGGGAAAACATGGAGCCTGACAGTTACTACGGTCAGGCCGAAGCCGGCATGCGTTACCGTCGTTACAGCGACTTTGAGTACAACCCCAAGACTCGCGAACTGAAGCAACTGGAACATCGCGCGTACGTGCAGTCCAAGGCCAACAACAGCTATGTGGGCGGCGTGGTGCGGCACTTCCAGGACTTCTCGGACGAAGTCATCAGCTCGCCGGTAATGCGCAGCCTGATCGACACCGATTTTGAAGTGTACAAAAGCGTGTTGCCGGAAGAGCTGCACGATGAAATCTGGCAGTGCCAGATCCATCAGATCCGCATCGAGATCAAACCCGGCAAACAACTGGAAATCACCCCGGAAGGGATTCACTGCGACGGTTATCCGTTCAGCGGCGTGCACTTCTGGGGCCGCAACAATGTCGAGGGTGCCGAGAGTCGTCTGTACGACATCCACGAGCATCAACTGGCGTCGACCACCTACCAGGAAATCCTCGACACCACCTACTTCCTCGACCGCGACATGCGCCACTACGTGACCCCGGCGCGCAATACCCATACCCATGCCATGGCGTACCGGCAGATCCTGGCGATTTCCTTCTCGCGGCCCGGGACCGCTTTCGACATTGTTCGCTAATCAGATCACCCCAATCGACGGCGTCGAATGCTCGACGCCGGTGGTGCTGCGGCGCGCAACGGCCAAGGACGCGCAGCGCATGGAGCGCTTCTTCCGCCAGTTCGACGAAGTGTCGTTCTGTGAATGGCAGGACGCCAAATGCCTGCGCGGCGTGTTGATCCAGAAAACCACCACGGCCTATCTCGCCTTCGACGTCGAAGGCGAGATCGTCGGTGCGGTACTGGGCGGCATGCTGGGCAGTCGCGGCACGATCAACCATCTGGCGGTCAGCCTGCGCTATCGCAGCCAGGGTGTCGGCCAGCGGCTGGTGGAAGCGGCGTCGGCCGACATGAAACGGGTCGGTGTGCTGCGGATGTTTCTGTTCGTCGACGATGCTAACCTCGCGGGCAAGCGTTTCTGGACGGCCCAGGGTTTTTGCGAACCTCACGGCGAGCGGACATTTGAGAGGGATCTATGAATGAAACATCCGGCAGTGCGCCGCTGATGGTCGACCGTCAGCCATCGCGCACCTTTGCCGAAGCCAGCCCGGTGGTGGCCGGTTACTTCACCGTGTCGTTCGTGTTCGGGCTGATGGCCGTCAACGCCGGGCTACCGCTGTGGCTGCCGGTGGCCATGTGTCTGTTCGTGTATGCCGGGGCTTCGCAATTCGCGGCGCTGGCGCTGATCAGCAGCGGGGCATCGCTGACCACCATCGTGCTGACCACGTTTCTGATCAACGCGCGGCACATGCTGATGTCGGTCTACATGGCGAAGGCCCTGCGGGCGCTGGGCCTGAGCCGCATGGAGCGTTGGTGCTACGCCGGCGGTCTGACCGATGAATCGTTCGCCTTCCACAGCGTCAAACTGGGCACTGGTGCGCCGGTGAACATTCGCTATCTGATCGGCTTCAACCTGTTCTGCCACACCTCCTGGGTGATCGGCGGATTGCTCGGCGCCCTGTGTGCGCAGTACGCGTCGCACCTGATCAAATACCAGCTCGACTACGCGCTGACCGCGATGATGCTCTACGTGCTGGTTTCGCTCTGCAATACCCGCAACAAACTCATCGCCGCTATGGCTGCAGTGGTCTGCATGGGCGCACTGAGTCTGGTGGGCAGCTCGCCATTCAACGTTTTCATCGCCACGTTTGTGGGCTGCGGAGTGGGTGTATGCCTGACCAAACGTTCCTGATTCTGGTGGTCGCGCTGATGATGGCCGTGACCTTCCTGCCACGGGCCTTGCCGCTGCAGGTCAACACCGAGCACTGGCCGCCCTTCGTCGCCCGGGCGCTGGAATACTTGCCGGTGGCGATCGTCGCTGCGATCAGCCTGACACCCTTGTTGATCAAGGATCAGCACATACAGCTCGATCGCCCGGAATTCTATGCCGCGATTCCGACGCTGTTATGTGCGTATTTCAGCAAAAACCTCTTTCTCAGTGTGGCGGTTGGGACGGCTGCGTACATTGCGCTCGGCTCGTTCATGTAGCGGCAGATCGACCACGTCGTTCAACGCCTGGCCGGACAGATCCGGGTTGTTCACCGCCAGGCGCACTTCGAGGAAATCCTCGAACCCGGGGAAAATCGTCAGGCCGTTTTTCTGCGCGGCCTCGCGGGAGACCATGCCGACCGCGTCCATCTGGGTGATGAGCGACAAAGTCAGCGTTTCGCTGCAGGAGTAGATCGTCCGCTGACTGTTCTCGTGATTGCCCAGCCCTGCGTCGAGAAAACGCAAAAAGCTGTGGGAATACGGACAATCTTCTGCGGGACGCACCTGAAACTTGTTGCCGAGCAACGTCAGCGGATCGTTCTCCTGACCACAGTGCGCGCCGACCACCTGCACCTGCACTTCAGGCAGGACAATGCTCGGCAGACCCGGACGCTGCGGGCCGATCAACACCGCAAGGTCGAAGTCCTCGTTCTTCAGCTTGCTGAGGTTTTCCATCGACTCGGCGTAGCTGAATTCCATCTGGTAATCGGGAAACACCTCGATCAGGCGCCCGATCAATCGTCGGTTGAAATCCGGGTCCAGCGTGGTGTTCAACGCCACTTTCAATGTGCGTTGTCCCGGCACCTTCAATGCTTCGACTTTCTCTTCCATCTGCCGCGTGGCAATCAGCACTCTGTCCATATAAGGCGTCAGCTCGGTGCCTTGCGGCGTCAGCGTCAGCCCCTTGTTGGATCGTCTAAACAAGCGGAAACCGAACTGCTCTTCGACCTTGTTCAACTGTGCGGCCAGGGCCTGCACGGTCAGGCACGAATGCTCGGCTGCGGCCGACAACGAGCCGGTCTGCACGATGCGCATGAGGTTGCGTAAGGTTCTGCTATCCATGGGTAATGCCCTCTGAAGTGGGCTGGGTATTGTTGTGTACGTGACGGCCTGAACGGCGCCATTTGCCGGCTATATTCCTGTACCTGAGCATAGTTGTCGCGCAATTAGTAGCGAATTGATGTCCCCGCCGATGGCTGGAGGCTGACACAGGATCGGGTTTTTTGGTGACGTGGGGGTGATTGGGGTCAAAAAAAGTGCACGGTTTGGGTGCGTCTGCGGGTTTTTCCAAAGGATTTTTGGCGCGATTTTTACAGGCTATTCATTACACCACCTCACAAATGAAGTACCCCACCCCTACTTTTTCCCCTCCCGGCACACGCCTAAATTGAGCTCCAACACCTGACCATCATCCCGAGGGCAGGTCACTGGAGTAGTCGTCATGCCATTTGTCAGCGTACGCATCACCCGCGACGGCGTTACCCGTGAGCAGAAAGCTCAGGTGATCGCCGAAATCACTGAAACCCTGGAACGCGTCCTCAACAAACGCCCGGACCTGACCCACATCGTGATCGAAGAAGTCGACACCGATAACTGGGGCTACGCCGGCATCACTACCACCGAGTACCGCCGACAGCTGGCGGAACGGGGTCAGTCATGACCCCGACCGTGACCATCGATTTCGTCTCCGACGTGGTGTGCCCCTGGTGCGCACTCGGGGCGACAGCGCTGGAGCAGGCGATCGGCAATCTGGCCGGCGAGATTTCGGTGGAGCTGACCTACAAGCCCTTCGAACTCAACCCGGACATGCCCGCCGAAGGCGAACCGGCCGTGCAGCACCTGATGCGCAAATACGGCCGCACCGCCGAAGACGTCGCCGCCGGCAAGAAGATGCAGATCGAACGCGGCAAAGCCATCGGTTTCGAGTTCGACCTGGAGAAACGCACCCACTTTCACAACACCTTCGATGCTCATCGATTGCTGATGTGGGCGGCGCAGGAAGGGCGGCAGATCGCGCTGAAAAAGATCCTGCTGCGCGCTTACTTCCGCGACGGCGACAACCCCAACGATCACCCGACGCTGATCCGTCTGGCGACCGAAGCGGGACTGGATGCAGCGAGGGCCCGCAAGGTGCTGGTCAACGACGAATTCGCCAGCGAAGTACGGCAACTGCAGGCGTTCTACCGGCAGCACGGGATCAACTCGGTGCCCGCGCTGATCCTGAACGGCAAGCACCTGGTTTCCGGTTCGCAATCGGTCGAGTACTACGAACAAATGCTGAAACAACTGGCTGCGGCCTGATTCAACACCTACTTATTGATTGAGGATTTCATCATGAGCAACTCGAAAAAAACCGTCGTTATCACTGGCGCCTCTCAAGGTCTGGGCGAAGGCATGGTCAAGGCCTTCCGTGAACTGGGCTACAACATCGTCGCCACCTCGCGCTCGATCAAGCCGTCGAACGACCCGCAGATCCTGACCATCGCCGGCGACATCGGCGACCCGGCCACCGCTCAACGGGTGATCAGCGAAGGCGTGGCACGCTTCGGCCGCATCGACACCCTGGTCAACAACGCCGGCATCTTCGTCGCCAAACCGTTCACCGCCTACACCCCGGAAGACTACGCGGGGGTGCTGTCGGTCAACCTCAACGGCTTCTTCTACATCACCCAACTGGCCATCGCCGAGATGGAAAAACAGGGCAAGGGCCACGTGGTCAACATCACCACCAGCCTGGTCGACCACGCCATCGACGGCGTGCCTTCGGTCCTCGCTTCCCTGACCAAGGGCGGCCTCAACGCCGCCACCAAATCCTTGGCCATCGAATACGCCAAACGCGGAATACGGGTGAACGCGGTATCGCCGGGCATCATCAAAACGCCGATGCACGGCGAGGAAACCCATGAGGCACTGGGCGCGCTGCATCCGGTTGGACACATGGGCGAAATCGACGACATTGCGCAGGCGGTGGTGTACCTCGATAACGCGAACTTTGTGACTGGCGAGATTCTGCATGTGGATGGCGGGCAGAGCGCAGGGCACTGATTGATCCGGTAACACAAAGCCCTTGCAGCGATGCGAGGGCTTTTTTATGGGCGACGGTTTATGGATCCGGACTCAGCACTTTGACCGCGTCATCGACCAGCGCCTTGCTCAACTCCTGCAAGTATTGCGAGGCGCAGGCGTGGAGTTCCGGGTCGTTGGCGGCAGAAGTATCTGATGTGAGCAGTTTGGAAATGTGCAGTAGGTGGGATGCGTGGGAGAGGGCGGTGACGACCGGGACGCCGGGGTTGGTGCGGAACAGTGCGTGGTTGGACTGGAAGGAGAAATGGGTGAGGCCGAGGGTTTTCAGATCGTGGGGATTGGTCATGGCTTCACCTACTGTTGTCTGGGAGGTTGGCAGGGATGACCGGTGTAGCGAGGGGCGAAATTGTGGATCTTACGATAGCTGGCATGTTCAGACTCCTACATTGCATTGAAGCTGCCGCATTCGTTATCAGGCGAATGGGTGGCAGCTGTACGCAGGCTGATAAACCGGAAATGTAGGAAACCGGCAGACCCGAAGGTCTCCCACGCACAGCCGCCATTGCACGAATGCGCAGGCATAAAAAAACGCCGGCAAACGTGATTGGGGCGCTGAAGCGCCTACATATTACTCGGGTTATCAGGCCCGGTCGCTGAATTGGCAGCGACGGGTTTGACGGTAGCGTGGGGGAGGGTTGGGCGCAATCGTGGCCAGGTGGTGGCGAGGAGGCCGACATACTCGCATGCAACACTTATGTTGCATGGGCAACAAATATGTTGCACGGTCGCTCTGCCGAAATAGCGCGTGATGCGCATAAGCGACATCGAGTTTCGGCGATGCAGCTAGGCCACAAGGGTGAGGCTGAGTTTGTACCCCATGAGGAGAGGAAACGCGATGTTCGAATATGCGTTGGAAGTCCACGAGGAGCCGAGCAGTGTCTGGTTGTCCTGCGCAGAAATTCCAGAGATGCATGCCGCTGGCGACACCCTTGAGGAAGCGCTAGACGGCGCGATTGATGCGATGGAAACGGCATTGTCGATTTACGTAGATGATCGCCGATTGATTCCGACAGGTGATGCGGGAAAGCAGGAAAGTGACGCGGTATTGCGTCTGCCTGTACTGACTGCTGCGAAGGTTGGGCTCTGGAATACGCTTTTGGAGTCTGGAGTCAGCAAGGCTGAACTTGCACGTCGCTTGGGGGTGCAACGACCCCAGGTAGATCGAATTGTCGATTTCCTGCATCACTCCAAGATCGAGAATGTCGAGCGTGCACTGCAGCAGCTTGGGCGCCGGATTTTGCTTTCGGTTAAGGCTGCGTAGGTTTCACAACCGAATGATGGAGAAAAGCCCCCGGCAGTTATCGTTGCCGGCGGATTTTTGTTCTGGTGCCAGCACCAGGAATCGACCCCGGGCTACTGATTACAAGGAAGATACTTTCAATATATAAATCAAATAGTTAGTAAGTATTTTGTTACATGGGCCTAGACTAATCCTCCCAAGGAAATGCACTTACCTCACCCACATCAATGCTGTAGGCACCAGATGCAATCTCTATCTGGACGTTCCAGTGGTGAGGAGCAGAATCCGGTAGCACGTCCAGACATGTTAAATATGCTGATACCTCTATTTCTTCTTCGACGTCAGCCAGATTTGAACTGAGAGCCAATTCTTCCCTGTCAATGGAGTCCCATACGTAAGTGGTGAAACTGGTTCGGACGTCTACCTTTACTTTTACCGTGACTTCCACAAGCCAAGTGGACGGATCTTCTTCGTCGTTCCAGATCGAGGTGTCGTCAATGTCCAAGTCATGGTCGAGAAGCTTAACGTCCCACACTTCCGCCTCTACACGAGCACCGGTGTCGGAGTGAATTTCCCCCACATCCCATGAAGCATTGTCTACGTGGTCTTTGAGTGCGTCATTCAACTCTGATCGTAGAGATGATGAGCGGTCTTCGATAGCCGATCGAATTGCAGCATGAATCGTTGAAGCCACTTCGCCAGACGCTGTAAACAACGCAGTCAGTTCGTCCAATGTCTTGATGCAATACAGATAGTCAGATTGGTTTGCAAAATCAGACCAGCCACCGTCGTTAGAGATGACGATTCCTACCGCATCATTTTCCACAGCGTACGTCTCAAGAACCAAGAGTGCTGCGGCGTCAGGAAACTCCGATTTCTTTGCCGCATTCAGCTCGAAGGGGGCCTCTGAAGCGAAGTATCGGCGAAAAAGCTCGCTTAAGATTCCGTCCCCTTCCATTGGCAAAATTCCTCCACGACACTTTTCTGCGTAATCCTCCACGCGCTTGCGAAAGTACGCCCGTGCCGACTGCTCAGGAGCAAGTCCTTTCAATGTGTCGGTGATTTGATCGATCGGTATGTCTGTTTTGCGCTTTAGGCTTGCGGCGCCGCTTTGAATTTCCTGGATGGATTTCAACACTGGAGCCATCAAGTGCTTGACTACTTCGCTGGCCACTACTTCAGTCAATTGCAGTTCCATGCTTTTAGGAAGCTGAGTATGTAGCTGGTTCAGGGCTCCCTCTTCGAAGTTGTACTTAGCGCCCTGAATGACATCGGTATCTATGGAAAAAAAACTAATGTCACCATTCCACAGCTGCCCTGGGGTTGGCTTTCCTTCTGGCATTGAATAGCTCCTGAAAACAATCGTTAGGATAACTGTGCAGCCATTAATCAGCGGAAGGCGACACAACGGGCAAGCTTAGGTCGTAAACGTCTATCATCTTGAGAAAAGGTGACACCCATTAGCCGGTCTCGAGTCAAGGTAAAAGCCGCCGCGCCCTGCAGTTTTCAACCGCAGGGATTGCTCTCCAACTCAACCTGATCGGTTGAACCCGTCGAACCCGTTTCCTCTTCATTGGCTACGAACAAGTCGTGCCAGACACCCATTTGGATCAAGCGGTAGCGATACGACCAGCACCGCTCTAGCAGTTAACTGCCCCAGAGAAACGTTGGTGCTGCCAATGCGTCCAAAACGTGTTACAGAACTGTGGCTCAACATCAAGAACGTGACCCGCGATGACATCATGGCGGCGCACCGCGTGCCCCCGCAGCTGATGGGCATCATCCCGAACAACACTGGCGGGTGCGGTGACGCGGGCAAAGCAGTTCAGGTCTTTTACCACCACGAGGTCGTGCCGCTGCAGGAGCGCTTCAAGGAACTGAACCAATGGTTCGGCGAAGAGGTGGTTACTTTCAAGCCTTACTAAATGGCATTAGCAGATAAATGAAGCCGTTGAGGCGCTGGTCACAGCGCCTTACCCTCAGCTAATCCAGCCGGATATATCTTTGAGTTTTTGACGGCTTTCTGCCTGCTGGCGAACAGCAGTTTGAATAATGATCTGAGCGGCCTTTCGGGACGCTCCTTTCAATGGTGCAGCAAGCCTGATCAAAATGTTCTCCAGCTGTTTCAACTGCATCAGCGCTTCCTCGCATTCCTGATACCGCGCGCGAGTGATCAACGACTTGCCACTGTAGTAGCCATCAACGAGCGTCCTCTGCTTGTTCCCACTCGCCCATAGCATCCACAGCTCCCTGAACTCGATCGCCTCTGGGTCGTTGTCGAGTGCCTGGAACAACACGCTGTTATCTACCGCTTCCTGATCAGACATCCCGTACTCCCGATTAATACACGTGTGCTCATCTTTCCACATTGTGTGGTGATCTGCACCCGGCGCGCGGACTTGTTACCCCGCCACGCCTGCGCGCCTTTCGTGCCACTAAATATGCACCTGCATGAGTGCGGTGAAGGCCCCGTGCGCCGTTGGCTTTGAAGGGGATGTCAGTGGGTTAAAAAACTTGCAGAATCATGCACCCAAGCGCATGCAGTGCAGCTTTCTGCGAGGTCAGGTAAAGGGTCTATTCTGGGGAACGGGTAACCGAAGTCATCGCGGTGATTATCTGGCTCAACCCTTTTTTTAGATTTTTCTGATTGCCTTATATGCGTAATCGGGGGTAACTAATTTGATAATTTGATCTCAAGTCGTTGATTTATAAGGGTTGTCAATATTAAGTAACTAACTCTTATAAAGGTAATGTGGTTACTCCGTAGTTACTATTAAATTACCTTTATTCAATTGATCGTGGTCTTGCTAAGCGTCTCAAAAGCTCGTGACCGCCGCTACCATTTTGTTGAACCCCCTCCGACTTGAAAACCGCACACGCCCCGCGTGAGGCGTGCGCCCACGTATACAGTCGCGCATGATTGCTTTCGTCCAGGCGAAAAAAAGCCCCGTCACAGACGGGGCCTCGCAAAATGATTCACACCATATGGGTTTGGATGATCTTGCCCAGACGACGCGAATAGGCAGAATCCTTTTCACAGTTCGCAATGAGATCGCCCATGAACCTTTCGATTCCTTCGAGAAACGCGTCCAAGAAGTCGCTAAATACTGCGGGAACATGCGTGTCTTTGCCCACGTCGAGAGTGGCAGCATGAAACGCCTTCATCATCGGGCTATCAGCTTGGCCAACGAAGAAGATGATCTCTTTCGCTTTTCCTCCGTTGGACAGATCGGATGCAGTAGTAAAGGTATGCAGTACTGCGCATCGAGCTGCCCATAGATCAACGTCCGAGAATGGCAGCTTTGTATTTGCCAAAATGTATTTTCTAACCCATGCCTTAAATGTTTCGCCGCTAGCCTTCTCCTGACCTGCCGGAGCGTCCAGCAAACCCATCGTGTCGATGGCGGAATACATAAGGATCTTCGTCTGTCCGTAGAGCTCCGATTTAAACAACAAGCCGATCGCGGTGACGGTGTTTTTGACGAACTGCTCAATCTGTTGTTTGGATTCCTGCATCAGTTGTTCTGTCCTTGTTTTGCTCGTATGGAATCGGCCATGCGCCGTATTTCAGAAAAGGTGACAGATCTATTTTTCAATCACTGTCCGCGTTGCGCTTCGACAGAGGAGCGAGCGCGTAGTGATTATGCTATGCGCACAAACCTCTCCCATTGCAGTGAGAGTTTTCCCCAAACCCCAGAAACAACAAAGCCCCTGCATTTCTGCAGGGGCTTTGTTTTGTATGGTGCCGGCACCAGGAATCGAACCCGGGACCTACTGATTACAAGTCAGTTGCTCTACCATCTGAGCTATACCGGCGTGTGGGCGACGATTATAGCGACTCGGGTGCTTCTGTAAACCCCTGAATTCAGACTATTTTTGCGCCGTCTGCGAATCACGCCCGGCGCAGGACGTTGCGCAGTTTTTGTACAGCGCGCCAGGCGCGGCTGTTTTGCATGGCGCGCAGTTGGGCTTCGGCTTGTTCGGCGCGTTGCAGGGCGGTTTCCAGTGCCGGGTTTACCGGGTGGGCGAGGTTGTGGCCTTTGCACAGCTGGAAGTTGTCGAGGTTGCACGGTGGCAGGTCGAACGCGGGTTTGAGGTTGATGTGTTCGTTGGCTAGGAAGAAGCTGTTGAGGCCGTCGAACAGGACGTTGGTGTAGCCGGCGTCGGTCACCAGGTGTTCCCAGGTGTGGTCGCGTTCCCATGGGGTTTCGATGAGGATGATCCAGGGGCGGAAGCGGCTGAAGTCCATGCCGCGCAGGACGGTTTCTTCGTGGCCCTCGACGTCGATTTTCAGGAAGTGGATCGGCCGCTCGGCGGCGTGTTCTTCGCAGATCGAAGTCAGTGTGCGTGCGTTGACGGTCAGGCTTTGCACGTCCATGCCAAGGTTTTTGCGTTCTTGCGCGACGACCGGGTCAGCGGTGGACAGGCCGGTGTCGGGAATGCCGTAGAAAGTCAGTTCGCCCGGCTGGTCGCTGGCCACGCATTGCAGCGTGGTGTCGCGGGGGCGATGCTGGCGGAGGGCGTCGTAGTAGTTCTGCATCGGTTCGACGTTGATGCCCTGCCAGCCGCGATCGTAGAAGGCCTTGGTGACCGAGTCGTGGATCGGGTCATTGGCGCCGACGTCGATGTAAAAACCGTTTTCAAAATACTGCAGGGCGCGCCAGAGGCGAACGTCCTCGAAATTCTGTGCGTAAGAAATGAACGTCACGGTCGCTTCCTGTCGGTCAGATTTTTCTTGTTCGGGTGCGCGCTACCTGCACGGCACAGGTCTGTATAGCAAGGGCGGATGGCAGGCGCAATTGCCCGCTGCCGGCGTCCGCGATTCGGCGGTTATGTCCTTTTGGTCGAGGGCTTATGCACAACAGGCTTTGAAGAGGGCGGGCTTAGGCAGGTTTTTGTGGACGGGTTCTCATTTGAGTCGCAAATCCCTGTTTTGCCGGTTTTTTATTTATATGAACAAAAAATGACCAGCGCTGTTAGTGGCCTGAAACAGCAGTGGATATTGGATCCACGATAAATCCATCAACAGAGTTATCCACAGGCTGCGAAAGATTAAGCGCGTTCGGCCAGCAGCAGGAAATTGCGCGGTGTGAGCGGTGCCTCGCAGAAGGTGCCTAGACGTACGATGTATCCCTGTTCGGTGAGGAAAAGAGCTCGGTCAAGATTCAGCCAAAGCTCCAGCGGCCGTCGGAACAGTCCGCGCAGCAATTCCAGGTTGCGAACTTCGGCCAATCGCTGCCAACCGGCGGCTTCCAGTGCTACCCAATCTGGCGAGCCAATTGTGGATAACTCTTTGAGTGCTGCCAGATCGCAGCAGTAATCGGCGAACGGTTTGTCCAGCCAGGCGCTCGGCAGGGACGGCGTCGGCAGGTATTCGTCGACGCCACGCACTTGCCGTTGCAACTTATCGAAAGCGAGCCTGCGGGCCATGGAAGTGTCACGCTGACGTCGGACGCGGACACCGGCGGTGACGGTCTCGCTCATTGGCAGTGAAAGATCTTCCAGCGAGAGCTGTAGGTCTGATCGCGAACCTGCGGAGGACAACGCCTGATATTCAGTGCGACTGATCCGGTTGTAGCAGCACGGGGCGATCGCCAATTGTCGGCAGCCAGCGGCGGAGGCCAGTTGCATCAATCGAACATGCAGATCGCCGCAAGCATGCAGGGCAACAGGCGTGTGTTCGGCGTTCAGCAATAAAGCGGTGTTCGCCGCGAGCACATCCTGCTCGACATGCAGCGCATGCAGGTGATGGCGCTGACTCAGCGCCTGACCGCTGGCAACCAGCGCCGGGTCGTATTCCAGGCAGGTGAGTTGTTGGTCGGCACCGAGCAGGCGCCGGCCCAAGTGGCCTTTGCCCGAACACCAATCCAGCCAGTGCTTCGGTTGCGCGGCAAACGACAAGCGGCTGGCGAAGGCTTCGATCTGCAGCCATTTGCGCCCCGGCACATCGACATTCAGACGATGCCCGGCGGCTTCCAGCGAATGCGCAGGCAACTCACCCACCGCACTCAGTTCAAGCGACAACGCCGCCAATGAAGCAAAGGGCTCCGGCGCTTCCGAAAGATCGGCAGGGTGGTTATGGGCGTTTTCCGCATCTTCCAGCGAACGTCCGCGTAGCCACGAGGCCAGTTCCGGGTAGGACGCTTCCCAAGGCAGTTGCAGATGAGTGAACGGGCGAGGCTTCCACAGCGCCTGATGCGATGTGAGAAATGTATCCAGTGCCGTGAAACGGGCGAGCAGGGCCTCGCCCGTCAACACGTCAGAAGAATCAGCGTCCCTGGCACGCATCGACGCGCAGCCAGCGTTCCAGCAGCTTGAAGCCGCGAACCAGCACGTAAGCCATCACCAGATAGAACACGCCGGCAGCGAAGAAGATCTCCACCGGCAAGTAAGTGCGGGCAATGATCGTGCGGGCCATGCCGGTCAGCTCCAGCAAAGTCACGGTGCTGGCCAGGGCGCTGGCCTTGAGCATCAGGATCACTTCGTTGCTGTAGGCCGGCAGGCCAATGCGCGCGGCACGCGGCAGGATTATGTAGAACAGCGCTTTCGGCCGGGACATGCCCAATGCCCGCGCCGCTTCGATCTCGCCCGGCGGAATCGCCTGGATCGCGCCGCGCAGGATCTCGGCGATGTATGCCGCCGTGTGCAGGGTCATGGTCGCGGTGGCACACCAGAACGGATCGCGCAGGTACGGCCACATCGAGCTGTTACGCACCGCATCGAACTGCGCAAGGCCGTAATAGACCAGGAACAGTTGAACCAGCAACGGCGTGCCACGGAAAAAGAAGATGTAGGCGTAGGGCAAAGCGCGCACGTACCACAGCTTCGAAGAACGGGCGATGCCCAGCGGAATCGCCAGCAGCAAACCGGCGATCACAGCGATGGCCACCAGCTCCAGGGTCAGCGTCGCGCCCTGGGCCAGTTTCGGCAGCCACTTGATGATGACTTCCCAATTCATTGAGCGCTCCTCGCGAAGCCGCGTGCGGCGCGTTTTTCCAGCAGGTGCATGCCGATCATCGCCAGCACGGTCAGGCACAGGTACATGAGCGCCGCCACCATATAGAAGGTGAATGGCTGCTTGGACACGGTCACGCCGATCTGCGCGTGGCGCATGATTTCTTCCAGACCGATGACCGACACCAGTGCGGTATCTTTCATCAGGATCATGAACAGGTTGCCCAGGCCGGGCAGGGCGATGCGCCACATTTGCGGCATGATCAGCCGGGTGAAGATCCGCCATTTCGACAGGCCCAGGGCCACGCCGGCCTCACGGTGGCCTTTGGGAATGGCGAGGATCGCGCCACGAAACACTTCTGTGGCGTAGGCGCCGAAGCACAGGCCCAGCGCGATGACGCCGGCGGCGAAGGCGCTGAGTTCCAGTTCGGGGTTGCCGAGGAATTCACCGAACGCGCGCATCGCGTTGACCGTACCGAAGTAGATCAACAGCACCCAGAGCAATTCCGGGACGCCACGCACCAGGGTCGAATAGGTTCCGCCAAGCCATTGCAGCGGCTTGTACGGGGAAGTCTTGGCCAAGGCGCCGAGCAGACCGAGCACCAGCCCCAGGCACAGGGCCGAGAGTGCCAGTTTGACGGTCATCAGCGCGCCGGCGAAGAGCGCCGGGCCGAATCCGTAGAGGTCGATAATCATGGATTTCTTTTCAAATCGCGGCAGGCAAGGCCGGGGATCGGCGTCGTCATGTAACGGCGCCGATCCGGCAGGTCAGGATCAGTAGATGCTGAACGGGAAGTACTTGTCGTTGATCTTCTTGTAGGTGCCGTCGGCAACGATTTCCTTCAGCGCGGCATTCAGCTTCTCGCGGATCGGGTCGCCTTTACGTACAGCGATACCGATCTTGTCGCTTTCTTCCACCGGGTCGCCTTTGAATTCGTAGGCTTTACCGGCGTCGCTTTTCAGCCACTCGTAGTTGACGTATTTGTCGGCGAGGATGCCGTCCAGGCGACCGGAAGTCAGGTCGAGGTAGGCATTTTCCTGGGTGTCGTACAGCTTGACGGTGATGTCGTCACCGAAGTTGTCTTCCAGGAAGGTGCCGGCCAGGGTCGCGCGCTGGGCGCCGATCACCTTGCCTTTCAGCGCAGCCTTGTCGGTTTTGAAGTCGACGTTTTTCGGCGCGATGAATTGCAGCTTGTTGGAGTAGTACGGGTCGGTGAAGTCCACCGCTTGCTTGCGCTCGTCGGTGATCGACATCGAGGAGATCAGGAAGTCGAACTTCTTGGCGTTCAGGGCCGGGATGATGCCGTCCCAGTCGGAGGTGACCACGGAGCATTCAACTTTCATCTTGGCGCACAGGGCGTCGCCGATGTCTTTGTCGAAGCCGACGACGTTGCCGCTGGCATCTTTGTTGTTGAACGGCGGGTAAGCCGCTTCGATGCCCATCTTCAGGGTCTCGGCCATTGCACCGGCGCTGAACGCGAGGGTGACGGCGGCGGCCAGGAAGACCTTTTTGTAGTTCTGCATGCGGGTAGCTCCGTTAGCGGTTGCTGGACATGAATTGTTTGCAGCGCGCCGAAAGCGGGTTTTCGAACACCTGCTGTGGCGATCCTTGCTCTTCTACCAGGCCCTGGTGGAGGAACACCACTTCGCTGGAGACCTGACGGGCGAAGCCCATTTCATGGGTCACGAGCAGCATGGTGCGGCCTTCTTCGGCCAATGCGCGGATGACATTAAGTACTTCCTGGACCATTTCCGGGTCAAGGGCGGAGGTGGGCTCGTCGAACAGGATCACCTTGGGCTGCATCGCCAGTGTGCGGGCAATCGCCGCGCGCTGTTGCTGGCCGCCGGACAGTTGCGCCGGGTAGGCGTGGCGCTTGTCGGCGATGCCGACCTTGGCCAGCAGCGCTTCGGCGACCTCGATGGCTTCGGCCTTGCTCTGGCCGAGCACGCGGCGTGGGGCTTCAATGATGTTGTCGAGCACGCTCATGTGCGGCCACAGATTAAAGTTTTGAAACACAAAACCAATCTCGGAGCGCAGGCGATTGATCTGCTTGCCGTCGGCGGCAACCAGTTCGCCATTCTTGGCGGCCTTGAGCTTGAGTTCTTCCCCGGCCACCAGGATCTGGCCCTGATGCGGGTTTTCCAACAGGTTGATGCATCGCAGGAACGTGGACTTGCCGGAACCGGAGGAACCCAGGATCGAGATCACATCGCCGTCGCGGGCGGTCAGCGAGATGCCTTTGAGCACCTCAAGCTGTCCGTAGCGTTTGTGCAAGTTGCGGATTTCAAGCGCGGGCGTGGCCTCAGCCATGTGCGTTCCTCATATATGTTGCGCTCCTGCTGTTGGTTGGCCTTCCTGGCGAGGCGGCCAAGCTAGCATAGCGTTTCAATGGCAGCCAACAGCGCTACGAGCGGTAAACGGATGGCGTGTGGCAGGTTGTCGCATCGGCGCAGCAGACTGTCGCCCCATCAACAACCGAACGGGTGTTTGAACGTTGATTCCCGTGGGTGTCGCGTAAAAAAAGGCGCGATGTTGCCACCTTTGGCGGGGTGTTGGAAGCGCTATCCGGCCGATCGTTCCTCATTCGCCCTTTTATTGTGCATCCCGCACTTTTTCAGTGTGTTTCTGGTGCGCTCGTTCGTTTGAAAAGTGAGTCGCAGGGTAACGCTTTGGCGAAAGGCCAGTATTCTCAAGGACTTGCGATGACTGTCCGGTCGCGCTGAAAACCGCAGAGCAGAAGAGTTTGAAACATTTTGGCGCATTTATTGCGTGCAGAATCCGGAACGCCCCGTTGGATTCTTTTTACGAGAAGGAACGCCAGACGGGCCGGACGCAATCGCTTTCCTCGCAAAGGTAGTTCCAATGAGCAGTACCCAAAGCTCCAATGGCCTCGAACAGGGGCTCAAACCGCGTCATGTGACCATGCTGTCGATCGCCGGGGTGATCGGTGCAGGTCTGTTCGTCGGCTCCGGCCACGCCATCGCCGCCGCCGGTCCCGCTGTTCTGCTGGCTTACGCCGCTGCTGGCGCGCTGGTTGTGCTGGTCATGCGCATGCTCGGCGAAATGGCTGTTGCCTCGCCTGACACCGGCTCGTTCTCGACTTACGCCGACCGCGCTATCGGTCACTGGGCCGGTTTCACCATCGGCTGGCTGTACTGGTGGTTCTGGGTCTTGGTGATTCCGCTGGAAGCCAACGCCGCCGCGACCATCCTGCACGCGTGGTTCCCCGGTGTGGAAATCTGGGCCTTCGCCCTGATCATCACCATGCTGCTGACCGTGACCAACCTGTTCAGCGTGAAAAACTACGGTGAGTTCGAATTCTGGTTCGCCCTGCTCAAAGTCGTGGCGATCATCGGTTTCATCATCCTCGGCGTCGCGGCCATTTTCGGCTTCCTGCCGAACAGCCAGGTCAGCGGCGTTTCGCACATCTTCGACACCCAGGGCTTCCTGCCGAACGGCATGGGTGCGGTATTGGGCGCAATCCTGACCACCATGTTCTCCTTCATGGGTACCGAGATCGTGACCATCGCGGCCGCGGAATCAAAGAACCCTGGCAAGCAGATCTCCAAGGCCACCAACTCGGTGATCTGGCGGATCGGCCTGTTCTACCTCGTGTCGATCTTCATCGTTGTGGCCCTGGTGCCATGGAACGACCCGGTTCTGGCCAGCGTCGGTTCCTACCAGACCGTGCTTGAGCGCATGGGCATCCCGAACGCCAAGATGATCGTCGACATCGTGGTTCTGGTTGCTGTGACCAGCTGCCTGAACTCGGCGCTGTACACCTCTTCGCGCATGCTGTTCTCCCTCGGCAAGCGTGGCGATGCACCGGCCATGGCGACCCGCACCAACAAGAGCGGCACGCCTTACTGGGCGGTGATGCTGTCTACCGGCGCGGCGTTCCTGTGCACCTTCGCCAACTACGTGGCCCCGGCTGCGGTGTTCGAGTTCCTGCTGGCGAGCTCCGGCGCCATCGCGCTGCTGGTGTACCTGGTGATCGCGATTTCGCAACTGCGCATGCGTAAACAACGCATGGCTCGCGGCGAGAAAATCGTCTTCAGCATGTGGCTGTTCCCGGGCCTGACCTACGCGGTGATCGTATTCATCGTCGCGGCCCTGACCATCATGCTGTTCCAGGACGCCCACCGCGTGGAAATCCTCGCGACCGGCCTGCTGAGCCTGGTGGTTGTCGCGACTGGCTTGCTCGTGGCACGCCGTCGCAAGGCAGAAAACCGTGGTGCGGTGGTTTTGAACTGATCCGTATCGCGTAATGCAAAACGGCCGCTTGTCAGTGATGACAAGCGGCCGTTTTTGTTACTGCGAGCGGTTTATTCGCTCTTCTCTTCCTGCGCTTCCACCGACTGGCCGTAGGTGTCCAGCGCAATCCCGAAATCGCTGATGAACTCCGGCTCGCTCAGCCAGGCCTGGGCGGTCTCGCGATCCATGCCATCGGCCCACATGCGGTAGTCGATCAGCATGTCGGCGGCCAGGTGAGTGGCAGCCATGCCTTCGTTCTCGGCGTTTTCCATGTCCAGCAGATCAGGATGATCGACGATGATGAACGCCAGCTCACGCAACAGCGTCAGGAGCATTTCGTTGCGGCTGACGGCTTCGGCGTCGCGCATCTTGCTGAACATCGCCAGGGTGTATTCCGGGATCGGCTCGGCCAGGTGACCGAGGTCATCGTCCTGCGCCAGCGGTTTGCGACCGACCATGCGGATTTGCTTGGCTTTGGCCTTGGCGCGTTTGGCGCGTTTCTGTTGCTTGTTCAGGGATGCCATGGGAACTCAGTTTTTCTGTTGGGTTTGTGCGGCGATTGCGTCGGACGCGGCCACATAGTCTTTCTGGAAATCCGGCGATTCGATCCACGCCAGAGCGCCAGCCTCGTCCGTCTCGGTGGCCCACTGGCGGTACTCGATCAGCGCGGCGAGGATGAAGTCCATCGCGCCTTCTTCGCCTTCCTGCTCGTACACCAGCTCCAGCAGCGGGTCTTCGAGGAACGCGGTGCACAGGGCCTGCTGGCTGATCTTTTCGGCGTCGATCATTTTCTTGAACAGTTCGGTCAGGTCCACCGACTCGAAATCGATGCGGTCGTCGTTCGGGTCCAGCTCGACCGGCGCTTCCGCACGTTTGGTGCGGTTCTGCTTGGCCTTGGTCTTGGCCCGGGCGGCGCGTTTTTGCTGCTTGTTGGCGGAAGCCATGGTGTGTGTTCCGTGGTGCGTTAAAGGGCTTGGCTGCGTGGGATTGTGCGCCCCGGTGTGTCGGAGGCCAGTTCGCCGGTCTGCAGCCAGGTCAGAGCGATGGGCCATAGTGTGGCTTGGTATGCGCTGCGAAAAAAGGCGAAATGTCCGACTTGCTGTTCGCCGATGTCCTGCGGCTCGATTCGCAGGTGGGTCTTCTGCGCATTCTGGAAGTAAGCCAGCAGGCGTTCGATGGCGGGAATCGTGCCGTAGGGATCGTCGCTGATGCTGATTGCCAGGGCTTTGGCCCGGACGTTGGCGAAGGGCAAGTCCGCCATGGTTCTCCCGCTCGGGCGCCGCTCGTAACGCGCGGCAGGCGTGCTCCAGTCGCGCACCACACCGGCAGGCGTGTCTTCCAGCCAGCCAAGTCGTTTGCCCGGAAAGTAGCCACAGAGCAGCGTGACCAGCGGCATCAGCAGGTGCCATTTGCCGAACATTCGCCAGCGATGCTCGGGTGCGTAATCGCGCCAGTAAGCGAATTGCGCGCCGACCGTCACCAGTCGTCGGATTATCTTTCCGGACGCCCCCAGGCCTGCTGCGCAGCCACCGAAGCTGTGTCCGACCACATCGATCGGCTGCCCGGGAAACTCTCGCTGCGCGCGTTTGAGCATCGCCTCGAAATCCAGCGCGCCCCAATCCGTCCACGAAGCCTGCAAATGCCTCATCGACTTCGGCCGCGACTCGCCAATGCCCCGGTAGTCGTAAATGATCACGTCGAAGCCGTTGGCGAACAGATAGGCCGCGAAGCGCGAGTAGTGGCGGCAGCGCACGGACGTGGCGGCGTTGATGATCACCACCGGGCGTTGTGGATCCGTTGAGGCGTGACGCCAGGTGAAACCGCCGAGCAGATAGCCGTCGGCGGCGGGCTCTTGGAAGGGCTCGCTTTCAATGTCGGATGCTTGGCCAAGTGGATGTGGCGCAGTTTGTAGGTTCACGGGTTTCGAGCCTGGCTAGGACGGGTCGAGAATGAACTTCACGCGGGATGTAACGCAATGACTTGGTACGCAGTGCGTACCGGATTGACGGTTCGATTAGGCGGTCGCCAATCCGTGACGCAGTGCGTCATGAATTGGCTGGAAGATACCTCTGCTGTAGTCCTTTTCGCATTCAAGGCAACTCCCAATCGTTCTAAAACCCGCCCCGCAAGAAAAAATCTAAAAAGAGGTAACGATTGGGTTCCACGAGAGCCCGGGAGTCGTCCTCATGAAACGCGTTCTTTCATTCGTGCTGCCCCTTGCCGCTGCGGCGGTACTGCTGTTTCCGATCATGGCGCAGGCTGCGAGTCTGGAGCCGATCGACAATTCCGCTGTGCAGGTTCAACAGCAAGAGCAAAACGGCGTTCGCTATCTGGCCGGCGGGATTGGTGAAGATGAGTCGAAAGCCATTCAGCAATCCGCGGGCTACAACCTGCACATGACCTTCGCTGTCGGTACGCAAAACGAATACACCGCCGATGTCGACGTGGCGATCCAGAAAGCCCCCGGTCAAACCGTGCTGACGCTGAATCAGACCGGGCCATTGGTGTACGTTCAGTTACCGCCAGGCAAGTACACGGTCGTCGCCACCCGCAAGGGTGAAACGCGTCGGGATGTGGCGCAAGTAGGCGGCGGTGCTGCGCGCAATCTGGTGTTCCACTGGAGCGACAACACCTAACGTCGCCGACGGTCACGCCCGGGTGGCGTGACCGTCGCGGTGCGTCCCATCCAGCTCAGAAGCCAGGCAGCGCCCGACAGGAAGAGTGCGAAGAGGCAGTGCGTGGCAACAGTGAACCAGAAGTCGAAGGACTGTTCGGCCTGTGAATACACGGCGAAGTGTTTCCCCCGAGCCATGTTGCTGATGCGTCCCTGAATCAGGCCGTTCACCGTTTCATAAGTGATCAGGCCTACGCAGAGGGTCAGTACGGTGCCGAGCGCGATCATCAGCCAGTCGGTGCGTTTTACGGGTGGCGCGGGATGGGGCAGGGGAACGCGGGTTCTTTTCTGGTTCATCGCGGGGATGACCCTCTTCCGTAAGGGTTGTGCGACGTATCGCCAATTCCGGCCTGCAAGAAGGGCGGAATCGGGTCGTCATCAAATCGCAGGCATAAAAAAACCCTGAATCTTGCGATTCAGGGTTTTCGGTATTTGGTGCCCAGAGACGGAATCGAACCGCCGACACGGGGATTTTCAATCCCCTGCTCTACCGACTGAGCTATCTGGGCAACGGGGCGCATTAAAAGGGTTTTTCGGATTTACGTCAACGACTTTTTTAAAATTTCTTAAATTAATTCCGTCGCTTACGATCCGACCCCCGATTTCGCGGGGTTTACTCTGCAGGCGGAACGTAGCCTTCCGCTTGAGCGTATTCCTCGCCGGAGAAGTACTTGTCCATTTCGCCCTGAAGAAATTTGCGGTCTTCGGCGTTCATCATGTTCAGGCGTTTTTCGTTGATCAGCAGGGTCTGGTGTTTCTGCCAGTCGGCCCAGGCCTTGGCCGAGACGTGTTCGAAGATGTCCTGGCCCTTGGCGCCCGGGTACGGTGGGCGCTCCAGACCTTCGAGTTGTTCTTTGTACTTGCGGCACATTACGGTGCGGGTCATGTCGACTCTCCTGCATTCAAGACGGCGGCCGCGCGTTCGAGCAAGGTCTTGACCGGGGCGGCGAGGCCCAGGCGCGGCGGGGTGGCGAGGTTATACCAGAGCCAGTCGGCCTCGGCCACGTGACCGCCGGCCTCCTGCACCTGAACCAGCCAGGGTTCGATGGACAGCTGGAAGTGGCTGAAGGTGTGGACAAGGCTCGGCAGCGCCTGCTGCTCGCCCAGTTCCAGCGAGTGCTGCGCAGCGAGGTGTTGCAGGTCGTCGAGGCCATCGAGTTCCGGCAGGCTCCACAAACCGCCCCACAATCCGCTGGACGGGCGGCGATAAAGCAGAATCGCGCCGTCCTCGTTGGCCAGCAGCGGCATCAGCGTGCGTTTCTGCGGGATAGCCTTGCGCGGTTTGGGGATCGGGTAACGCGTCTCCAGGCCGAGCATGTGCGCTTCGCAGCCCTTTTCCAGCGGACACAGCAGGCAGCTCGGTTTGCTGCGGGTGCAGAGCGTGGCGCCCAGATCCATCATCGCCTGGGTGTAGGCGTTGACCCGATCCTGCGGCGTAAAGCGCTCGGCGTTGGCCCACAGCTGTTTGGCGACCTTTGGCTCGCCGGGGTAGCCCTCCTGCGCGGTAAAGCGCGCCAGCACTCGTTTGACGTTGCCGTCGAGGATCGGCGCGCGCAGCCCCATGCTGATGCTGGCGATCGCGCCAGCGGTGGACAGGCCGATGCCCGGCAAGTCCGTGAGTTTCTCGACATCGCGGGGAAACTCGCCGCCGTACTGGCTGACGACAATCTTCGCGGTCTTCTGCAGATTGCGCGCGCGGGTGTAGTAACCGAGCCCCGTCCACAGGTGCAGCACTTCGTCCTCCGGCGCTTCGGCCAGGGCCTCGACCGTCGGCAGCGCGGCCATGAACCGGTCGAAGTAATTGAGCACGGTGCTGACCTGGGTCTGCTGCAACATGATCTCGGACACCCACACCCGGTACGGGTTGATGTTCTGTTGCCAGGGCAAATCATGGCGGCCGTGGCGGTCGAACCATTCCAGCACCGCCGTGGAAAACTGCTCCGCTCTCATCGCTTGAACAGCCCCTTCAATGCGTTTTTCAGTTCCGGGCTGACTTTGTCACCCAGTTTCTCGTCGATTTTTTCGCTGATCTTGTCGCCGGCCAGTTTGCTCGCGACCTGGCCCATGCGTTCGTTGTCCAGGCGGCAGGCCTTGGCGCCCAGCTCCAGCGGGCCTCGGCAGCGCAGCGGCCATTCGATGCCGACGAATTTGTCGCCGACCTGACAGGCCGGGTCCGGCATGGCACTGGTGTCGCCCTCGACGATGATGCCGACGCGATAGTCCATGCCCAGCACTTTGAGGTCGATATCGCCGTCACCGTTGACGCTCATGCCGGGGATGCGCACTTTCAGGTCCGGGTTGCTGGCCACGCCGTTGCGGAAGGTCAGGTTGCCCTTGAGCTCCTGGAACGGCGTGTCCTTGCCGCGCGGCTCGCCGCTCAGGGATTTGCGGTTAAGGGTGGCGATGCCCTTGCACAGTTGCTGTTCAAGGTTGGCGTTGAGCAACACGCCGTTGTTGATCACGAAGCTGGCGTTGCCGTTGAGGGTTTCGATCAGCGCCTGCTGGCTGTTGCCGCTACCGGTGACGGTGCTGGTGAGATTGACCAGACCCTTGACCGGCGGATTCTTGCCCTGGCTTTCGAGGATTTTCTCCACTGGCACCCGGTTGATCCGGGTTTGCAGGTTCAGCACTGGCGCGGTCTGGCGCACGTCCAGCGTGCCCTTGGCTTCGAAGTCGCCGTTGTACAACTCGCCGCGCAGGTTCTCCAGGGTCAGCAGGCCACCCTGGCCGGTGGCTTTCAACGCGGCGTTCTGGATCGGCAGCTTGTCGAGGGTCAACTGGCCGAAGGTCAGGTCGGCATTTACGTCGAGTTTGCTCAGGCGCTCGACAGGAAACAGGCGCTCGGTGCTCCAGGCGCTTTTGCTCGGTTTTTCCGGCAGCGGTGTGCTGCCGGCACCCGCCATCGCATCGGCCTCGGTACTGGCGACTTCGGCCTGACGGACCTGGGTAGCGTTATTGGCTTTTTCCGATTTCGGCGGCAGATAACGGTCGACGTTGAAGGTGTCGGCCTTGAGGATCGCTCGCAGCGATTGCTTGGCGAAATCTTCGACGGCGATGCGGCCGCTGAAGCTGCTGTCGTCGAGTTTCAGGTTGATGTTGTCCAGTGACACGCTGGTCGGCGTCGCGGCGACACGGCTGACCAGTTCAACCTTGCTCAGGCTGCCTTCGGCCATGGCCGGCAGGGTCTGGCCGATGCTGTCGACGAATTTCGCCAGGTCGAACTGGGCGATGGAAATCCCGCCGGTGATCTGTGGCGTCTTGTCCAGGTCGTTGGCCTTCAGTTCGCCCAGGGCGCGCAGCTGATTGACCGAGAGCTTGATGCCAGTCCATTCGGCGACGTTGGCGGCCTTGTCCAGCAACAGTTGGCCTTGAGCGGCGAAGGTCACGGTCTTGCCTTGCAACGGATCGCCGGCGACCTCGCCGGACAGCTTCAGGTCTTCGAACTTGTAGCGTTGCAGGGCGCGCTCGAAGCGCAGCTCGCCGTTGAGCTCGGTGCGCACCCGCAGCACTGGCTGGTTGGTGCCGAGGAACGCGGTGGCTTTGACCGGGATGTTGGTCGAATCGTGAACCGCGCCGGTGCTCAGCTGGATGCTTTCGGCGCTGAATTGCTTGCCGGTCAGCTCGTCGTTGTATTCCACGCGGGCGTTGTTGACGGTCAGGCTGTCGATGTCGAGGCGGATCGGCTGGGCCGGTTTTTCCGGTTGCGCAGGGGCCTCGGGGGCGGTTTCGGCCGTGGTGGTTGGCGCCGGGGCGCTGCCGGCCTTGGGCGGCACCTTGCCGATGTCTTCCCAGTTGCCATGACCATTCTTGTCACGGTTCAGGCGCAGGTTCAGGCCTTCGACGCGCACGTCGCTCATCTGCACTTCTCGGCGCAGCAGCGGCAGCACGCGCACGGACAGGCCGAGCATCTGCAGGTCGGCGAACGGTTCGGCAGGCTTGGCCAGGGTCGCGACGCTGGCCTCGTGCAGTTCCAGGCCGAGCCACGGGAACAGGCTCCAGCCGATGTCGCCATTGAGCGTCAGCTCGATGTGGGCCTTGTCGCGGGCAATCTGGCGGATCTCGTCTTTGTAGTCGTTGGGATCAAACAGGTGGGTCAGGGCGAAGCCCGCCGCCACAATGATCAGCAACAGCCCGAGAAGTACCAGACCCAGGATTTTGCCGAACGCTTTCATGGGCGAGTCCTTGTAAGTAGTCGAATTCGTAATTTAGCCGGGGAGTATAGCGCTGCATCAACCCGCGCTGTTGCGGTGTCCCGTGCAGCCTGCTGAACCGTGATGTACAGCGCTTCGACAACGGTCGGCATCGGGGTTCCCCGGCCTCATGAGATCAGATGACTCAAAAAAGGTGATATCAGTTTGGTTTTTCTGTCACGTGCAAATGGTAACCTTCGCCCGTTCGTACGCCCATCTGCGACTTAACGTCGCGCTTTCAAGGAGCTTCACCCGCAAAAAACGGTCATGCCTGCGTGCATAAAGGCCGGGGTGGGCAGTGGCTGGCGAACCATACTAATAATTGGGGGATACACAATGAGCACGACCATTACGGCGGACGGCTTCAAAGCCGATCAGCCCGGGTTCCTGTCCAAGGAACGCATCATCGCCAAGCCCGGTTTCAACCGTTGGCTGGTCCCGCCGGCCGCTCTGGCCATTCACCTGTGCATCGGCATGGCCTACGGCTTCTCGGTGTTCTGGTTGCCGTTGTCCAAGGCGCTGGGCGTGACCGCTCCGGTGGCTTGCGCACCGGACATGAGCTTCATCGCACAAGTCTTCTCGTCGCAATGCGACTGGCCGATCTCCATGCTCGGCTGGATCTACACCCTGTTCTTCATCTTCCTCGGCTGCTCGGCAGCGATCTGGGGTGGCTGGCTCGAACACGCAGGTCCACGCAAGGCCGGTGTTGTATCGGCACTGTGCTGGTGCGGCGGCCTGCTGATTTCCGCACTGGGGATCTATACCCACCAGATCTGGCTGATGTGGATCGGTTCCGGCGTGATCGGCGGTATCGGTCTGGGCCTGGGCTATATCTCGCCGGTCTCGACCCTGATCAAGTGGTTCCCGGACAAGCGCGGCATGGCGACCGGCATGGCGATCATGGGTTTCGGTGGTGGCGCGATGGTTGGTGCACCACTGGCGACCGCTCTGATGAGCCATTTCGCTTCGCCGACTGGCGTGGGCGTGTGGCAGAGCTTCGTGGCCATGGCTGCGATCTACTTCGTGTTCATGATCGGTGGCGCGCTGGCTTACCGCGTACCGCCAACCGGCTGGAAGCCTGAAGGCTGGACCGCGCCGGCGAAGAAAGCCTCGAACGCGATGATCACCCACCGTCACGTTCACGTGAATGTGGCGTGGAAGACCCCGCAATTCCGCCTGGTGTGGCTGGTGCTGTGCCTGAACGTGTCTGCCGGTATCGGCATCCTCGGCATGGCTTCGCCACTGTTGCAGGAAGTGTTCGGTGGCAAGCTGCTGGGCAACGATCTGCCGTTCGGTCAGCTGGATGCCGGTCAACTGGCTTCCATCGCAGCGATTGCGGCCGGTTTCACCGGTCTGCTGAGCCTGTTCAACATCGGCGGTCGTTTCTTCTGGGCGTCGTTCTCGGACTACCTGGGTCGCAAGAACACTTACTTCGTGTTCTTCGCACTGGGTTTTGCGCTGTACGCACTGATCCCGAACCTCGGTCACCTGGGCAACGTTGCGCTGTTCGTGGCGGCGTTCTGCATCATCCTGTCGATGTACGGCGGTGGTTTCGCGACCGTTCCGGCTTATCTGGCCGACCTGTTCGGTACGCAGATGGTGGGCGCGATCCACGGTCGTCTGCTGACGGCCTGGGCCGCCGCTGGCGTGCTGGGTCCGGTGCTGGTGAACTACCTGCGTGAGTATCAGCTGAGCATCGGCGTTGAACGCGCCGCCGCTTACGACATCACGCTGTACATCCTCGCCGGCCTGCTGGTACTGGGCTTCCTGTGCAACTTGCTGGTGCGCCCGGTGGCGGACAAGTACTTCATGACCGACGCCGAACTGGCCGCCGAACAGGCGCTGGGCCACGACAAGGGTGCTGACGGCAGCACCGTTCTGGAGTGGAAAGCCGCGCCGGGCAGCAAGCCATTGGCGATCGCTGCGTGGCTGGTGGTGGGGATTCCGTTGGCGTGGGGTGTTTGGGTGACCCTGCAGAAGACGGCGGTTCTGTTTCACTAAGTTCGTTTACACCTGATCGTTCCCACGCTCTGCGTGGGAATGTCTCCCTGTGACGCTCTGCGTCACATTCGAAGTGGACGCAGAGCGTCCGGGGCTGCACTCCCACGCAGAGCGTGGGAGCGATCAGCGCCTTTCGATGCTTGTATGGACATGTCTATCCCCGACAGCACGGGGTTCTATCCGTCAGTCATTCCACCTCTCGTGTTTCTGTTTCGGCCCCGCGCCCCTATAATGGCTGCCTTTTTCGCCCAATGATTTTGCGGAGCTGGTGATGGCCGAACGTAAGGCGTCTGTCGAGCGCGACACTCTGGAAACCCAGATCAAAGCCTCGATCAACCTTGATGGCACCGGAAAGGCCCGATTCAATATCGGTGTTCCTTTTCTTGAGCACATGCTGGATCAGATCGCCCGTCACGGGTTGATCGACCTGGATATCGAATGCAAGGGCGATCTGCATATCGACGACCACCATACGGTGGAAGACGTCGGTATCACCCTCGGCCAGGCCTTCGCGCAAGCCATTGGCGACAAGAAAGGCATCCGTCGCTACGGCCACGCCTACGTGCCGCTCGATGAAGCGCTGTCGCGCGTGGTGATCGACTTCTCCGGCCGTCCGGGCCTGCAGATGCACGTGCCGTACACCCGCGCCACCGTTGGCGGCTTCGACGTCGACCTGTTCCAGGAATTCTTCCAGGGCTTCGTCAACCACGCACTGGTCAGCCTGCACATCGACAACCTGCGCGGCACCAACACCCACCACCAGATCGAAACCGTGTTCAAGGCTTTCGGCCGCGCACTGCGCATGGCCGTCGAGCTGGATGACCGCATGGCCGGCCAGATGCCTTCGACCAAGGGCGTCCTGTAATGCAGACGGTTGCAGTTATCGACTACGGCATGGGCAACCTGCACTCGGTGGCCAAGGCCCTCGAGCACGTCGGTGCCGGCAAGGTGCTGATCACCAGCGATGCGGCAGTGATCCGCGAAGTCGACCGGGTGGTTTTCCCCGGCGTCGGCGCGATTCGCGATTGCATGGCGGAGATCCGTCGCCTCGGTTTCGATTCGCTGGTGCGTGAAGTCAGTCAGGATCGTCCGTTCCTCGGCATCTGCGTCGGCATGCAAGCCTTGCTCGACAGCAGCGAAGAGAACGACGGCGTCGACTGCATCGGCCTGTTCCCGGGCGCGGTGAAGTTCTTCGGCAAAGACCTGCATGAAGACGGCGAGCACCTGAAAGTCCCGCACATGGGCTGGAACGAAGTGAAGCAGGCGGTGGATCACCCGCTGTGGCACAACATTCCGGACCTGGCGCGTTTCTACTTCGTGCACAGCTATTACATCGCCGCCGGTAACCCGCGGCAGGTGGTTGGCAGCGGTCATTACGGCGTCGATTTCGCCGCGGCGCTGGCCGAAGGTTCGCGTTTCGCCGTGCAGTTCCACCCGGAGAAGAGCCATACCCATGGCCTGCAATTGCTGCAGAACTTCGCGGCGTGGGACGGTCGCTGGTAAATGGCCGTCAAGAAATCCAAGCCGCCGATCCTGACCCTCACTCCCGAGCAGGAGAGTGAAGCCAACCGCAAGATTCAGCGGTTCATGGAGGATCGTTTCGAACTGGACCTGGGTTCGTTCGAGGCGGCGGAAATTCTTGAGCTGTTTACCCGCGAAATTGCTCCGCACTATTACAACAGGGCGATTTTCGATGTGCAGACCCACCTCAAGGAGCGGTTTGAAAGCATCGAAAGCGACCTGTGGGCGCTCGAGAAGAATTAGGGCAGCGGCAAGCTTCAAGCTGCAAGCTGCAAGAAGTACACACGCGTGCGCGCTTGCAGCTTATGGCTTGCAGCTTGCAGCTCTTTTGACGAAGGAAAAAGCATGCTGATTATTCCCGCTATCGATCTTAAAGACGGTGCCTGCGTACGTCTGCGCCAGGGCCGCATGGAAGATTCCACAGTGTTCTCCGATGACCCGGTGAGCATGGCTGCCAAGTGGGTGGAGGGCGGCTGCCGCCGTCTGCATCTGGTCGACCTGAACGGCGCTTTCGAAGGCCAGCCGGTCAACGGCGAAGTGGTGACCGCGATCGCCAAGCGCTACCCGACTCTGCCGATCCAGATTGGCGGCGGCATCCGTTCGCTGGAAACCATCGAGCACTACGTCAAGGCGGGCGTCAGCTACGTGATCATCGGCACCAAAGCGGTGAAGGATCCGGCGTTCGTCGCTGAAGCCTGCCGCGCGTTCCCGGGCAAGATCATCGTCGGTCTGGATGCCAAGGACGGTTTTGTCGCCACCGATGGCTGGGCTGAAATCAGCACCGTGCAGGTTATCGATCTGGCCAAGCAGTTTGAAGCCGACGGCGTGTCCTCGATCGTTTACACCGACATCGCCAAAGACGGCATGATGCAGGGCTGCAACGTTCCGTTCACCGCTGCGCTGGCTGCTGCCACCAAGATCCCGGTGATTGCTTCCGGCGGCATTCACAACCTGGGTGACATCAAGTCGCTGCTCGACGCCAAGGCACCGGGCATCATCGGCGCCATCACCGGCCGGGCGATCTACGAAGGCACTCTCGACGTCGCCGAAGCGCAAGCTTTCTGCGATTCGTACCAAGGCTGAGGACTGACCATGGCGCTGGCCAAACGCATCATCCCTTGCCTGGACGTGGACAACGGCCGGGTCGTCAAAGGTGTGAAGTTCGAGAACATCCGTGACGCCGGCGACCCGGTGGAAATCGCCCGTCGCTATGACGAGCAGGGTGCTGACGAGATTACCTTTCTCGACATCACCGCCAGCGTCGATGGCCGTGACACCACGCTGCACACCGTCGAACGCATGGCCAGTCAGGTGTTCATCCCGCTGACCGTCGGCGGTGGCGTGCGTACCGTGCAGGACATCCGCAACCTGCTCAACGCCGGTGCGGACAAGGTGTCGATCAACACTGCTGCCGTGTTCAACCCGGAATTTGTCGGCGAAGCGGCGCAGCATTTCGGCTCGCAATGCATTGTCGTCGCCATCGACGCAAAGAAGGTTTCGGGCCCGGGCGAAACCCCGCGCTGGGAAATTTTCACCCACGGCGGACGCAAACCGACCGGCCTCGACGCCGTCGAGTGGGCGAAGAAAATGGAAGGCCTGGGTGCCGGTGAAATCCTCCTGACCAGCATGGATCAGGACGGTATGAAAAACGGTTTCGACCTCGGCGTGACCCGCGCCATCAGCGATGCGCTGGGCATTCCGGTGATCGCGTCCGGCGGCGTCGGCAACCTGCAGCATCTGGCTGACGGCATTCTTGAAGGCCACGCCAGTGCAGTACTGGCGGCGAGTATTTTCCACTTCGGCGAATACACCGTTCAAGAAGCCAAGGCCTACATGGCGCACCGCGGCATCGTGATGCGCTAGCAAGCATCCCCTTTGGAGGAGTAGCTTCAAAGGGGCTGCAGGTCTGGTGAGTTAAAGCGTGTTGAGCTGGTCAACCCTTACCTCTGACCTGTCATCTGATCGGTCATACGCAACACTGCATAGTGTGGCAGGCAAATCCTTTTTGAGAAGATAGACTTCCATATACTCCGACTTTGGGCTGAATCCATCGGGGGCTTGACAGTCAGTGCTGTCGGATGGACCGACTTTGTAGGAGTACATTTTGCTTGCCCCTTCCGAAGTCACCAAAATATAAGCGGGTCTTTTTTTCAGGCTGAGATCAGGAAGCGGAACGATTTCGTCCTCAATCAGAACGATAGGCAGCGACAAGGCATTTCGTAAGAGTCCTGGCGGTAACTCTGACCTGGAAGAGTTTGTGCCAATGATGCAAAGGAAATAACGCCCGGTTCTGGAACCTATCTTGGTATTGATGATGGAGTTTTCGGCACTGATCGCGGCGGAATAGTGCAAGGGGTTTTCGCATTGTTTTGCCACGCGTACTGTCTTGTGACGATAGAACGCTGTGTCGATCGAGAACCGGTAATCCCAAGTCGGTGCTATGGCATGGCCGCTTTCCGATATCTTGATTTTCTTGTATTTGGCGGAGGTTGGCTTGTCTGTTTCTACATTGAATGTCGGATAGAGTTCGCAGTAGTTTTCAAATAGAAAGCCAGATCGGAAGCAACTTCTCAGGTGGGGTACGAGACTTCCGTAAAGATTGCCTTGGATTGCAGAGTAACCTTTTCTCGTTGGTATACAGGGTTCGTTCAGGTCGCAAGGAGCTATGGGCGGATGCTCGTTACCAGTACCCACGACACCGATGATTTCATTGGTGTAGCGATCAAGCAGCGGTGCTCCTGAGACACCTCCTTTATTACTCTTGCAACGAGTCTTGAAGTTATTACGCCACACCCAATCTCCTTCAATGATGTCCGGAGAGGATTTGAGCGTGCAGGCTGTCATTTCAAGCGTTCGATACTGTGGCGCTCCCACAACCAGAACGTCCGAATTGAGGGCGGGTGTGCCCGTGGCCAGCTTCAGAGGTTTTATCCCGTCCTCCATAAGTGTTTTCAGGCTGACATCAAGTTGGACGATGGCGATGTCGACACCTTGCATGCTGCGCCATTTCACGTTTTTCAGGTTGTAGGTTTTATGTTTTTCGACATCGTCAAAGTAATTAAAGGTCATGGTTCCTTGTATGGGTTGGTTTTGCATGATCTGGCCGTTGGACAGGTTGATGCAATGGCCAGCAGTCAGAACATAAGCCGGAGGGCGCTGGACGCCTGTTGTTTCCAGCGTATCAAGCAAGGTAGCGGTGCAAGTGGAGCCGGTCGTCAGGCGACCGATACCCTGCCAGTGATCGCGTGAGCCATCGCGGTTATCCAGGGGGATTGCAGGTAACAGACGCTTAACGCCTTCGCCATAGTCGTGACTGGCCGCGATGCAGGTGGAAAAGAAGAGTCCTAATGTGCAGAACAACAGTAATTTGATTGAATACATCGTTAACGCTCTTGGGTTTATTGGTTAAAGCACAACGGTGGTGCTGGATTACGCCAATAAACCAGGGATCAAGAGCGGCGCGGTGGTAGTTATCTACTACCCAAGGATTGGTTTTCCAGAATGGAAGACCTGATCGGTATGAAGTCATAACGCCAGTAGACAGCATGGCGTACCCAAGGCACTCTTGGGCACGCCATGGATTTCGGTAGCCCGACATGATCAAACGCCTGCTTCTCGCCCTCGCCAGTGCCTCCGTGTTGTTGATCAACACCGGCCACGCCGAGGAAAGTCCCGACACCGATCTGGTGCTCCTCACCGAAAATTTCCCGCCGTACAACATGGCGAAGAACGGCAAGAATTTCGCTCAGGATGAAAACATCAACGGCATCGCCACGGACATCGTGCGCGAGATGTTCAAGCGTGCCGGCATCACTTACAGCCTGACCCTGCGTTTCCCATGGGAGCGGGTCTACAAGCTGGCGCTGGAGAATCCCGGCTACGGTGCGTTCGTCATGGCACGCCTGCCGGATCGCGAAAAGCTCTTCAAGTGGGTCGGCCCGATCGGCCCGGACGACTGGGTCATGCTGGCCAGGGCCGACAGCAAGATCACCCTCGAAACACTCAATGACGCGCGCAAGTACAAGATCGGCGCCTACAGGGGCGATGCGATTGCCGAGACTCTGACCAAGCAGGGTTTGAAGCCGGTGGTGGTGCTGCGTGATCAGGACAACGCCAAAAAACTCGTCAGCGGCCAGATCGACCTCTGGGCCACCGGCGATCCTGCCGGGCGTTATCTGGCGCGGCAGGATGGCGTGACCGGCCTGAAAACCGTACTGCGTTTCAACAGCGCCGAACTGTATCTGGCGCTGAACAAGGACGTGCCGGACGAAGCCGTTGCCAAGCTTCAGGCGGCGCTCGAACAGATGCGCAAGGACGGCGTGGTCGACGAGATCATGGGGCGGTATCTGTAATTTCTGGCGACTCTGGTAACTCGGGAGATTCCGGCTGTTCCGGCACTGACGGGAGTGGCACCATGGCGTCACTCGCGACTTCTGGCGGGTATTCGAGCCAGTGCAGGCTGTTTCTGTCGGAGTACCTGAAGTTGATGGCGGTTTCCGTTCGGTTGTCCCGCCAGAGATCGTAGTTACTCTGCAGTTGATACAGCGCCATCATCTTGTGTTTCGTCACGTTGGCGGCGACCGCCACGATGTCCGGCGTGGTCCATCCGATGCTCGAGGTTTCGGTGTGGGTGAAGGTTTCGCCCAGCCTTGCCGAGAACCTTATCGGCCGTTCAACCGTTGAGTCGCTCGCTGGCCAAACCCCCGGGACCTGTATTGCACTGATGCGGTTGAAAAGCCGCAGATCGCGGCGGCTCAGAACACGAGGCAACGTCCAGTGAAACAGGCTGCTCTTGTCAGTCGTGTTATGGCTGGAGCCGATGAGCACATACCGGTCAGTCCTTTGCAGGTAATAGTAGGGCGATTGGCGGAATCTCTTCAGTGATGGCTGACCGTGGTCTTCCACCGCAAACCAGGGCAGCCTGGCAGTGTGGGTCGGTTGCGAGGGTTCGAGCGGTTCCGGCGCTTCGAATCCTGACAGTTCCGGAAGTTCAGGCGCTGGATTGCTCTGTACCGTAATCTGCATTCGCAATGAATAGGCTTCGGCTTCATTCTCGGGGCTGTCAGGGTTGCCGGAAGCGATGAACGTGCCTGCAGTGAAGTTGATCGCACCTGCATCGGCAACCGGAGGCGCGATGCTCCAGGCGCTGAAATACTGGCGGGAACGATCTCCCCGATCATTCCAGATCAACTCGGCGACACTGGCCTCAATCACCAGATCTTCGCGCACGCAACGTACCGAGCTCAGTAAAGGCTTTTCGTGGTTGATGGAGCACACCGTTCCCAGTGCCACATACCCCTCAGGCGCGATCGGCCGCCATAGCGTCCCCCCCGCCGGCGTCGAGGTTGCATCGCTCCAGATTTCTTCGAAATCATCCGGTGGACTGAGTGCATTTGTTTGCGCGGTTTTGCCGTTTGCGGCTGGGCCTTCGCGGACAACGGCCACGATCTTGCTGCCATTGATATTGCCGTTGCCGGAGATGGCGACGTCCCCGAGGGGGTAAAAGCCAGGCAGCGAGTCGGGGGATGGCACCGGACGCCAGAGCGCGCAGGGTGTCGAGCCCGAGCCATTGCAGTTCCAGATCCGCTGGAATTCGGTGGTGAAGTTGATCAGCAGGTTATCGACCTGGATCGACTCCATTGGCCTGTCGGCCGTGGTTTCACTGTTTTCGCTGTTCATGGTCATTCCTGATAGTGAAAGGCGACTCGTGGTCGCGACCTGTTGCAGGTCTCAATATCCGGAATTGGCCAAGGGGACGGGCGGTAACTATTTATCGGGTATGGCGGGGTGCTACCGGTAAATGCCGTTGTGGCCGTGAGCGGCTGTAGCGCGATTGCTGCGCACACTGATCATCTGCTTGATGTCGATCCACTCGATGCCCTGAGCCTTCAATTTGGGTAGTTCGCGCTCCAGCACCGCCAGTGTCTGCGGATAAGGGTGGCCGATCATCACGGCCGAACCCTGTTTGTGCGCCAGACTGATCGCTGTCTGCAATTGAGTCAGGATCGCCGCTTCTGTGCGCTCGTCATCGAGAAACACATCCCGCGAAACACTCGCCAGATCAATCTTCTGTGCCTGTTGCGCAGCGACGGTCTGGGCGCTGGTGCGGCTGTCGACGAAGAACTTGTGGCGCCGCTGCAACTCGCCCATCAACCACGCCATCGCCACCGGCTGCGCAGTCATGCGGCTGCCCATGTGGTTGTTGATGCCGGCGGTGTAGGGGACCATTTTGAACGCGGCGTTCAGGCGTTTCTCGAGTTCTTCGATGGGCAGCTCGGGATGCCAGGCGAACGGGCCGGTGGCCGGGTCCATCGGCATGTGCAGGATCACGACTTTGCCGGCGCGATGGGCTTCGCGGGCGAATTCGGTGGCGTGCGGGGTGTCGGGCATGATCGCTGTAGTCACCGGCCCGGGGAGGGCCAGCACGCGGCGATCCCGGGGCAGGTTCTGCCCCAGGTCGTCGATGATCAGCGTCAGGTAGGCTTTTTGAGGTGTTGGTCTGGCAGGTTCTGCGTGAGCAGCAACCGCCAGACAGCACAGCAGGACAAAGACGAAACGCAAAGACATCCTCAACGGCCGGACGTGATGCTCAGGCCTTTGAGCAGGCTCAGGGCCTGGGCCAGCTGGTAATCGTCATCCTGCGGCATCGCTTTGGCCTTGCCGCCGGAACCGGTCGGTTTGTCCGCGCCGCCGTTGCCGTTGCCCAGGTGACCTTGCAGGTCGGCTTCCTTGAAGTAGTCGCCGTCCGCTTCGTTGGTGATCTTGGCCTTGCGTACTTCGATGTCCGGAACAATGCCCTGGGCCTGGATCGAGCGGCCGTTCGGCGTGAAGTACAGCGCCGTGGTGATCTTCAGCGCGCGGTCGTTGTTCAGCGGCAGCACGGTCTGCACCGAGCCCTTGCCGAAACTGGTGGTGCCCATGACCACGGCGCGTTTCTGGTCCTGCAGGGCGCCGGCGACGATTTCCGAGGCCGAGGCACTGCCACCGTTGATCAGCACGACCATCGGCACCGCTTCGCTTTCGTCCTTGCCGGTGGCGGAGAAGCGCAGTTCGGAATTGGCGATCCGGCCCTTGGTGTAGACGATCAGGCCTTTGGTGATGAAGTGGTCGACCACTTCGACCGCTGCCTGCAACACGCCGCCCGGGTTGTTGCGCAGGTCAAGGATGATGCCGTTGAGCTTCTTGCCGTTGTCCTTGCGCAGCTTGGCCAGGGCTTTGGAGACCTCTTCGCCGGTCTTGACCTGGAACTGGGTGATGCGGATCAGGCCGTAGCCCGATTCCAGCAGTTGCGCCTTGACGCTCTTCACCTGGATCACGGCGCGAGCCAGGGTTACATCGAACGGCGTACCGCCGTCGCGGACCAGGGTCAGGGTGATCTTCTGGCCGATCTTGCCGCGCATCTTGTCCACGGCTTCGGTCATGGTCTGGCCACGGGTCGGCGCGCCGTTGATCTTGACGATGAAGTCGCCTGCCTGGATGCCGGCCTTCGATGCTGGCGTATCGTCGATCGGCGACACGACCTTGATGAAGCCGTCTTCGGCGCCGACTTCGATGCCCAGGCCGCCGAACTCGCCGCTGGTGCTTTCCTGCAACTCGGCAAAGTCTTCAGGGCCGAGGTAGGCGGAGTGCGGATCGAGGTTGCTGAGCATGCCCTTGATCGCGTTTTCCAGCAGGGTCTTGTCGTCCACCGGCTCGACGTAGGCCGCCTTGATCCGGTCCATGACCTCGGCAAAGGTGCGCAGCTCTTCCAGCGGCAACGGCGCCTTGCTGGTGGCGGCAGTGCCTGCCGGAGCGACAGCCGGGGCCGGTTGAGCGGCAAACGCCAGAGGCGCGCCGATCACCAGGGCGATCGTCAGGGCCAGCGAGGTAAGGCGGGACAAATGCAGCATGTCGAACGAACTCCTGAATTAGGCGGCGCGCTTATCCTTGCGCGCGGCACCATTGCGCCGGATCACTCGGGTGACCCTGCTGACGAATTGCGAAATACAGCGCTGGTGTGTCCTGACCGCCACTGTTACCCACAGTGGAGATGGACTCACCGGCTTTTACCACGTCACCCGCCGACTTGAGCAGCGTCTGGTTGTGACCGTAAAGACTCAGAAAACCGTTGCCGTGATCAAGGATCACCAGCAGCCCGGCACCGCGCAGCCAGTCGGCAAACACCACGCGCCCGCCGTGTACGGCATGCACCTGGCTGCCGGCGGAGGCGCTGATCATCACGCCGTCCCACTTGGTGCGGGCATCGTCGCCACGGGTTTCACCGAAGCGTGCCAGCAGTCGACCATCAACCGGCCATGGAAGTTTTCCCCGACTTGACGCAAAAGGGCCACCGAAGGTCTCGCCGCTGCTGGAAACCAGCGCGCCAGGTGTGGGTCTGGCTTGTTTTCGCGGGGCGTCGCTGGTGTCCGAGTCCGCATCGGCGCGGGCTTGGGCCTCACGCAAGCGCTTTTTTTCGGCTTCCTGCTGGGCGATGAGCGCTTTCTGCCGCGCTTCTTCTGCCTCACGAGCCTGGCGGGCCAGGGTTTCTTCAATGGTTTTAAGGACTTTAGACAGGTCTGCCTGATCCTGCTCGCGGGCGGCCAGTTTCTGGTCCCGGGCTTTCACGTCGTCATTGAGTTTGGCAAGGGCCTGCTGGCGCTCCTTGCGGACCTTGTCGAGCGCTTCGCGCTGAGTGTCGAGATCGCTTTGCTGCGCCAGCAACTGCGCCTGCTGCACGCCGATGTCTTTTTCGACGTTGGCCAGTTGGCGCAGGGTTTCGTTGAAGCTTTTAAGCTGCTCCAGGCGAGCCTGGCTCAGGTAGTCGTAATAGGTGAGGGTGCGGGCGAATTTCTCGGGATTCTGCTGGTTGAGCAGCAGCTTGAGGTATTCCTGGCGACCGTTCTGGTAGGCGGCGCGGGCCTGGATGGCGATCAGTCGCTGCTGTTCAGTGCGCGCGCTCTGGAGTTTTTTTTTCTCCGCATCGAGCCGCTGCAGCTCGGATTCGCTCTTCTTCAGCTCTTTCTGCAGGGCTTCGACCTGTTTCTCGAGCTTGCCCATCTCGGTTTCGGTGCCCTTGAGCTCCTTTTGCACGCCGGATTTTTCTTCCTGGAGCTTGCCCAGCAGTTTTTTCAGCTCGGCGATGTCCTGGCGCGTGGCGTCCAGTTGCTGTTGGGTTTGCGCGCGCTCATCCGCGAAGGCCGGTTGGAGCAGGCATGTCAGAGCGAGGGCGATCAGGACGCGAAGCATAGAGGCGGGCGGCACCAGGGTAAGGGACGGCCTAGTATGCCCGCCCGACGCGGCAAAAAAAACGCCTCAAAGCCAACTGCTTTGAGGCGTTCGTCATAAAAAGCCGTTTCAGGCTGATTACAGGGCGTTTTTGATATCAGACCAGAATCGAAGTGCCAGTCATTTCCGCCGGTTTTTCCAGACCCAGCAGTTTCAGCATGGTCGGCGCCACGTCCGCCAGCACGCCACCTTCGCGGACTTTCAGGTCACGCTTGCCGACATAGATGAACGGCACCGGCTCGGTGGTGTGCGCGGTGTGGGCTTGCCCGGTGGATTCGTCGGCCATCTGCTCGACGTTGCCGTGGTCGGCGGTGATCAGCGCTTCGCCGCCGACTTTTTCCAGTGCTTCGACGATGCGACCCACGCAGGTGTCCAGGCACTCCACGGCTTTCACCGCGGCTTCGAACACGCCGCTATGGCCGACCATGTCGCCGTTGGCGTAGTTGACCACGATCACGTCGTAGCGCTGGTTCTCGATGGCCTCGACGATGCGGTCGGTGACTTCCGGCGCGCTCATTTCCGGCTGCAAGTCATAGGTGGCGACTTTCGGCGACGGGATCAGGATGCGCTCTTCGCCCGGGAACGGCTCTTCACGACCGCCGGAGAAGAAGAAGGTCACGTGGGCGTATTTCTCGGTTTCGGCGATGCGCAGCTGGGTCTTGCCGTTTTTCGCCAGATAGTCGCCGAGCACGTTTTCCAGGCTGCCCGGGGCAAAGGCGGCGGGGGCCGGGATGCTGGCGGCATATTGGGTCAGGCCCACGTACTGCACTTGCGGCTGGCGCGCGCGCTCGAATTCCTTGAAACCGTCTTCGACAAACACGCGGCTCAGCTCGCGGGCGCGGTCGGCTCGGAAGTTCATGAACACCACGGCGTCGCCGTCTTCGACCTTCACCGGCTCACCGATGCTGGTGGCTTTGACGAATTCGTCGCTCTCGCCACGGGCGTAAGCGGCTTCCAGACCTTCCTGGGCGGTGGCAGCGTTGAATTCGCCATTGCCATCAACGATCAGGTTGTAGGCCTGGGACACGCGATCCCAACGGTTGTCGCGATCCATGGCGTAGTAGCGGCCGATCAGGCTGGCGATGCGGCCCTTGCCGAGCGCCTGGAAGGTCGCGTCGAGCAGTTCGATCGACGAAGCGGCGCTTTTCGGCGGGGTGTCGCGGCCATCGAGGAAGGCGTGCAGGTAGATTTTTTCGGCGCCGCGCTTGAAGGCCAGTTCGGCCATGGCGATCAGGTGATCCTGGTGGCTGTGGACGCCGCCGTCCGACAGCAGGCCCATGAAATGCACGGCCTTGCCGGCGGCCACGGCCTTGTCCACGGCGGCGCAGATGGTCGGGTTCTCGAAGAACTCACCGTCGCGGATCGCTTTGGTCACACGCGTGAAGTCCTGATACACCACGCGCCCGGCGCCCAGGTTCATGTGGCCGACTTCGGAGTTGCCCATCTGGCCGTCCGGCAGACCGACGTCCATGCCGCTGCCCGAGATCAAGCCGTTCGGCACGGTGGCCCACAGGCGATCCAGCACAGGCTTTTTGGCCGCATAGACGGCGTTGGATTCGGGGCTGTCGCTGTGACCGAAGCCGTCGAGAATCATCAGGACCAAAGGTTTAGGCGTGGTAGTCATGGAATCCACTCGTGGCTAATAAGAAGAGGGCGATGGAAAAGGGAGTTGGAGTTTAAAGCGAAGTTCCGGCGGCGTCACCGCCGGACGGGGTTTGGCCGACCATAGTGGCTGTGTATACTGGCCGACATTTTAACGCCCTGGAACCTCCTTCGATGGTTGCTCACCTGATTGAATTTGCCACTAACCACTACATTCTTGTCGGTATCTTCGTCGTACTGCTGGCTTTGCTGCTGGCGCATACGGTGCAGGGCGGCGGTAAAAGCCTGAGCACGGGCGAGCTGACCGCACTGGTCAACAAGGAAGCCGGCGTGGTGGTGGACATCCGTCCGAGCAAGGACTACGCCGCCGGTCACATCGTTGGCGCGGTGAACATTCCCCAGGACAAACTGGCTGCCCGCATCGGCGAGCTGGAAAAACACAAGGCCAAGACCATCATTCTGGTCGACGCCCTGGGCCAGACCGCCGGCACCCACGCCCGCGAACTGATGAAGGCCGGCTTCACCGCCGCCAAGCTGTCCGGCGGGATTTCCAGCTGGAAAGGCGACAACCTGCCGTTGGTGAAGTGACATGAGCGACGTCATCGTCTACTCCAGCGATTACTGCCCTTACTGCTCGCGCGCCAAGTACCTGCTCGCGAACAAAGGCGTGGCCTTCGAAGAGATCAAGGTCGATGGCAAGCCGCAGGTGCGCGCCGCCATGGCCCAGAAGGCCGGACGCACGTCCGTGCCGCAGATCTGGATCGGCGATACCCACGTCGGCGGATGTGATGATTTGTATGCCCTGGAGCGCGCCGGCAAGCTCGACGCGCTGCTCAAGGCCTGAACTGCTGCACCTGCAAACCAAGAACCCTAAAAGACCCAAGATCAGAAAGGATCTGAGATGACTGACCAACAGAACACTGCAGCCAGCGAAGAAGAAACCGCACCGCAATTCTCCTTGCAGCGCATCTACGTACGCGACCTGTCCTTCGAAGCCCCGAAAAGCCCGGCGATTTTCCGCCAGCAGTGGGATCCGGCGGTCGCTCTGGATCTGAACACCCGCCAGAAAGCCTTGGAAGGTGATTTCTACGAAGTCGTGCTGACCCTGTCCGTCACCGTGAAAAACGGTGAAGAAGTGGCCTTCATCGCTGAAGTGCAGCAGGCTGGCATCTTCCTGATCAAGAACCTGGACGCGGCTTCGATGAGCCACACCCTGGGTGCGTTCTGCCCGAACATCCTGTTCCCGTACGCTCGCGAAACCCTGGACAGCCTGGTGACCCGCGGTTCGTTCCCGGCCCTGATGCTGGCCCCGGTGAACTTCGACGCCCTGTACGCGCAAGAGCTGCAGCGCATGCAGGAATCCGGCGAGACCCCGACCGTTCAGTAAGCGGTCGATGCAACAACGAAAAAAAGCGCCGTTACAGGCGCTTTTTTCTTGGGCGATCGAGTGGCATTACTTGAAGTCGTTCTGCCGCCACGCTTCGTACACGGCCACTGCTACGGTGTTGGACAGGTTCAGGCTGCGGCAGCCTTCGCGCATCGGCAGGCGCAGGCGCTGTTCGCCGGGCAGGGCGTCGAGCACTTCCGGCGGCAGGCCACGGCTTTCCGGGCCGAAGATGAACGCATCGCCGGGGACGAACGCGGCATCGTGAAACGGCCGCGAGCCCTTGGTGGTGAAGGCGAACAGCCGTGGATGACCGAGGCTTTCCAGGCAGCTGGCGAGGTCGGCATGGCGCTGCAAAGTGGCATACTCGTGGTAGTCGAGACCGGCGCGGCGCAGGCGCTTGTCGTCCATCTCGAAGCCCAGCGGTTCGATCAAATGCAGGTGGCAGCCGCTGTTGGCGCACAGCCTGATAACGTTACCGGTGTTCGGCGGAATTTCCGGTTGAAAAAGGATGACGTGAAACATGCACGGCTCCGAAGGTAAAGATGACGCGCATTCTACGCCGCAAGCGGATCCGCGTTCGAAACTATTCCCGCGGGTGATGGCATCGCTGGCGATCGTCGGTGTGATGGTCGGGATGATGATCGGTCGTTTGACCACGCCTGACCCGACCGTCTTGCAGCAGGTCGAGGTGATCGATGGCGGTCTTGCGGTCTGGTTCAACAACGAGCCGAAGCTGCATGGCGAGATCGTCGATGGCAGCATCGCGCTGCTGTTCGAGGCCGAAGGCCAGGCGCAGAAAGGCCAGCTCAAGTTCAACGGCAAGGACGTGAACTGGCGGACGCGGTTGAGTGACGGGGGATTGTTGCTGACGCTGGTGGCGGCGCGGCCGCTGCAGGGCGACTGGGCCGGCCAGGCGATCGATGACCGCTGGCGGCTGGAGATCCATCTCCGGGAGCAATAAAAGAGGGAATCCCCGGCCTGCCTGTACCAAGGTTCCCGAAACGGGCGGGCTCATCGCATCGCGTTCTGAGCCGGTGTAAAGAAGGAACCCCTGACCTGCCTGTATCAAGGGCCCCAAAAGGGTGGACTCATCGAGTCCTGTGTAAAGAGGGGAATCCCCGGCCTGCCTGTACCAAGGCCCCCGAAAGGGTGGGTGAATCGAATCACCTGTAGGAGTTATTGCAGGGGGCGTGCCAGGTTTTCGCGTTTTGAAACAAAAAAGCCCGGCACAACGACGAAGGCCCCGTAATACGGGGCCTTCGTCTTTTCACAGGATGGGATTTTCAGCGGTTTACAGTGCAAGCCTGAGCCAGTGGCTGTGCCCGATTAAGGGTCACGGTGCCTTGCGGCGGTGCAGGCTGGCGCTGAATCTCAGCCTTCATCGCCCTCATCGTCATCCCCGCCATCGACCTTCATGCCGAGCTCCTTGATCTTGCGGGTCAAGGTGTTGCGGCCCCAGCCCAGCAGCACCGCAGCGTCACGACGACGCCCGGCAGTGTGCTTCAGTGCTGTCTCGATCATGATCCGCTCGAACGCCGGTACCGCGCTGTCGAGCAGGCTCGACTGACCGCGCGCCAGGGCCTGATCGGCCCACTGACGCAGCGCCTGTTCCCAGTTGGTCACTGGCGCCGAGTCCTGCGGCAGGCTCAGCAGTTCCGGCGGCAGGTCGCTGATGTGCACCTCGCGCCCGGACGCCATCACGGTGATCCAGCGGCAGGTATTTTCCAGCTGGCGCACGTTGCCCGGCCACGGCAGATTCTTCAGGTATTCCTCGGTCTCGCTTTTCAGCAGCTTCGGCTCCACCGCCAGTTCTTGCGCGGCGCGGCTGAGGAAGTGCTTGGCCAGGGTCGGGATGTCTTCGCGACGGTCCGACAGGCGCGGAATATGTATACGGATCACGTTGAGGCGGTGGAACAAGTCCTCACGGAATTTCCCGGCGTGAACCAGGGTTTCCAGATTCTGGTGCGTTGCGGCGATGATCCGCACATCGACTTTGACCGGCACGTGCCCGCCAACGCGATAGAACTCGCCATCGGCCAGCACCCGCAGCAGTCGGGTCTGGGTGTCCGCCGGCATGTCGCCAATTTCATCGAGGAACAGCGTGCCGCCGTCGGCCTGCTCGAAACGGCCGCGACGCAGGTTGGCCGCGCCGGTGAACGCGCCTTTCTCGTGGCCGAACAGCTCGGATTCCATCAGGTCTTTCGGGATCGCCGCCATGTTCAGCGCGATGAACGGCGAGGCCGCGCGCGGGCTGTGGCGGTGCAGGGCGTGAGCCACCAATTCTTTACCGGTGCCGGATTCGCCGTTGATCAGCACGGTGATGTTGGAGTGGCTCAAGCGCCCGATGGCGCGAAACACTTCCTGCATCGCCGGCGCTTCGCCGATGATTTCCGGGGTGCGAGTCAGGGTCGGGGCGACTTCCAGGCCCTGTTGTTCCTGAGCATGCTGATTTGCGCGTTTGACCAGCGAAACCGCCTCGTCAACGTCGAACGGCTTGGGCAGGTACTCGAACGCGCCGCCCTGGTAGGAGGCGACAGCGCTATCCAGATCGGAGTGAGCGGTCATGATGATCACCGGCAGCCGCGGGTGCTGCTCGCGGATCCGCGCCAGCAGGTCCAGGCCGCTGGCGCCGGGCATGCGGATGTCGGAGATGATCACGTCCGGCTGCTGGCGCGCGAGGCGGCTCATCACACCATCGGCGCTGTCGAAGCTCTGGGTGGTCATGCCTTCCTGTTGCAGGGCTTTTTCCAGAACCCAACGGATAGAACGGTCGTCATCGACGATCCACACGGTTTCACTACGGCTCATGTCGATGTGGCTCCTTGTTCCAGTGGCAGAAAGATCGAGAACGTGGTGTGGCCTGGATGGCTGTCACACTCGATCAGGCCCTGGTGCTGGCTGATGATGTTCTGGGTGATGGCCAGGCCCAGCCCGGTACCGTCCGGACGGCCGCTGACCATGGGAAAGAAGATGGTTTCCTGCAGTTCCGCCGGAATGCCCGGACCGTTGTCGATGATCTCGATCTTGGTCACCAAGCGATGACGGACGTGGCCGATGGTGAACTGGCGCATGGCGCGGGTGCGCAGGCTGATGCGGCCCAGGCGCAGCTCGTTCTGGCTGCTGATGGCCTGCATCGCGTTGCGCACGATGTTCAACACCGCCTGAATCATTTGTTCGCGGTCGATCAGGACGTCGGGAATGCTTGGGTCGTAATCGCGCACCAGCGTGATGCAGCCCTGGCTTTCGGCCTCGACCAGTTGACAGACGCGCTCCAGCACTTCGTGGACGTTGCACAGGGCCAGCGATGGCAGTTTGTTCGAGCCGAGCATGCGGTCGACCAGATTGCGCAGGCGGTCGGCCTCTTCGATGATCACGTTGGTGTAGTCGCGCAGGCTGTCTTCCGGCAGCTCCCGGGCCAGCAGTTGTGCGGCACCGCGGATGCCGCCGAGCGGGTTCTTGATCTCGTGGGCCAAGCCGCGCACCAGCATCTTGCTGGTTTCCTGCTTCGACAACTGGGCCTCTTCCTTGGTGATCCGCAACAGGCGGTCACGAGGATGGACTTCCAGCAAAAGCAGGGTCGCGCCGTTGCTGAGGATTGGCGTCACCGCGTAATCCACGGTCAGGGTCTGGCCGGTGAGGGCGGTGAGCATCGCTTCGCGCTTGGTGAACGGGTGCGCCTGCTCCACCGCCTGGCGCAACGAGTTGAGCGCTTCGGTGGACTCGGTGAACAGCTCACTGATGAACTGCCCATGGCTGCGCTGGCCGCTGATGGCCAGCAGCATCTCCGCCGCCGGGTTCATGTACTCGAGGCGCAATTCGCTGTCGAGCAGGATGGTGGCGGTGGTCAGGTTGTCGAGTAGCAAGCGATGCAGTGCGTCACTGATGGTCATGAGGACCTCTTTTGGAGCATGGCGCGCGCAGGGATACAGCGCTGATGCGAGGAAAATGCAAAAACCAAACCAAGGCTCCGAAAAGAAGCGTTCAACCCCTGAAACGGGCGTTTGACGCTCGTTTGCGTGGCAGTCAAACCGCTCTGGCGGGTACTTTCGAACCAAAATGGGTTGGAATGTGAGAACGGTGCAGTGTATTGCACCAATATAGTGCGCAAAGCTGAACGACGTCAGAAGAAACGCAGGAAAGGATTTTTCGGTTCGGCGGGTTTGTCTTTCAGCGGGCATTCCGGGCGCACGCCATAGTCGGCGCTGACGCACGGTTTGACCTGACGTTTCTGCGCCAGGGAAATGCGCTGCATGTGGAACGGCTGGTTGGCGGTTTTCTCCACGGTTCGGCCCTGGGCATCGAGGATCTCCACCGACAGGTTGTGGCTGCCGCGATCAATGTTGCTCAGCGGGAACACCGGGCTCAGACCGGGTTCGCCGACGGCCTGACCATCCAGCAGCAGGCGATACAGGTGACCTCTTTGCAGGCCCGGTTCGCTGGTGACGCTGACGATCAGCTCACCGGCGCTGCTGCGAATGGTCGCATCAGGCTCGGGGATCAGCACGCGCAGCATGTCGTAGTGGAACAGTGGCGGCTCTGCTGATTTCTTCGACGGTGTGACCGGTGCAGCGGCGGTCGGATTCGAGGCCATGCGATTGCTGGTGGCCAGCGGCACACGCTTGGCGTTGCCGTGCGGTTGGTCCGTATAGACACGATTGCCCTGGGCGTCGATGTAAGTGAACACCTCGGCCGATGCGCCAAACGCGATCAGAAACAGGCACAGGGCAATCAATCCCCGCGTCATGGCTTGTGCACCCGCTGCACGGTGAACACCACCGCAGGACTCTGCTGAATGATCGCCTCGCCGTTGATCACCTGCACCGCCAGCCGATGCTCGCCCCGGTCAACGTTTACCAGTTGCAGGATCGGCACGTTGCTCGGCTGGCCATAAGGCGCGTCGTCCAGCAGCAGACGCAATTGATGCGGCGGTTGCAGGCGCGGCTTGATCAGCACGCTGACCGTGAACGTGCCGTTGTTGGCGCGCAGGGCCTCCTCGGTGGGCAGGCCGGTCAGCTCCAGCACTTCATAGGCATTGCGCGCAGGCTCGCGACTGGGCGTGTCTGAAGAGGGCGCACTCGGTGCCTGCGGCTGCACGCTGTTGAGCGGCGGCAACTCCACCGGCTGCGCCTGCACGCCGTCCGGCGCGTGATCGCTGTACACCGTGTTGCCGCTGGCGTCGGTGTACTTGTAGATCTGCGCGGCGGCGGGCAGGGCGATCAGCAGCAGAATATAGAGAAGGGTGCGACCCATGAAATCGACCGGAAACGAAAACGATGGGATGCAGCATAGGACAGTGGAACGGCGAAGGCTCGGATGGAAAACATCCGGCCATAAAAAAGGCCTCCCGAAGGAGGCCTCTTTTTGTCACGCCGCGTAGCGCGGCGCTACCGGATCAGCAGCTGTAGTACAGCTCATATTCCAGTGGGTGTACGAAGGTGCGGACCTTGATTTCTTCTTCGGATTTCAGCGCGATGTAAGCGTCGATGAAGTCGTCGGAGAACACGCCGCCCTTGGTCAGGAACGCGCGGCCCTTGTCCAGCTCTTCCAGGGCTTCTTTCAGGCTGCCGCAAACTTGCGGGATCTCTTTCGCCTCTTCAGGCGGCAGGTCGTACAGGTTCTTGTCGGCAGCATCGCCTGGGTGGATCTTGTTCTGGATACCGTCCAGACCGGCCATCAGCAGTGCTGCGAAAGCCAGGTACGGGTTGGCAGCCGGATCCGGGAAACGGGCTTCGATACGACGGCCTTTAGGGCTGTTGACGTAAGGAATACGGATCGAGGCGGAACGGTTGCGAGCCGAGTAGGCCAGCATTACCGGAGCTTCGAAGCCTGGCACCAGACGCTTGTACGAGTTGGTGGCCGGGTTGGTGAAGCCGTTCAGGGCCTTACCGTGCTTGATGATGCCGCCGATGAAGTACAGGGCGGTGTCGGACAGGCCGGCATAGCCTTCACCCGCGAAGGTGTTCTTGCCATCTTTGGAGATGGACATGTGAACGTGCATGCCCGAACCGTTGTCGCCGTACAGCGGCTTCGGCATGAAGGTCGCGGTGCGGCCGTAGGCGTCGGCAACGTTGTGTACAACGTATTTCAGGGTCTGGGTTTCGTCGGCTTTCTTCACCAGGGTGTTGAACTTGACGCCGATTTCGTTCTGGCCGGCAGTTGCCACTTCGTGGTGGTGAACTTCAACGGTCAGGCCCATTTCTTCCAGTGCGTTGCACATGGAGGTACGGATTTCGTGGTCGTGGTCGAACGGCGGAACCGGGAAGTAGCCACCTTTCACGCCTGGACGGTGGCCTTTGTTGCCGCCTTCCACGTCCTGGTCGGACATCCACGAGCCTTGTTCGGAGTAGATCTTGAACATCGAACCGGAGATGTCGGACTTGAACTTCACTTCGTCGAAGATGAAGAACTCAGGCTCCGGACCGGCGAATACGGTGTCACCGATACCGGTGGTCTTCAGGTATTCCTCGGCGCGGCGGGCGATGGCGCGCGGGTCGCGATCGTAACCTTGCATGGTCGAAGGTTCGATGATGTCGCAGACCAGGATCAGGGTCGGCTCTTCGGTGAACGGGTCCAGTACGGCGGTTTCGTCGTCCGGCAGCAGGATCATGTCGGAGGCTTCGATGCCTTTCCAGCCAGCGATGGAGGAACCGTCGAACATCTTGCCAACTTCGAAGAAGTCGTCTTCCAGCGCATCGCGAGCCGGCATGGTCACGTGGTGCTGAGTGCCTTTGGTGTCCGTGAAGCGCAGATCAATCCACTTGACGTCATGATCTTTGATGAGTTGAACCGACTTCGACATAGTGTCCTCCGGGTGAATTAGGGCGGGTAGTGGATGCCCTTAATAGTGGTGATGCCGGCGCGAATACTCTGCCAAGGCAACCTGCCTCACAAGGGAGCAAATTGCATGCCAGTGCCCCAGCATGGGTTTTTTGCCCCAAATTCACGCTTCTAAAGGTCGAAAGCGCCTTAAAGGCGAAAATCTCGCCCTTTAATGTAGCGCTCAAATCGAAAAATGACCCGTTTTGGTGCGCGCATAACCTTCTGCACATTAACTGGTTAAACCTTGAGCAATTTCCGCTATAATCCGCGCCCCCCTTTTTCGGCTGGCCCTGCGCGCGCTGTTTTCATGAAACTAATCGTAAAAGTCTTCCCCGAGATCACCATCAAAAGCCGACCTGTCCGGACGAAATTCATCCGCCAGCTGGCCAAGAACATCCGCACCGTGCTCCGCGACCTGGACCCGGCCGTGGTGGTGAACGGTGTGTGGGACAATCTCGAGCTGGAAACCCGCGTCACCGACCCCAAGGCCCTGAAAGAGATGGGCGAACGCCTGACCTGCATGCCGGGCATCGCGCACTTTCTGCAGATCGACGAGTACCCGCTGGGTGACTTCGACGACATCACCGAGAAGTGCAAGCAGCACTACGGCGATGCGCTGGCCGGGAAGATTTTTTCGGTGCGCTGCAAGCGTGCGGGCAAGCATGCGTTCAGCTCGATGGACGTCGAAAAATACGTCGGCAGCAAGCTGCGCCGTGAGTGCGGCGCTGCCGGAATCGACCTGAAACAGCCGGAAATCGAAGTCCGCATCGAAGTTCGCGACAAACGGTTGTTCGTGATCCACAGCCAGCACAATGGCATCGGCGGCTACCCGCTCGGTGCGCTGGAGCAGACGCTGGTATTGATGTCCGGCGGTTTTGACTCGACGGTTGCCGCGTACCAGATCCTTCGTCGGGGTCTGATGACGCACTTCTGCTTCTTCAACCTGGGCGGTCGTGCCCACGAATTGGGCGTAATGGAAGTCGCGCATTTCATCTGGAAGAAGTACGGCAGCTCGCAACGCGTGCTATTTGTCAGTGTTCCGTTCGAAGAAGTCTTGGGCGAAATTCTCGGCAAGGTCGACGACAGTCATATGGGCGTCGTATTGAAGCGTATGATGTTGCGCGCGGCGTCGAACATTGCCGAACGCCTGCACATCGATGCGCTGGTCACCGGTGAAGCGATTTCCCAGGTGTCGAGCCAGACGCTGCCGAACCTGTCGGTCATCGATTGCGTCACCGACAAGCTGGTGCTGCGACCGCTGATCGTCGCCCACAAGCAGGACATCATCGACACGGCCGACCAGATCGGTACCGGTGATTTCGCCCGGCACATGCCGGAATACTGCGGCGTCATCTCGGTCAACCCGAAGACCGCCGCCAAGCGTGGCCGGGTCGAGCACGAAGAGCAGGAATTCGACATGGCGGTGCTCGAGCGTGCGCTCGCAAACGCCAGACTGGTGCCGATCGATCGGGTGATCGACGAATTGGGCCAGGATTTGCAGATCGAAGAAGTCAGCGAAGCGCTGGCCGGTCAGATCGTCATCGACATCCGCCACCCGGATGCCGCCGAGGATGACCCGCTGGAACTCGCCGGCATAGAGGTACAGACGATGCCGTTCTACGCAGTGAACGCTCGTTTCAAGGAACTGGACCCTACTCGCCAGTACCTGCTGTATTGCGACAAAGGCGTGATGAGTCGCCTGCATGCCCACCATTTGCTCAGTGAGGGGCATGCCAATGTGCGCGTTTATCGACCGAGCTAAGTGCCCGGGGCTGTTTGCCTGTGGCCTGCGTCACCGGCCCCCCGACACCGCCGTCAAGCTGTAACGGCCATGCCGGACACTACTGTCAATCGCTGCCAAGACTTGTCAGCAAACCGAATCCTCTGATCGAGATACACAAGTGATCGAAAATCTACGCAACATCGCCATCATTGCCCACGTTGACCATGGTAAGACCACCCTGGTAGACAAACTCCTGCGTCAATCCGGCACCCTGGAGCGCAACGAGCTCAACGACGAGCGCGTGATGGACTCCAACGACCAGGAAAAAGAGCGCGGCATTACCATTCTGGCGAAAAACACCGCCATCAACTGGAACGGCTACCACATCAACATCGTGGACACCCCGGGCCACGCCGACTTCGGCGGCGAAGTCGAGCGCGTAATGTCCATGGTTGACTCCGTGCTGCTGCTGGTCGACGCCCAGGACGGCCCTATGCCGCAAACCCGTTTCGTGACCAAGAAGGCTTTCGAAGCCGGCCTGCGTCCAATCGTGGTCATCAACAAGGTTGACCGTCCGGGCGCGCGTCCTGACTGGGTTCTGGATCAGATCTTCGATCTGTTCGACAACCTGGGCGCCACCGAAGAGCAACTGGACTTCCAGGTTGTTTACGCTTCGGCCCTGAACGGCATCGCCGGTCTGGACCACACCGCCATGGGCGAAGACATGACCGCGCTGTACCAGGCGGTAGTCGACCACGTTCCGCCTCCGGCTGTTGACCGTGACGGTCCGTTCCAGATGCAGATCTCCGCTCTGGACTACAACAGCTTCCTGGGTGTTATCGGTGTTGGCCGTATCGCTCGTGGTCGCGTCAAGCCGAACACTCCGGTTGTTGCTATCAGCGCCGACGGCAAGCGCCGCAACGGTCGTATCCTGAAGCTGATGGGTCACCACGGTCTGCACCGCGTTGACGTTGAAGAAGCTGCAGCTGGCGACATCGTCTGCATTAGCGGTTTCGACGAGCTGTTCATCTCCGACACCCTGTGCGACATCAACAACGTCGAGGCGATGAAGCCTCTGACCGTTGACGAGCCAACCGTTTCCATGACCTTCCAGGTAAACGACTCGCCATTCTGCGGTAAAGAAGGCAAGTTCGTGACCTCCCGTAACATCAAGGATCGTCTGGACAAAGAGCTGCTGTACAACGTTGCACTGCGCGTTGAAGAAGGCGACTCGGCTGACAAGTTCAAGGTATCCGGCCGTGGTGAGCTGCACCTCTCGGTACTGATCGAAACCATGCGTCGCGAAGGCTTCGAGCTGGCGCTGGGCCGTCCTGAAGTGATCATCCGTGAAGTTGACGGCGTGAAGCAGGAACCGTTCGAAAACGTAACCATCGACATCCCTGAAGAATCCCAGGGCAAGGTCATGGAAGAAATGGGTCTGCGTAAAGGCGACCTGAGCAACATGGTGCCGGATGGCAAAGGCCGTGTTCGTCTGGAATACAACATCCCTGCTCGCGGTCTGATCGGTTTCCGTAACCAGTTCCTGACCCTGACCAACGGTGCTGGCATCCTGACCTCGATCTTCGACCGTTACGCTCCAGTGAAGTCGGGCCACATGTCCGGCCGTCAGAACGGCGTTCTGGTTTCGGTTGAAACCGGCAAGGCACTGACCTACTCCCTGGAAACCCTGCAGGCTCGTGGCAAGCTGTTCGTAGAACACGGCCAGGAGATCTACAACGGTCAGATCGTTGGTCAGAACTCCCGCGACAACGACCTGGGTGTGAACCCGACCAAAGGCAAGAAGCTCGACAACATGCGTGCTTCGGGTAAAGACGAAACCATCGCTCTGGTCCCACCTGTTCGCTTCACCCTGGAACAGGCTCTGGAATACATCCAGGAAGACGAGCTGTGCGAAGTTACGCCTAAGTCCATCCGTCTTCGCAAGAAGATCCTGGACGAAAGCGAGCGTACCCGCGCTGCCAAGAAAGCCAAGGCGTAATTTAGCCCAGG
>NZ_RRZJ01000071.1:0-933 GCF_004368175.1 Pseudomonas sp. CH235
CCCCCTCGCCGTACAGGCTGTCGTTACCCAGGCCACCGCTCACCAGATCATCGGTGCCATAACCATGCAGCTCGTCATTGCCTTCGGTGCTGGTCATCACCATCACCTTGACTTGCGCCAGGCTCCAAGTCGTGCCATTGGCGAAGCGGATCTCTTCCAATTGGTAACCACTGTTGAAGAAATACCTCAGGGTAATCTTGTCCGAAGTTCCCTTGAGGGCAATGTTCAGATTGCTGGCGGAGCGAGTTAGCACCATGTCCTCGGGATTGATATCAGCACCAAACTCTATGACATCGACTTTGCCAGCCGTGGTGTCGTAGTTGTTGATGGTGTCTTGGCCCCAGCCGCGACTGAATCGATAGATGTCAGAGCCGGCTCCGCCATCCAGGGTATCGTTGCCTACCCCACCAATCAGCACATCGTTCCCGCCCTCACCGAAAATCCGATCGTCTCCTTCCAGGCCGTTAAGCTCATTATCCATACCGTTGCCGTGCATCTCGTCATTTCCCGTTGTTGCTCCGGCAATTATCGCGTTGATCTGATTTAGGCCCCAGCTCTGCCCGTTGGCAAAACGAATCTGCTCCAGTTGATAACCATTGTTGAAGAAATAACGCACTACAATTTTGTCCGACGTACCCTTAAGCTGAATATTCAAGTCATTGTCAGTACGGGTCAGAACGATATCTTGCGAAGTGATATTTCCTAGAAATTCTATGACATCAACTTTGCCAATCGTAGAGTCGTAACTGTTGATGGTGTCCTGGCCCCAGCCTCGTTCGAACCGGTAGACATCCGAACCTGTCCCCCCATCCAGTACATCGTTGCCCACACCACCGACCAACACATCGTTGCCGCCCTCGCCGTACAGGCTGTCGTTACCTAGGCCACCGCTCACCAGATCATCGGTACCATAACCATGCAGCTCGTCATTGC
>NZ_RRZJ01000011.1:0-186711 GCF_004368175.1 Pseudomonas sp. CH235
CAACCGAGGCGCGCATTCTACAGCAGCCTCATTTGCTGTCAAGTGATTATTTTCAGAAGCTTTCGAAGATTTCTTCAACAACTTCAACCACTTGCGCTTCCGATCTCTCGTTAGCGGGAGGCGAATTCTACAGCGTTACACGCTGCTGTCAACACCTCTTTTTCTCCGCTTTCGACCGAGAAGATCGAACCGTTGAAAGCGCCGAACAAGTCGACATTTCCAACTGCTTCCAGGCTTCGATGAACTGAAGCGACCCGCTTTCGAAACCTACTTAACTCATTGAATCTAAAGGAGTTTTCCGTTTCGACTGCGCCGGAAGTGGGGCGAATTATAGACCTCTGGAATTCGCCGTCAACCCCTTATTTCAACTTTACTCAGATTTCAGCGTAATCCGTGCAAAAGCCTTCTTGCCGGCCTGGCAAACGTGAGTCGCGCCCAGTACGTATATAAAGGAGCGATCAACCACCTCACCATCTACGCGTACACCACCGGAAGCCAGCAGATCACGAGCAGCTGCCGAGTTCTTCACCAGACCTGCCTTATTAAGGACAGCAGCAATCGGCATATCCTCGGCAGCAGTCAGCTCGACCTCTGGCAGATCATCCGGCAACTCACCGTCCTTCATACGGTTACCCGCGCCACGGTGAGCATTGGCCGCAGCCTCTTCACCATGGAAGCGCGCGACAATCTCTTCGGCCAGCTTGATCTTGATATCGCGAGGATTAGCGCCCGCCTCTACATCAGCACGGAACGCATTGATCTCATCCATCGAACGGAAGCTGAGCAACTCGAAGTAGCGCCACATCAACGCATCGGGAATCGAAACCAGTTTGCTATACATGACACCTGGCGCTTCCTGAATACCGACGTAGTTGCCCAACGACTTGGACATTTTCTTCACGCCATCCAGACCTTCAAGCAGCGGCATCGTCAGGATGCACTGCGCCTCCTGACCATAACCACGCTGCAGCTCACGCCCCATCAGCAGGTTGAACTTCTGATCGGTACCACCCAGCTCCACATCAGCGCGCAAAGCAACCGAGTCATAACCCTGCACCAGCGGATAGAGGAACTCGTGAATGGCGATCGGCTGATTGGTGGTGTAGCGCTTGTCGAAGTCGTCACGCTCGAGCATACGGGCAACGGTGTATTGCGAAGTCAGACGAATAAAGTCCGCAGGCCCCATCTGATCCATCCAGGTGGAGTTGAACGCGACTTCGGTTTTCGCCGGATCAAGAATCTTGAACACCTGAGTCTTGTAGGTCTCTGCGTTTTCCAGAACCTGCTCACGGGTCAACGGAGGACGTGTGGCGCTCTTGCCGCTCGGATCACCGATCATTCCGGTGAAATCACCAATAAGGAAGATCACCTGATGCCCCAGTTCCTGGAACTGGCGCAGCTTATTAATAAGCACAGTGTGACCAAGGTGCAGATCCGGCGCAGTTGGATCGAAGCCGGCCTTGATTCGCAGCGGCTGGCCACGTTTGAGCTTTTCGATCAGCTCGGACTCGACCAACAGTTCTTCCGCACCACGTTTAATCAGCGCTAGCTGCTCTTCAACCGACTTCATAACAGACCCGCAAGGCTCAGATTCAAAGGGAACCAACCATACAAGATCGCGCACCAAATACAAGTTTTGCCCGGCGCACGGACGCCAATCCACAGACAGGGCGTCCGCAGACTTGCTTCAGGGATGATTTGGTTATATTTTATACAGTTATTTCATCTTCATCATGTCATTCATCTTTTCCAATTCATCTTTTTCAAAGCCAAATTACTTATGACCACTGAACCGTCTAAAGCGCCACCGCTTTACCCGAAGACCCACCTGCTCGCCGCAAGTGGGATCGCCGCCCTTCTCAGCCTGGCGCTCCTGGTGTTTCCATCCAGTGATGTTGAAGCCAAAAAGACAACGCTGAGCCTTGAACTGGAAAGTCCTGCTGAACAACTGACACAAGATCAAGACGCTGCCGACGCAGCTCAAGCCACAAATGAGTCCGTAGCTTCCCCTTTCGCACAGATCGAAAATAGCGCCGAAGAAACGCAGGAAACCGCTCAGGCCGCACCAGCGCCGACACCGGTAGCTGAAGAAAAGAAGGCCCCAAATCACAGGGAAGTGATCGTCTCCAAGGGCGATACGCTTTCTACACTGTTCGAGAAAGTCGGTCTCCCGGCCGCGGCCGTGCATGAAGTGCTGGCCAGCGACAAACAAGCCAAGCAGTTCAGCCAGCTCAAACATGGCCAGAAACTCGAATTCGAATTGAACCCACAAGGCCAGCTGACCAACCTGCACAGCAAGGTCAGCGACGTTGAAACCATCACCCTGACCAAGAACGACAAGGGTTATGTGTTCAACCGCGTTACCGCCAAACCGACTGTTCGCACCGCCTACGTGCACGGTGTGATCAACAGCTCGCTGTCGCAGTCCGCCGCCCGCGCAGGCCTGTCCCACAGCCTGACCATGGATATGGCCAGCGTGTTTGGCTACGACGTCGACTTCGCTCAGGATATCCGTCAGGGCGACGAGTTCGATGTCATCTATGAGCAGAAAGTGGTCAATGGCAAAGCCGTTGGCAACGGTCCGATCCTGTCCGCCCGCTTCACCAACCGCGGCAAGACTTACACCGCCGTGCGTTACACCAACAAGCAGGGCAACAGCAGCTACTACACCGCCGATGGCAACAGCATGCGCAAGGCATTCATCCGTACACCGGTGGACTTCGCCCGCATCAGCTCGAAATTCTCCATGGGCCGCAAACACCCGATCCTCAACAAGATCCGCGCCCACAAAGGCGTCGACTACGCCGCCCCACGCGGTACGCCGATCAAGGCTGCCGGCGACGGCAAAGTGCTGCTGGCCGGCCGTCGCGGCGGTTACGGCAACACCGTGATCATCCAGCACGGCAACACTTACCGTACGCTGTATGGCCACATGCAGGGCTTCGCCAAGGGCGTGAAGACCGGCGGCACCGTCAAACAGGGCCAAGTGATCGGTTACATCGGCACCACCGGCCTGTCCACCGGCCCGCACCTGCACTATGAGTTCCAGGTCAACGGTGTCCACGTCGATCCACTGGGCCAGAAGCTGCCGATGGCCGACCCGATCGCCAAATCCGAACGCGCCCGCTTCCTGGCACAGAGCCAGCCGTTGATGGCTCGCATGGACCAGGAAAAAGCCACCATGCTGGCTTCGAGCAAGCGTTAAGCCATGGCTCTTTATATCGGAGTGATGTCCGGCACCAGTCTCGACGGGCTGGACATCGCCCTGATCGAGCAATCCTCGGCGATCAACCTGATCGCCACGCACTACATCCCCATGCCTGAAACCCTGCGCGCCGAGCTGCTTGGCTTGTGCGCCAGCGGCCCTGACGAGATCGCCCGTTCGGCGATTGCCCAGCAGAACTGGGTGAAGCTCGCCGCGCAAGGGATCCATACCCTCCTCGAACGGCAACAGCTCAAGCCTGAAGCCATTCGCGCGATCGGCAGCCACGGCCAGACTATTCGCCACGAGCCGGCGCGTGGTTTCACCGTACAGATCGGCAACCCCGCCCTGCTCACTGAACTGACCGGTATCACCGTCGTCAGCGATTTCCGCAGTCGCGATGTGGCCGCTGGCGGCCAGGGCGCCCCTTTGGTTCCGGCCTTCCATGAAGCGTTATTCGAAGAGCGTACCGGCAACCGCGCGGTCTTGAATGTCGGCGGTTTCAGCAATCTCAGTCTGATTGAGCCGAACAAGCCTGTAGCCGGTTTCGACTGCGGGCCGGGGAATGTGCTGATGGACGCCTGGATTCATCAGCAACGGGGCGAGAACTTCGACCGAAACGGGCAGTGGGCAGCCAGCGGGAAGGTTGAGCCTACCCTGCTGAAAGCCCTGCTCAGCGATCCGTTTTTCGTGACCCAAGGCCCGAAGAGCACCGGCCGCGAAGTCTTCAACCTGCCCTGGCTGGAGCAGCAACTGTCGCGTCTGCCAGGTTTCGCACCCGAAAACGTACAGGCGACACTGCTCGAACTGACGGCGCTGACCATCGTCGAATCGCTGCAAGGCGCTCAATCGAATACCGAAGAGCTTCTGGTCTGCGGGGGCGGCGCCCACAACGCCACACTAATGAAACGCCTGGCCGGGCTGCTGCCGAATGCCAAAGTCGCCAGTACCGCGACCCACGGCGTCGATCCGGACTGGGTCGAGGCCATGGCCTTCGCCTGGCTGGCCCACTGCTGTCTGGAAGGCATCGCCGCCAATCGCCCGAGCGTCACCGGCGCCAAAGGCTTGCGCGTACTCGGCGCCATCTACCCCAACTGACAAATCGCAGATAACAAAACGCCGCAGAACCGTGAGGTTCTGCGGCGTTTTATTGTGTTCGGTGAAGCGCGTTCAGATCGAAAACGAGGAGCCGCAACCACAAGTGGTGGTGGCATTCGGGTTCTTGATCACGAAACGCGAACCTTCCAGACCTTCCTGATAATCCACCTCGGCACCTGCCAGGTACTGGAAGCTCATCGGATCGACCACCAGACTGACGCCTTCGCGCTCGACGATGGTGTCGTCCTCGGCCACATCTTCATCGAAGGTGAAGCCGTACTGAAACCCTGAACAACCGCCGCCCGTAACGAATACGCGCAGCTTCAAGCGATCATTCCCCTCTTCATCGACCAGGCTCTTCACCTTGTGCGCGGCACCTTGAGTGAATTGCAAAGCCGTGGGGGTGAAGGATTCGACGCTCATGCTGACTTTCTCCCGGCGTTACGCCGCCATAATGCGTGATGACGCGCATTATCCGCTTGTCCTAGAAAATCGGTCAACTATTGTTACGGTATATCAATAAAGCTGATCAGCCGACCAGAATGCAAAAAGGCCCGTCAAACGGGCCTTTTTGCCAAGCAAGATCAGTCGTTACGGCAGCATGCCCGCGTGGGACAGACCAAAACGCTCATCCAGACCGAACAGGATGTTCATGTTCTGCACCGCCTGACCCGACGCGCCCTTGACCAGGTTGTCGATCACCGAGAGCACTACCACCAGATCACCATCCTGCGGGCGGTGAACCGCGATGCGGCAGACGTTGGCGCCACGCACACTGCGGGTTTCTGGATGGCTACCAGCCGGCATCACGTCGACGAACGGCTCATTGGCATAACGCTTCTCGAACAACGCCTGCAGATCCACCGAGCGATCCACCACGGTCGCGTAGAGCGTGGAGTGAATGCCACGGATCATCGGCGTCAGGTGCGGCACAAAAGTCAGACCGACATCCTTGCCTGCGGCACGACGCAGTCCCTGGCGAATTTCCGGCAGATGACGGTGACCTTTCACCGCATAAGCCTTCATGCTTTCCGACGTCTCGGAGTACAGCGAGCCTACGGCAGCGCCACGACCGGCACCGCTGACACCGGACTTGCAGTCGGCGATCAGGTGCGAAGCGTCGGCAATACCCGCTTCAAGCAACGGCAGGAAACCCAGCTGCGTCGCGGTCGGGTAGCAACCCGGCACCGCGATCAGACGTGCTTTCCTGATCTGCTCACGATTGACTTCCGGCAGACCGTAAACCGCCTCGTCCAGCAACTCCGGCGCGCCGTGCGGCTGGCCGTACCACTTGGCCCACTCATCGGCGTCCTGCAGACGGAAGTCTGCCGACAGGTCGATGACCTTGGTGCCGGCCGCCAGCAATTCGCCTGCCAGTGCGTGGGCAACGCCGTGCGGAGTGGCGAAGAACACCACGTCGCAAGCGCCCAGCGTCTTGATGTCCGGCACGCTGAATGCCAGACCGTCGTAGTGACCGCGCAGGTTCGGGTACATATCAGCCACGGCCAGACCGGCCTCGGATCGGGAAGTGATCACTACCACTTCTGCCTGCGGATGCTGTGCCAACAGACGCAGCAGTTCGACACCGGTGTAACCCGTGCCGCCGACGATACCGACCTTGACCATAAACCTGCCCTCAACGAACCCACTGGAAAGCCGTCGATAATAGGGGCCGCGCGCGCCTGCGACAACCGCCAAGGTGACGTGCGGACGCTCAAGCCTCTACTATCGGGCCTACCGTGAATCAGGGAATAACCCAAAATGCTCTATCTGTGGATCAAAGCGCTGCATATCGTCAGCATCGTGTGCTGGTTTGCCGGCCTCTTCTATCTTCCGCGACTGTTCGTTTATCACGCGCAAAGTGAAGACACGATCAGCAAGGAACGCTTCAGCATCATGGAGCGCAAGCTCTATCGCGGCATCATGGGCCCGGCGATGATCGCCGCGCTGATCTTCGGCGGCTGGCTGATCTACCTGAACCCGAGCATCTTCAGCAGCGGTGGCTGGATCCACGCCAAATTGACCCTGGTCGTGCTGTTGATCGGTTACCACCACATGTGCGGCGCGCAGGTAAAACGTTTCGCCCGTGGCGAGAACACCCGCAGCCATGTCTTTTATCGCTGGTTCAATGAAGTGCCGGTTCTGATATTGCTGGCTATCGTAATTCTGGTCGTGGTCAAGCCGTTCTAACTTCAACAAATACAACTTTCCGGGGTACTTCCGATGTCGCTGCCCGCTCTGCTCGAACAACGTCTGCGCCTGCCCGTAGTGGCGGCGCCGATGTTCCTTATCTCCAATCCTGAACTGGTGCTGGCGTGCTGTCGCAACGGCGTGGTTGGCAGCTTCCCGGCGCTGAACCAACGCGAAAGCAGCGGGTTCAAGGCCTGGCTGGAGCAGATCGAAGCGGGGCTGGCGACATTGGAGAACCCGGCGCCGTACGCGGTGAACCTGATCGTCCACCACAGCAACCCGCGCCTGCAGGCTGACCTGGACATCTGCGTCGAGCACAAAGTCCCCATCGTCATCACCAGTCTCGGTGCCGTGAAGGAACTGGTAGACGCCGTGCACAGTTACGGCGGCCTGGTCTTCCATGACGTAACGACCCGTCGCCATGCCGAGAAAGCCGCCGAGGCTGGTGTCGATGGCTTGATCGCCGTCGCAGCCGGTGCCGGTGGACACGCCGGCACCTGGAGTCCGTTTTCGCTGATCGCCGAAATCCGCGAGTTCTTCGACAAGACCCTGTTGCTTGCAGGATGTTTGAACCATGGGCATGAGATTCTCGCCGCACAACTGCTCGGCGCGGATCTGGCCTACTTCGGCACGCGATTTATCGGCACCACTGAAAGTCATGCGCCTGACGCTTACAAGGAGATGCTGCTGACTGCCAAAGCCGCCGACATCATTCATACTCCTGCCGTGTCCGGTGTACCGGCCAGTTTCATGCGCCAAAGCCTGGAGGCCGCCGGTTTCGACATGGCCGCCCTGCAAGGCAAGGGCGAAGTGAATTTCGGCGACAAGCTCAAGCCGATCAACGACGAAGCCAAGGCCTGGAAAACCGTGTGGTCGGCGGGTCAGGGCGTAGGCCAGATCGACGATCTGCCAAGCGTGGATCAACTGGTGGCGCGTCTCGATGCCGAATACCGCCAGGCCCTGGAGCACGCAGCACAATTGCCGAAACGCTGGCCACGTTGAATGAAACCCGTCCAGTCGCTGTCTGACTGGCCTTAGACTCAATTTATCTCGCGACAAGGATGCCTCGGCCATGAGCGAACCCCGTTACAAGATCGTTTTCGACGGCGCGCTCCAGCCCGGCGTCGATATCACCACGGCCAAGCTCAACCTGGCCGACCTGTTCAAAAGCGATGTCGCCGCCATCGAGCGCCTGTTCAATGGCCGCACCGTCGCGCTCAAGCGTGATCTGTCCCACAGCGATGCGCAGACCTACCTGCAAGCGCTGGGCAAGACCGGGATCGATGCCCGGATCGAAACGGAAACACCCATCGAACTGAACCTGTCGGATGTCCACGAACAAAGCGCCGCCGTTGCGGAGCCTGACTCGCCTTATGCGCCGCCTCGCGCCGTCGTCGGTGAAAACCTGCCGGCATTCGCACCTCTCAAACCGTTCAGCGTTGAAGGCCGGATCGGCCGCTTGCGTTACTTGGCATGGTCGATGGTGTTGAGCCTGGTAGCCCTGCCAATCGTCAGCGTGTTCGCGCTGATCGGTCTGGGCCTGGTGAGCGCCGACTCGACGACCGGCCTGATCATCGGCGGTCTCCTCGCCTTCTTCCTGTTTCTGGCCTTCGCGATCGTCGGGATCCTGTTCAGCATTCAGCGCCTGCACGATATCGGCTGGTCGGGTTGGCTCTGGCTGCTGACGCTGGTGCCGTTCGTGGGGAGCTTCTTCCCGCTGGTGATCATGGTCGTGCCGGGCAATACCGGCGCCAATCGCTATGGCCCACCGCCTCCGCCGAACAGCACGGCAGTCAAAGTGCTGTGCTCTTTGTGGATCGTGTTTATCGGGCTGTTTTTCATGGGCGGCATGCTGGGCGGGATTACCGCCATCCAGCAGGAATACGAAAGCAGTCTTGAAAGCAGCTACGAGAGCGGCTCGGTGACCACCGATGAAATCGATGTGGAAGTCGAGCCCACCGCGAATTCGGCAGACGATGCAGCCGAAGCCACCCTCGCCCCTGTAGACTCTGCGAAAGAATGAACAACGCTCCCCGCCGTGACACCTGCGTCCACGGCGCGGCGCTGTTGCGATGGAGATTTGCATGACCCGTTACGCTCTGATCACCGGCGCCTCCAGCGGCATTGGCCTGGCCATGGCCGAAGCCCTGGCGCGCCGTGGCCGCAGCCTGATTCTGGTGGCTCGCCAGCGTGATCAGCTGGAAAGCATTGCGATTGAACTGACCCAGCGCTTCGGCGTGGAAGTGCTGTTCCGCGCCTGTGATCTTGGCGAGCCGCTGCGCCTGTCCGGTTTTCTGCTGGAGCTTGAAGAAGGCGATCGCCAAATCGATCTGCTGGTCAATTGCGCCGGCATCGGTACTTGCGGCCCGTTCCTGGCCCAGGACTGGATGACCGAACAGGACCTGATCGAAGTGAACATCCTCGCCCTTACCCGCCTTTGCCATGCCATCGGCAACAGCATGGCGTTGCAGGGCGGCGGGCAGATTCTCAACGTCGCGTCGGTGGCAGCCTTCAACCCCGGGCCGTGGATGAGCACCTACTACGCCAGCAAGGCGTATGTACTGCATTTCTCGGAAGCACTGCGGGTGGAACTGAAGAAGTGTGCGGTCAAGGTGTCGGTGCTCTGCCCCGGCCCGACCCGCACCGCGTTCTTCAGAACCGCACAACTGAACAACGACAAACTCAACGCCAGCAAACTGCTGATGAGTCCCGAGGAGGTCGCGCTGTATACCGTGCGCGCCCTGGAGAAAAACCGCGCGATCATCATTCCCGGACGCCGAAACCGCTGGTTCGCCTTTCTGCCTCGGCTCGGTTCGCGCTGGCTCAACCGCACCATCGTCGGCATGGTCAACAAAGCTTACTGCCCTCGCTGAAGGGCCGACAGGCAAATGGCTGGGCGTGGTGATCCTCCGTGGGTACACTCAGCCCAGCTCACACAACGGAGAAAACAGCTGTGGATACTCTGTTCACCAAGATCATCAACCGGGAAATTCCGGCGAAGATCATCTACGAGGACGACCAGGTTCTGGCGTTCCACGACATCGCCCCACAGGCACCGGTGCATTTTCTGGTGATCCCGAAGAAACCGGTGCGTACCCTCAACGACCTGACCGAAGACGACAAGGCACTGGCCGGGCATATCCTGTTCACCGCCCAGCGTCTGGCGCTGGAACTGGGTTGCGAGGAAGGCTTCCGGGTGGTGATGAACTGCAATGAAATGGGCGGGCAGACGGTCTACCACATTCACATGCACGTACTCGGTCAACGCCAGATGAACTGGCCGCCGGGCTGATTGAACCCGCAGATCGGTGGGAGCGCCCTGCTCCCACATGACCCAGCGCAAACCTTCCCCGGCCGATTCGGTTAAACTGGCCGCCGAGATTCTTCCCGGAGGTCAGCATGACTACCCAACGTCACTACTCGCCCATTGATCGTCTTCTGCTGCAAGCCGATGCCGCGATGCGTACCTTGCTGCCCTTCAGCGGCCAGCCGTACCGTCCGTCGCCGGCAATCGTGCAGCCCGATGTGCAGATGAGCGATGAAGACACCCGCCATGTCGCCGGCCTGATGCGCATCAACCACACCGGTGAAGTCTGCGCGCAGGCGCTGTATCAGGGCCAGGCGCTGACCGCCAAGCTGCCGCAGGTGCGCGAGGCCATGGAGCATGCGGCCGAAGAAGAGATCGATCATCTGGTCTGGTGCGAACAGCGCATTCACCAGCTGGGCAGCCACACCAGCGTGCTCAACCCACTGTTCTACGGTATGTCGTTCGGCATCGGCGCAGTCGCCGGGCTGATCAGCGACAAGGTCAGCCTCGGATTTGTTGCCGCCACCGAGCATCAGGTGTGCAAGCATCTGAACGAGCATCTGGAGCAACTGCCGGCCGAGGACGAAAAATCCCGGGCGATTCTGGAGCAGATGCGTATCGATGAAGAACATCACGCGGAAAGCGCACTGGAGGCCGGCGGCTTCCGCTTCCCGGCGCCGGTGAAGTTCGGCATGAGCCTGTTGGCCAAAGTGATGACCAAGAGCACTTACCGGATCTGAAAAACGCCCACAAAAAAGGCGACTGCCGCAAAGCAGTCGCCTTTTTTTTGTGCCCGGATTTCTTAGCTCGGCATATTGCGCGCGTAGAAGATTTCCAGCATTTCGTGTTTCACACGCTCGGTCACCTGAGCACGTTGCTCGGAAGACAGATTGCTGGTGGCATCGCCGAACAGGTAGTTGTCCAGTTCGAAGTTCTTCAGCAGCATTTTGGTGTGGAACAGGTTTTCCTGATACACGTTCACGTCGGTCATCTGGTACGCGTCGCGGGTGTCTTCGGAGAGGTAGTTCTGGATCGAGTTGATCTCGTGATCGATGAAATGCTTGTTGCCTTCAACGTCACGGGTGAAGCCGCGCACACGGTAATCCACGGTCACGATGTCCGAATCGAACTGGTGAATGAGGAAGTTGAGCGCTTTGAGCGGTGAAATGACACCACAGGTCGACACATCGATGTCCACACGGAAAGTCGCAATACCGGCGTCCGGATGGATTTCCGGGTAGGTGTGCACCGTGATGTGGCTCTTGTCGAGGTGGGCCAGGATGATTTCGGGCAACGGGCCCGGGGATTCTTCGATCTGGCTTTCGGTCGGGGTCACCGGCTCTTCCGAGATCAGAATCGTGACGCTGGCACCCTGAGGCTCATAGTTCTGACTCGCAATGTTCAGAATGTTGGCACCAATGATTTCGACAACTTCCGTGAGGATCTGCGTCAGGCGTTCGGCGTTGTACTCTTGATTGATGTACTCGACGTAAGCCTGCTGGTCTTGCGGGGTTTCCGCGTAGCAGATGTCATAGATGTTGAAGCTCAAGGTCTTTGTCAGGTTATTGAACCCGTGGAGCTTGAGTTTGCTTTTCACCGTTAAAAACTCTCTATGTATGCGGCACGGCCGCGTGATCAAGCATGCCCGTCAAGTGCGAACAACGCACCTGCGTAGGACGGTTAACACCTCTTCGCGATGGCGATTTTGGTTATCTGTTCAGGCGGATGACCCGTCGGTTGACTGATCACGGCCCTGAAAAAAGTGGCGCATTATGCAGACGTCAGCGGGGGATCGCCAGAGTCTGCACTGCTTTTATGATAGTTGAATGTCGGCTCAGCCGAGTTCAACGATTTCGTAGTCGTGGGTGATCGCTACGCCAGCTGCGCCGAGCATGATCGAGGCCGAGCAATACTTCTCGGCAGACAGTTCGATGGCGCGTTTGACCTGGGCTTCTTTCAGACCACGACCCTTGACCACGAAGTGCATGTGGATCTTGGTGAACACTTTCGGATCTTCGGTCGCGCGCTCGGCTTCCAGAAAGGCTTCGCAGCTTTCAACGGCCTGACGGGACTTCTTCAAAATGCTGACCACGTCGAAGTTGCTGCAACCACCAACACCCAGCAGGAGCATTTCCATCGGGCGGACACCCAGGTTACGACCACCGGCGTCCGGCGGACCGTCCATGACCACGACATGACCGCTGCCGGATTCGCCGAGGAACATGGCTTCGCCAGCCCATTGGATGCGTGCCTTCATCGTCAAGACTCCACTGTAGAAAAAAGGGTCGCCAGCTTAGCACAGGGCCCTGCCCGGACAGCGAGCACGTTCCTGGGACGAATGCACCTTTGACGTAGGCGATTTCTCGAAATTTCGACGAAGTGTCTGGTAAGCTGGCGCCAATTCACTGGCGCCTTCGCCAGACTGTGTAGCGACCGCCTCAGCGCCTCATATAAAAACCAAATATAACCGTGCAGTCTTTTCGGGATACAACCATGGTTGGTATTACCCCCACACCCAAAATCAAGAACCTCGACAAGCTGCTGATGCATTGCCAGCGCCGCCGTCACGCGGCCAAGAGCAACATCATCTGCGCCGGGGATCGCTCCGACACGCTGTACTTCATCATCCGCGGCTCGGTCACGATCCTGATCGAGGACGACGACGGCCGCGAGATGATCATCGCCTACCTGAATGCCGGGGACTTCTTCGGCGAGTTGGGTCTTTTCGAAGAAGCCGGCCAGGAGCAACAGCGCAGCGCCTGGGTGCGGGCCAAGGTTGAATGCGAAGTCGCGGAAATCAGCTACACCAAGTTCCGCGAACTGTCGCAGCAGGATCCAGACATTCTTTACGTCCTCAGCGGACAAATCGCACAACGTCTGCGCAACACCACACGCAAGGTCGGCGACCTGGCGTTCTTCGACGTCACCGGCCGTGTCGCTCGCTGTTTGCTGGAGCTGTGCAAACAACCGGACGCGATGACTCACCCGGACGGCATGCAGATCAAGGTGACCCGTCAGGAAATCGGCCGGATTGTCGGTTGTTCACGAGAGATGGTCGGTCGCGTGCTCAAGGATCTTGAGGAACGCAACCTGGTGGATGTGAAAGGCAAGACCATGGTGGTCTTCGGCACCCGCTGAGTTCCAAAGCTCAACCGGCGTAGATCTGCGCCAGCATCAAACGAAAGAGTTCATCGAGACGCGCCAGTGCATGGGGCGCCGGGAATTTCTCATGCAGAGCGATGTGGCTGGCGGCACGTACCCGTTGCTCCAGGCCACACGCTTCATTAAATCGATTGACCGCCGCAACCATCGACTCACGTTCGTCTTCCACCAGCATCGCACCGTGCACCAACCCCACCGGTCGCTGACCACCCTGACTCTGGCGCCAGCGTTGGGCGGTGCCGACCATCTTGCGACCGTCGAGATTGACGTTGAAGCGACCGTCGCAGAACGCACCGTCGATTTCACCCAGCGACGAAGTGCCACCCAACTCATCCAGCAACTCACAGATCGGATCGCACAGCCGCCGGTAACCGGTTTCGATGCGGTTCAGATCGCCTTCGCTGCGAGGCGGTGCGTAGACAAGCGCAATATTGATGGTCGACGCCGATTGCGGAACAGGTTCGCCGCCGGTCTCACGCAGCAACACCGGCCAGCCGGCAGCAGCGGAGGTTTCGCAGGCGTGATCGAATCCGGGCAAGCGGTTCAAACGACGTGGCATGACCAAAGCGCGGTCGCTGGGCTGCCAGAACAGCAAGCCAAATTCGGCATCACCAGCGCAGACCGAGGCCAGCAGATGCTGTTCGGCTTGCAGGCCGGCTTCGATGGTCAGGGATGTGGGGATCATAAGGTTTCCATAGGACGTTGAGTCTGAGGTGAATCTTATGCCGCCTTCGCGGGCAAGCCCGCTCCCACAGGGGAACGGGCGCCTGCGAAGACTCGATCAGTCGAGGGTCGAACCGCTCACCGGAACGCCGCGCTCCGGGAAAAACAGACGCTGCAGTTCGATGCCCGGGCTTTCGGCGCGCATGAATGCTTCGCCGACCAGGAACGCGTAAACGTCGCTGATTTCCATCAGTTCGACATCGGCACGGTTGAGGATCCCGCTCTCGGTGATCACCAGACGATCGCGCGGAATGCGCGGCAGCAGGTCGAGGGTGGTTTCCAGGCTGACGTCAAAAGTGTGCAGATTGCGGTTGTTGACCCCGACCAGCGGCGTGTCGAGGGTTTTCAGCGCGCGCTCCAGCTCATCGCCGTCGTGCACTTCCACCAGCACATCGAGGCCGACGTCTTTGGCGACCGACGCCAGTTCGGCCATTTTCACGTCATCCAGTGCGGAGACGATCAACAACACACAATCGGCGCCCAGCGCACGGGCTTCGACGATCTGGTACGGATCGATCATGAAGTCCTTGCGGATCACCGGCAGCGAGCAGGCCGCGCGGGCCTGTTGCAGGTAGGCATCGGCGCCCTGGAAGTAGTCGATGTCGGTCAGCACCGACAGGCAGGTCGCCCCGCCCTTCTCGTAGCTTTTGGCGATGTCGGCAGGAACGAAGTTCTCGCGGATCACGCCCTTGCTCGGCGACGCTTTCTTGATTTCGGCGATCACTGCCGGTTGTTTCTTCTTGGCCTGCGCCAGCAATGCCTGGGCAAAACCACGGGGTGCATCGGCCGCCTTGGCCAGACTTTCCAGCTCGCTCAGGCTCACACGAGCGCTACGCTCGGCGACTTCCTGAACCTTGCGGGCCAGAATGTTTTCCAGAACCGTCGGTACACTCATCCCTCATTCTCCACTTTGAATACCGCGGTAAAGGCACCCAACTCCTCGAGTTTCTCCCGAGCAAGACCGGTGTGCAGAGCGTCGTGGGCCAGTGCCACGCCCTCTTTCAAACTTGTCGCTAGGTCGGCGGCGTACAGCGCCGCACCGGCATTGAGCACGATCATTTCGGCAGCCTTCTGACCGTTCTCGGTCTTGCGCTTGCCCAGTGCATCGCGGATCAGCGCCAGCGACGCTTCCGGGCCTTCGACCGACAGGCCGTGCAGGCTCTGGCTCTTCATGCCCAGATCTTCCGGCTCGACCCAATATTCGGTGATCTGATCGTCCTTCAGCTCGGCGACAAACGTCGGCGCCGCCAGACTGAATTCGTCCAGACCGTCCTTCGAATGCACCACCAGCACGTGCTTGCTGCCCAGACGCTGCAAGACTTCAGCCAACGGCCGGCACAGCGCCGGGGTGAACACGCCCACCACCTGATGTTTCACACCGGCCGGATTCGTAAGCGGGCCGAGCATGTTGAACAAGGTACGCAGGCCGAGATCGCGACGCGGGCCGGCGGCGTATTTCATGGCTTTGTGGTGAGTCTGGGCGAACATGAAGCCGATGCCGACGTTGTCGATGCAGCGCGCCACCTGAACCGGAGTCAGGTTGAGGTAGATGCCGGCGGCTTCCAGCAAATCGGCGCTGCCGCTCTTACCCGACACCGCGCGGTTACCGTGCTTGGCCACGGTGCAGCCAGCCGCGGCGACCACGAAGGAAGACGCGGTCGACACGTTGAAAATATTCGCCCCGTCACCGCCGGTGCCGACCACATCGACCACGCCGTCGAGGGTCTTGAGTTCGACCTTGTCCGCCAGCTCGCGCATCACCGACACGGCGCCGACGATCTCGTCGATGCTCTCGCTCTTCATGCGCATGGCCATCATGAACGCGCCAATCTGCGCGTCAGTGCATTGGCCGGTCATGATTTCGCGCATCACGTCGCGCATTTCATCGGTGCTGAGGTCGAGGTGATCGACGATACGGCTCAGGGCTGTCTTGATATTCATGGAAAGTCCTTAGCGCGTGCCGCCGGTTTGTTTGAGGAAGTTGGCAAACAGTTCATGGCCCTGTTCGGTGAGGATCGATTCCGGGTGGAACTGTACGCCCTCGATGTTCAGGGTCTTGTGACGCAGGCCCATGATTTCGTCGACCGAACCGTCATCGTGCTGGGTCCACGCCGTCAGCTCCAGGCAATCGGGCAACGTTTCGTGCTTGACGATCAGGGAATGATAGCGGGTGACGGTCAGCGGACGGTTCAGACCGGCAAACACGCCCTTGTCCTCGTGGAATACCGGGCTAGTCTTACCGTGCATCACTTGCCGGGCGCGGACGACATCGCCGCCAAAAGCCTGGCCGATGGACTGGTGACCGAGGCAGACCCCGAGAATCGGCAGTTTGCCGGCGAAGTGCTTGATGGCTTCGATGGAGATGCCGGCTTCGGTCGGTGTGCACGGGCCAGGGGATACGACGATCCGCTCAGGGTTGAGCGCTTCGATTTCGGCAATGGTCAGTTCGTCGTTGCGCACCACCTTGACCTCGGCACCCAGCTCGCCGAGGTATTGCACAACGTTGTAAGTAAAGGAGTCGTAGTTGTCGATCATCAGCAACATGGCGTTTCGAACCTCTTGAATTCTGACTTGAAGACAGCCTTCGGATGACTTGCCAGGGCGCTGCACACGGTCGGACGCGCAGGTCGCATCGGCACAGCGGCATTTCATACGGGCAAGGAAGGCAAAGCGATACAGATCCGGCGGGGCCGGCAGAAAAGATTCAGGCGCGCCAACGCCAGCGGGCGTGTGCCTTGATGACTTGATCCAGAAGTTTGCTGGTGATCAACACGGGGAAGGTCTCGTTCATACGTTTCGGCACAGTAACTTAGCTGGGCGGAGCGTGCAATATGGCCGGGGCCGTGGGGGATAAAACAATGGGAGGGTTGACGACCGATGGCAAAACGCCGGAAGTTTTTGGTACTGTCGTTTCGTTCACTACAACAATAAATAAACGGACTTGCTCATGATCAAACAGACGTTGTTTGTACCGCTCGCCGGATGCCTGCTCGCGATGGCCTGCGCCCAGGCGAACGCCGCACCCAATCCTTATTCGAATTTCGTGGTTTTCGGCGACAGCCTGAGCGATGCCGGGACTTTCACTGACAGCGGCGGCCCGGCCGGCGCCACGCAGCGCTACACCAACCGCACCGGCCCGGTGTATCTGGACGGCAGCGGTGAACTCCGCTCGCTGAACTCGACGCAACTGCTCGGTGGCCGACTCGGTTTCACACCGGATCAAACCGCCTCCTCGTCCTCGGCAGTTCGTGCCGGCCAAGGCCAGCCGGACGGTAACAACTGGGCTGTCGGCGGCTACCGCACCGACCAGATTCTCGACTCGATCACCAGCCAGTCCGCCACCGGCGAACGCACCCGCGCCGGTTACCTGCCATCGAACGGCTTCCGCGCGGACCCGAATGCCCTGTATTACCTGACCGGGGGCGGTAACGATTTCCTACAGGGCCGCGTCACCAGTCTTCCGCAGGCTAATGCCGCCGCCGATCGACTGGTCGACAGCGTCCGCACGCTGCAAGGCGCCGGCGCCCGCTACATTATGGTCTGGCTGTTGCCGGACATCGGCCTGACTCCGGCCATCAACGGCTCGCCGCTACAAGCCTTCACCTCGCAACTCAGCGCCCAGTTCAACACCGAACTGGTCAGCCAGTTGCAGAGCGTCAATGCCAACGTCATCCCACTGAACGTCCCGGTTCTGCTCAAAGAGGCATTCGCCAATCCGGCGCAGTTCGGCCTGGCGACCGACCAGAATCTGGTCGGCACCTGCTTCAGCGGCAACAGCTGCACGGAAAACGCCCGGTATGGCATCAACAGCGCCACCCCGGATCCGACCAAGCTGATCTACAACGACGCCGTCCACCCGACCGAAGCCGGGCAGCGCCTGATTGCCGATTACGCCTACTCGCTGCTGGCCGCACCATGGGAAGCGACCCTGTTGCCGCAAATGGCTCAAGGCACCCTGCGCTCGCATCAGGATGAACTGCGCAACCAGTGGCTGGCGGATTGGGAAAACTGGCAGGCCGTTGGCCAATGGCGGGCGATTGTCGCCGGCGGCGGCCAGCAACAGGACTTCGACAGCCAGCGCAGCGGCGCCAGCGCCGACGGCAACGGTTACAACCTGAACATCGGCGGCAGCTATCGCCTCAACGATGCCTGGCGCGTGGGTGTGGCGGCCGGTTTCTACAATCAGAAACTCGAGGCCGGCGACAACGATTCGGACTACAAGCTGAACACTTATCTGGGCACCGCATTCGCCCAGTACCAGCAGAACCGCTGGTGGGGTGACGCCGCCGTAACCGCCGGGCATCTGGATTACGACAGCCTCAAACGCAAATTCCAGCTGGGAGTCAACGAACGCGGCGAGAAAGGCGATACCGACGGCTATGTTCTGGCCTTCAGCGGACGCGTGGGTTACGACATTGCGCCAGAAGCGAGCAGCCCATGGCACCTGTCGCCATTCGTCAGTGCTGACTTTGCCAAGGTTGAAGTCGATGGTTACTCGGAAAACGGCGCCGACTCCACCGCGCTGACGTTCGATGACCAGTCGCGCATCTCCCGCCGTCTCGGTCTCGGGATCCAGGGCAAGTACCAGATCACCTCGCAGACCCAGGTGTTCGGCGAACTGGCTCATGAGCGCGAGTACAATGACGACACCCAGAATGTGACGATGAACCTCAACAGCCTGCCGAACAACCGCTATACCCTGGCCGGCTACGCCCCTCAAACCAACCTGAACCGCCTGAACCTCGGCGTGAGCCACAACCTCACCAAGGATCTGGCATTGCGCGCGAGCTACGACATCCGCAAGGATGACGACTTCACCCAGCAAGGGATCAACGTCGGCGTAGCGCTCGACTTCTGATTCGCAGGCCATAAAAAACGCGGCGCCCTCACAGGCGCCGCGTTTTTTTTATAGCTGAAGCATCAATCACTCAGTCCGGGGTTTGCTCGGCGAGCGCAACAGCGCGGAACATCGCCCGGCGTTTGTTGATGGTTTCTTCCCATTCCAGCGCCGGCACCGAGTCGGCGACGATGCCGCCACCGGCCTGCACGTGCAGCTCGCCGTTCTTGATCACGGCGGTACGGATCGCAATCGCGGTGTCCATGTTGCCGTTCCAGGCGAAGTAACCGACCGCCCCGCCATACACGCCACGTTTGACCGGCTCCAGCTCGTCGATGATTTCCATCGCACGGATCTTCGGCGCGCCCGACAAAGTGCCCGCCGGCAGGATCGCCCGCAGTGCGTCCATCGCCGTCAGCCCGGCTTTCAACTGACCGGTGACGTTGGACACGATGTGCATCACGTTGGAATAACGCTCGATGACCATCTTCTCGGTAAGTTTCACCGAGCCGATTTCCGAAACGCGCCCGGTGTCGTTGCGACCGAGGTCGATCAGCATCAGGTGCTCGGCGATCTCCTTGTCGTCGGACAGCAGGTCCTCTTCCAGCGCCACGTCCGCCTCTTCGGTGGCCCCGCGAGGGCGGGTGCCGGCAATCGGGCGCACGGTGATCAGGTTGTCTTCGACCCGCACCAGCACTTCCGGCGAACTGCCGACAACATGGAAGTCGCCGAAGTTGAAAAAGTACATGTACGGCGTCGGGTTGAAGCAACGCAGTGCGCGGTACAGATCGATCGGCGCCGCCTTGAAGTCGATCGACATGCGCTGGGACGGCACGACCTGCATGCAGTCACCGGCGAGGATGTATTCCTTGATGGTGTCGACGGCTTTTTCGTAGTCATCCTGGGTGAAACTGGAGCGGAACACCGGCTCGGCCGCCTGCTGCTTGCTGAAATCCAGGCCACGGCGCGGGGTGATCGGCTGACGCAGTTTTTCCAGCAACTCCTGCAATTGCGCCTGGCCCTGCTCGTAGGCATCGGCCTGCGCCGGGTCGGCCAGCACGATTGCGTGCATCTTGCCGGCGAGGTTGTCGAACACCACCACCGCATCGGAAACCATCAGCAGAATGTCCGGCACGCCCAGCGGATCCGGGTTCGGGCATTTGCCGAGGCGCTTCTCTACATAGCGCACACAGTCGTAACCGAAGTAACCCACCAGACCGCCGTTGAAGCGCGGCAGACCGGCAATGGTCGGCACGTTGTAGCGGGCCTTGAAGGTTTCGACGAAGGCCAGCGGGTCTTCAACGTCATGGCTTTCAGTTTCGACACCATCGACGGTGATGCTCACGTGATGATCGTGAACTCGCAGCACGGTGCGGCACGGCAGGCCGATGATCGAGTAACGGCCCCATTTCTCGCCGCCCTGCACCGATTCGAGCAGGTAGGAGTTGGGCTGGTCGGCCAGTTTCAGGTAGATCGACAGCGGAGTGTCGAAGTCGGCCAGGGTTTCGCAGGCCAGCGGGATGCGGTTATAGCCGTCAGCGGCCAGACGCAGGAATTCTTCGCGGATCATAGGGTGCCTCGTGGTGTGAGGGGCAAATCAGTCAGGTGTGCAAACGCGCCGGCAGGCCGGCCAGGAACAAGTCAGGCGCGCCAACGCCAGCGGGCCAGGGCCTTGATGACTTTCATCCAGAGTTTGCGGGTGACCACCACGATGGCGTTTCCAGAAGGGGATTGAGAAGCGTCGGGCAACGTTATCTCAGCGGCCGTATCCAGGCAACCGGGAATTAGCTTGCGCAGATCGTCGATCACCAGCGCCGGGGATTCCTCGGCAATCGGTCGGCCATGGTTGTAGCCATAACTGAGCCCAACGCATTTGACGCCCGCCGCTTTCGCCGCCAGCACGTCGCTGCGCGAATCGCCGACGAACAGCGATTGCGAGGCCGGGATACCGGACATCTTCATGACGAAGAACAGCGCCGCCGGATCGGGCTTCTTCTGCGGCAGGGTGTCGCCGCCGATGATCCACTTGAAGTAGCGGCCGATCTTCATCTGATCCAGCAGCGGCGCAACGAAGCGCTCCGGCTTGTTGGTGATCAGCGCCATGGCCACGCCCTGCTTGTGCAGCCATTTGAGGGTGTCGCGCACGCCGGGATAGACCACGGTCAGCTCATGGCTGGCGCCGTAGGCCTCCATGAAAACTTCCAGCGCGTGCTCGGCTTCGACGTCATCCACGGAAGAATGATCGATGCCGCCGGCCAAGGCGCGGCGCACCAGCACCGGCGCACCGTTGCCGACCCACTCGCGAACCGACTCGATACCGGCAGGCTTGCGCCCGAGGGTGAGCAGCATGTTATCCACCGCCGCCGCCAGGTCGGGTACCGAATCGATCAGCGTGCCATCCAGATCGAACATCACCAACCGCGGCAGTTGCCCCGGGAACAGCTGCTCAAAACCGCTCATGGGCGAGCCAGCGCCAGTTCGGAACGCATCTTGTCGATGACTTCCTGATAGTTCGGCGCGTTGAAGATCGCCGAGCCGGCCACAAAGGTGTCGGCGCCGGCGGCAGCGATTTCACGGATGTTGTTGACGTTGACGCCGCCGTCGATTTCCAGGCGGATGTCACGGCCCGAAGCATCGATGATCGCCCGCGCTTCGCGCAGCTTGTCGAGGGTGCCGGGGATGAACTTCTGCCCGCCGAAGCCCGGGTTGACGCTCATCAGCAAGACCATGTCGACTTTGTCGATCACGTACTTGAGCACGTCCAGCGGGGTCGCCGGGTTGAACACCAGGCCGGATTTGCAGCCGCCTTCACGGATCAGTTGCAGCGAACGATCGACGTGCAGCGTGGCTTCCGGGTGGAAGGTGATGTAGGTGGCACCGGCCTCGATGAAGTCGCCGACAATGCGATCCACCGGGCTGACCATCAGGTGCGCGTCGATCGGCGCGGTCACGCCGTACTTGCGCAGTGCGGCGCAGACCATCGGGCCGATGGTCAGGTTCGGTACGTAGTGGTTGTCCATGACATCGAAGTGGACGAAGTCGGCACCGGCGGCCAGAACGTTGTCCACTTCCTCGCCCAGGCGGGCGAAGTCGGCGGAGAGAATCGACGGAGCAATAACGAAGGGCTGCATGACGCACCTTTTCTGAGCTAAATCACGATGGCGCGCATTGTATACCTCAAGTTTCCGCGCGCGCACCGTGACCGCGATGATTGGGTTGTGCCATGACCGGCGGCCGGCAGTTTCTCAGTAGGCCGCCCGGTAGATCTTCTCGATGTCGGCGGCGCTGAGCTTGCGCGGGTTGTTGCGCATCAGGCGCTCGATGCCTGCGGCCTCTACGGCCATGGCCGGGATCGCCTCTTCGGGCACCCCGAAACTGCGCAAGCCCAGCGGAATTTCCACCACTGCGCACAGTTCGGTCATCGCCGCGACGGCGCTATCGGCCGCTTCATTGAGACTCAGATGAGCGGTCTTCACCCCCATGGCTTCGGCAATATCCTGCATCCGTTCGACGCAGGCCATCTTGTTCCAGGTCATGACATACGGCAGCAGCAACGCATTACTGACGCCGTGAGCAATGTTGAAGCGCCCGCCCAGCGGATACGCCAGCGCATGCACCGCGCCGACCCCGGCATTGCCGAACGCCATGCCGGCCATCAGGCTGGCGGTGGCCATATCCTCCCGGGCTTGCAGGTTGGACGGATTGGCGTAGGCCTTGGGCAAGGATCGGGCGATCAACTTGATCGCGCCGATGGCCAGCGAATCGGTGATCGGCGAGGCATTCAGTGACAGGTAGGATTCGATGGCATGCACCAGCGCATCGACGCCACTGGCGGCGGTGACACTGCGCGGGCAGGTCAGGGTCATCTGCGGACTGACCAGCGCCACGTCCGGCAACAGGTAATCGCTGACGATGCCTTTCTTCAGTTGGGCGACCTTGTCCGAGAGGATGGCGACGTTGGTCACTTCGGAACCGGTGCCGGCCGTGGTCGGGATGGCGATCAGCGGCGGACCTTTGCGCGGCACCTGATCGACGCCGAACAGATCCTCCAGCGCACCGTGATAACCAGCATAGGCGGCAACACTCTTGGCGATGTCGATGGCACTGCCGCCCCCGAGGCCGATCAGACCGTCATGCCCGCCTTCGCGATAGACGCGCATGCAGTCTTCGACGATGGCGATTTCCGGGTCGGGTAGCACCCGGTCGAAGATTTCGTACTCGCGCTCACCGATCTGCGCCAGCGCCAGCTCCACCGTGCCGGACTTGACCAGTGCGGCATCGGTGACGATCAGCGGGTTGTCGATGTCCAGCCGCGTGAGCTCGGCCGCCAGTTGCTCGATGGCCCCGGCGCCGGTGATCAGTTTGTGAGCAATCTTGAACGAGGAAAGACTCATCGTGCGCAGCCTCTTATAGATGTGGGAGCTGAGCACAAGCGTAGCTGGGGAATTCGGGTTGTCTGGTATTCAGGGTGTGAATGACTGAAGCAGGAACAAGAGCGCCCTCACCCTAACCCTCTCCCGGAGGGAGAGGGGACTGACCGTGGTGAACTTTCGCCATCCATTGACCTGAATTACCGAGTTGAACTCAAATTTTGATAAGCATAGAGATCGGCTCCCTTTCCCCCTCTCCCCATTGGGGAGAGGGTTGGGGTGAGGGGTGGCTCTTGAGCCGAACACTAAATCTGAGCAGTACGCAGTTTCTCACTCCGCCCACGCAACCACTCCAGCGTCAGCAGCAGAATCACCGAGAAGGCAATCAGTAGCGTTGCAGCCGCCGCAATCGTCGGGCTCAGATTCTCGCGAATCCCGCTGAACATCTGCCGAGGCAACGTCGCCTGCTCGGGACCTGCGAGGAACAGTGTCACCACCACTTCATCGAACGAGGTCGCAAAGGCAAACAGCGCCCCGGAAATCACCCCCGGCGCAATCAGCGGCAAGGTCACCCGACGGAACGTAGTCAGTGGCGAGGCGCCCAGGCTGGCCGCCGCCCGCACCAAGTTATGGTTGAATCCCTGCAACGTCGCCGACACCGTGATGATCACGAACGGTACACCCAACACCGCGTGCACCACGATCAGCGAAAAGAAACTGTTGCCCAGCCCCAGCGGCGCGAAGAACAGGTAACTGGCCACGCCGATGATCACCACCGGCACCACCATCGGTGAAATCACCAGCGCCATCACCAGCGGCTTGCCGGGGAAGTCGCCACGGGTCAGGCCGATGGCCGCCAGCGTGCCGAACACCATCGCCAGCACGGTCGCGGCCGGGGCGACGATGATGCTGTTCTTCAACGCGCGCATCCATTCCGCCGAGGCGAAGAAGTCCTGGTACCAGTGCAGCGAAAAGCCTTGCAGCGGGTACACCAGAAAACTGCCCGAGTTGAACGACAGCGGCACGATCACCAGCACCGGCAGGATCAGAAACAACAGGATCAAGCCGCAGAGGATCCGCAAGCTGTAGAACCACACCCGCTCGACGGGCGACATATAAGGACTCAGCATTTCAAATTCCCCTTAGCTCAGGCGCAGGCGACTGGCGCCCACCAGCCAGCTGTAGATCAGATAAAGCACCACGGTCGCCAGCAGCAACAAGCCGCCGAGTGCAGTGGCCATGCCCCAGTTGATGCTGGTGTTGGTGTAGAACGCGACGAAGTAGCTGACCATCTGATCGTTCGGGCTGCCCAGCAGTGCCGGGGTGATGTAGTAGCCGATGGCGAGGATGAACACCAACAGGCAACCGGCGCCGACACCGGCGTAGGTCTGCGGGAAGTACACCCGCCAGAAACTGGCGAACGGATGGCAGCCGAGGGAAATCGCAGCGCGCATGTAGGTCGGCGAGATGCCTTTCATCACGCTGTAGATCGGCAGGATCATGAACGGCAGCAGGATGTGCACCATCGAGATGTAGACCCCTGTGCGGTTGAACACCAGCTCCAGCGGTTTATCGATGATGCCCATCGCCATCAGCGCGCTGTTGATCAAACCACCGGATTGCAGCAACACGATCCACGCGGCGACACGCACCAGAATCGACGTCCAGAACGGCAGCAGCACCAGAATCATCAGCAGGTTGCTCTGACGCGACGGCAGGTTGGCCAGCAGGTACGCCAGCGGATAGGCCAGCACCAGGCAGATCACGGTGATGATCAGGCCCATCCAGAAAGTCCGGGCGAAGATGTCGAGGTAGATCGCCTGATCCGGGGTGGCCGGGGCAATTTCGCCGAGGTCGTCGATGCGGTGATCCACCGCCGCCAACAGATAGAACGGGGTGATGCTGCTGGTGTTGCGCTTCACCGCTTGCCAGTAGGCCGGATCGCCCCAACGCTCGTCGAGGCCCTCCAGCGCTTCTTTATAAGAGGCCGGTTCGCTGGCGAATGGCAGCGAGCGGGCGGTTTTGGTCAGCAGGCTGCGATAGCCGGCCAACTCCATGTTCAGGCGTTTGGACAGATCGCCCAGGGTCTGGTTTTTGCGCGCTTCGGCGAGGTCTTCGCTGGCGGCTTTGTAGACCGGTTCTGCGGGCAGTCCTCGGCCGTCCCACGCAGCAATCGCGGTCACGGTGCGCGGCATGCCGCCGACCACTTCCGGGTTGCCGACACTTTTATAGAGCAGCGCCACGATCGGCACCAGGAACACCAGCAACAGAAACAGCACCAGCGGCGCGATCAGCGCCTGGGCCTTCCAGCGGTTGACCCGCTCGGCGTGCTTGAGCCGCTGCTTCAAGGTGGGGCTGTTGCCCTCGTTCAGGGGAACGGCGATGGCCATGACGTACTCCGCAAATCTTTGATCAATCGAGAATGTGGGAGCGAGCCTGCTCGCGATAGCGCCTTCGGATTCAACATTGATGCCGACTGACACACCGCAATCGCGGGCAGGCTCGCTCCCACAGGAGGGCGAGCCCTCTGGTTACTTCGCAGCCCAGGAATTGAAGCGCTGCTCCAGTTGCTCGCCGTTGTCAGCCCAGAAGCTGACGTCGATCTGCACCTGGTTGGCGATGTTTTCCGGGGTGGTCGGCATGTCTTTCAGGATTGCCTTGTCCAGCAATGGCACTGCCTGGGAGTTGGCCGGGCCGTAGGCGATGTTTTCCGAGTAGGTCTTCTGCTGTTGCGGCTGCACCGAGAACGCGATGAACTTCTTCGCCGCTTCCGCACGCTTGGCGTCCAGGCCTTTCGGGATGGCCCATGCGTCGAAGTCGTAGATGCCGCCGTTCCACACCACTTTCAGGTTGGATTCTTTCTGCACGGCGGCGATACGACCGTTGTAGGCCGAGCTCATGACCACGTCACCGGAAGCGAGGTATTGCGGCGGCTGGGCGCCGGCTTCCCACCATTGAATGTTCGGTTTCAGCTCGTCGAGTTTCTTGAACGCACGATCCTGACCGCCCTTGCTGGCCAGTTCCTTGTAGACGTCTTTCGGCGCAACGCCGTCGGCCATCAGTGCGAATTCGAGGGTGTACTTGGCGCCTTTGCGCAGGCCGCGCTTGCCCGGGAATTTCTTGGTGTCCCAGAAATCCGCCCAGCTGGTCGGTGCGGTTTTCAGCTTGTCGGCGTTGTAGGCCAGCACGGTCGACCACACGAAGAAGCCCACGCCGCACGGCTGGATCGCGCCTTTGACGTAGTCTTCGGACTTGCCGAACAGCGCAGGATCCAGTTGCTCGAACATGTCTTCGTCGCAGCCACGGGACAGCTCCGGCGATTCAACCTCTACCAGATCCCAGGACACGCTCTTGGTGTCGACCATGGCTTTGACCTTGGCCATCTCACCGTTGTACTCGCCGGCGACGATCTTGCCGTTGCCCGCCGCTTCCCACGGTGCGTAGAAGGCTTTGACTTGCGCCGCCTTGTTCGCCCCGCCAAACGACACCACGGTCAGATCCGGCCCAGCGGCCATTGCGCTTGCCGCACCCATCAGGCCCAGGGTCAGGGCTGTGAACTTCAGGGATCTCAACATTTATTGTTCTCTCCACGTGCAGGGTTGGTGTTGGTATTGCGGGGCGTTTCAGTGCGCCTCTAGAAGAGGATCGAGCGCGCGAACGTGCTCGACCTGCCAGCCAAGCGGAACCACGTCGCCGACCGCGAGCGCTGGATCGAGCTCGGCAATCGGTTGTTTCACGAAGAAGTCGGTCTTGCCGCAGACTTCCAGGCGCACCCGGACGTGGTCGCCCAGATAGATGAATTCGGCCACCCGCCCGGAGAAGCGGTTGACGCATTGGTCACTCGAACCGTTGAGGCTGACGCGCTCCGGACGGATCGACAGAGTGACCGGCTCGCCGGTCTGGCCGATGTTGACCGCCAGCGCCTCGACCTTTTCCCCGCGCCCCAGCTCGACCACGCAGCGCTCGCCGTTCTGGCTGAGCAGGCGACCGTTGAGGCGGTTGTTTTCGCCGATGAAGTTGGCGACGAAGGTGTTTTTCGGTTCTTCGTAGAGGGTGCGTGGCGGGGCGATCTGCTGGATCTCGCCCTGGTGGAATACGGCAACGCGGTCGGACATGGTCAGGGCTTCGCCCTGGTCGTGGGTCACGTAGACCACGGTTACGCCAAGGCGCTGGTGCAGGTGTTTGATTTCCATCTGCATGTGTTCGCGCAATTGTTTGTCGAGAGCGCCGAGGGGTTCGTCCATCAGCACCAGTTGTGGTTCGAACACCAGCGCGCGAGCCAGTGCCACACGCTGTTGCTGACCGCCGGACAGTTGCGCCGGGTAACGCGATGCGAACGCGTCGAGCTGGACCATGCTCAGGACTTTCTTGACCTTGTCGCTGACGTCGCTCTTGTTCAGGCCGCGCACGGTCAGCGGGAACGCGAGGTTTTCGGCGACGGTCATGTGCGGGAACAACGCGTAGTTCTGGAACACCATGCCGATGTCACGCTTGTGCGGCGGCACGTTGTTGATCGCCCGCCCGGCCAGGAGGATTTCACCGGCGGTCGGCGTCTCGAAACCGGCGAGCATCATCAGGCTGGTGGTCTTGCCGGAGCCGGACGGCCCGAGCAAGGTGAGGAATTCGCCCTTGCGGATGTCCAGGTTGAGGTCTTTGACGATCAGGTTCTCGCCGTCGTAGCTCTTCTGCACTCCACGAAAGCTGACCAGCACATCACTGGCCCCTGCGTTTGATTCGACCTGGCTCATACCCACACCTTTGTTATTGATGACTGCTGTGGGATTAAGCCTAGTGGCTGCTTGCAGTCCCGCAAATCGGGGCGCAGGAGAGAATCGCCTCAGCCGGATGGAAGGCCGGGGGTAGGGATTGCCCTACAAGGATGGCGCTAATAGACAGAGCAGTGGCGAGTGTTGAGCTGCAAGCCGCAAGAACAAGCAAAAGCGCGTGTCGCTGACAGATATGCCCAATATCGCAGGATCGATGAAGAAACCTGTGGGAGCGAGCTTGCTCGCGAAAGCGATGTGTCAGTCGCCATCTTTTCTGTCTGACACGGCCTCTTCGCGAGCAAGCTCGCTCCCACAGTGGATAGAGGTGTGGTTCAGAGGAGCTTGTGTTCCATCGCGTACTTCACCAGCTCGGCGAGCGAGGTGATGTTGAGTTTCTGCATCAGCCGCGCCTTGTGGGTGCTGATGGTCTTGCTGCTCAGGGCCAGTTGCTGGGCGATATCGTTGACGTTGGCGCCCTGGGCCAGGCGTTCGAACACCGAGAACTCGCGCTCCGACAGCAGCGAGTGCAGTGGCCGCGCATCGGTCAGGCCGACTTCGAAGACCATGCGGTCGGCCAGCTCCGGATCGATGTAGCGCCCGCCGGCCGCGACCTTGCGGATCGCCGTCAGCAGCAGCGCCGGATCACTGTCCTTGGTCGCATACCCGGCGGCGCCGACTTTTAGCGCCCGAGCGGCCATCTGCGCCTCGTCGTGCATCGACAGCACCAGAATCGCCGGCGGATGGTTCAGCGCGCGGATCCGCGGAATCGCTTCGAGCCCGTTGACGCCAGGCATCGAGATATCCAGCAACACCACTTCGCAGGGCACGTTGCGCAGGGTTTCCAGCAATTGCTCGCCGTTGCTCGCCTCCCCCACCACTTGCAGATCCTTGGCCAGGCCGATCAATTGCTTGATGCCTTCGCGAACGATGGTGTGGTCTTCGGCTACCAGTACACGGATCACTTACTTCTCCTCATCCAGTGGCACCCGCACGCTCAGCGTGGTGCCCTCGCCCGGCTCGCTGTCGAGTGACAGCTGCCCGCCCATGATCAACACCCGCTCGCGCATGCCCACCAGTCCAAAGGATGTCGGCCTGCCGGCAGCGGCGACAAATCCTACGCCATCATCGCTGACCGTCAGACACAATTCGTCGCCTTCCTGCGCCAGCGTCAGTTCCACAGTATGCGCCTGGGCATGGCGCATGACGTTGGTCAGCGCCTCCTGAAGAATGCGGAACAGGCCGATGGCCTTGGCGTCGCTGAGCGGCGCAAGGTTGTCCGGCACCTGCACCAGACACGGAATCTGCGTGCGCGCCTCAAACCGCCGCGCCTGCCACTCGATCGCCGAGGCGATCCCGGCATCGAGAATCGGCGGGCGCAACGCCGTCGCCACATCGCGCACCAGCTGGAACAACTGGGCGATCAGACGTTTCATGCTGTTGAGCCGTTCGTTCAGACCGGGGTCGAGTTGCGCGTAGGCCAGTTCGCACATCGATGTCTCCAGTTTCAGCACCGTCAGCATCTGCCCCAGCTCATCGTGAACCTCGCGGGCGATGCGCGCCTTTTCCTCTTCCCGCACGCTTTCCAGGTGCGCCGACAATTCGCGCAGTTGCTCGCGGGAGGCCGCCAGCTCCAGTTCGATGCGTTTGCTTTCGGTGATGTCCCAGACAATGCCGTCCCAGACGTAAGAACCGCCTTCCAGCTGACGGGTGATCGCCTTGATTTCGGCCCAGCGTCGCTCGCCCTGGCGCGTGAGGATCCGGCCCTGCCACGACCAGTCGCTGTCGGTGTCCAGCGCTTGATCCTGGGTCTGGTGATAAGCGGCCCGGTCATCCGGATGCACCAGGCTGCGCAGGCCCATGTCGCGGTGGGCGATGGCGGCCGGCGCGTAGCCGACCAGACTTTCGCTGCCCTCGCTGATGTAGGCGAAGTCGATCTGCCCGGTGACCGGTGCGCGCTCGAGACGGAACACCAGCCCCGGCACATTGGCCGCGATGCCTTGCAGCCGCGCCTCGCTTTCCTGCAACGCAGCCAGGGCACGACGGCGCTCGGTGACATCGGTGAGATAAACCACCAGGTATTCGCCATCACGAAAACGCAGGAAACTCAGCGACACGTCCGCCGGCAGCACACTGCCATCGGCCCGCACACAGTTGGTTTCAAAACTAAGCGGCCCTTCTTCGCTGGCCCGGGCGCGTTTCCACAGGTTGAGCCAGCGGTCCATGTGCAGGCCCGGTTCGAAGTCGATCAACGGCCGATCAATGATGGCGCCCTGTGGATAACCGAGCATGTTTTCTGCCGCACGGTTGGCGTAGCGCACATGGCTGTCCCAGTTGACCCAGAGAATGCCGACGGTGCTCTGATCGATGGAAAACTGGGTCAGACGCAGGGCTTCTTCGCTGGCGGCACGCAAAGCGATGTCTTCGCGCGCATCGAACAGGCGTTGTTCAAGACTGCGTTGCTGGCGGCGTTGCCAGAACACGATGGCCACGCAACTGAGCAGCAACACCGCGAACAACAGACTCAGGTTCTGCCAGAAGCCCGGCGACTCGGAAAGCCGCGGATACTTGGGTTGCAGCCATTGCGCATGCAGGCGTTCCAGATCCTTGGCCGGGATTGCGCGCAGGGCGCTTTCAACGATGCCAGCAAGCTCCGGCCAGTCGCGACGGGTGCCGATGCGCAGCAGTTGCGGCAAACCGATGTCACCGACCACCACGAGTCCGGCGAACTCCGGTTCTGCCGACAGTCGACCGAGCTGCGCCTCATCGACCACCGCGTAGGACGCCTGCTGACTCAGCAACAGTTGCAGCGCCTGACGCTCCATCGGTACGCCTTGCAGATTCAGGTGGGGATAGTTGCCGCGCAGGTAATCGGCGGTGACGCCGGGCATGCGCACGGCGACGCGGGTCTGGCTGTCGAGTTTTTCCAGTTCCACGGTCGCGCTGCTTTTCTGGTCGCTGACCACCAGTTGCGGCACGCGCATGTACGGGTCGGAAAACTGCCACAGCCGCAGCCCGCCCGGGGTCTGGGTCAGGCCCGGGGCGATGTCGATTTCGCCGTCCCGGGCAGCGGCCTCGAGTTGGGCCAGATCCTGAAAATTGCGCCAGCTCAGCTCGACATTCAGCGCCCTGGCCAATGCCTTCATCACTTCGACGTTGGCCCCTGACAGCCGCTGCAAGCGCCGGTCGTATTGCGCGTACGGCGCCTGCAACACCAGGCCCACGCGCAATTCATTGTGCTGTGCGAGCCACTGCTGTTCGCTCGCCGACAACCGCGCGAGGTGGCTCGGTGGCGCAGGCGCCGCCCAGCCCATCAAGGGAAACGCCAGACAGCCGATAACCCACAGGCAGCAAAAACGCATCATTGAAGTCTCATACACTGACAAATTCTGACCAACCCATTAGGCTGCCGGGATAACTTCTGGCCTGGAATAACCGATGCCCCCTGTCTATCGCCTGGCAATGCCAGCATTGTGCCTGTCGCTGATCCTGCCTTGTGCGTTTTCCGTCGAAGCTGCGGATCCGGCACCCGCCCCCGCCGCAGAAAAAGCCGCCGAAGAAAAACCGGTCGAACGCCAGCCACTGCTTGAGCGTAGTCAGGAAGAAGCCGCGGCACTCGAACGCAAGGTTCCGGCCCAGGAACAACAGCAACTGCAAGCGGGCAGCGACACCTTCCTCGCCCTGTGGAAACCGGCCAACACCGCCGAACCCAAAGGCGCGGTGATCCTCGTTCCCGGTGCCGGCGAAACCGCTGACTGGCCCCAGGCGATCGGCCCGTTGCGCCGCAAGTTGCCGGACGTCGAGTGGAGCAGCCTGAGTATCACCCTGCCCGATCTGCAAAGCGATGCCATCGCACCGCGCGTGGCTGAAGCCCCCGCCGCACCGAAAACCGCCGACCCGGGCAGCAAGGATTCGACCACCGCCGAGCCGATCGAACAAGCCGCCGGCGGCGAAGCCGATGTGGCCGACAAAGTCGTGGCTGAATCCACCGAAGAACAGTCCAAGGCCGACGCCGAGCGAATCTTCGCCCGCATCGACGCGGCACTGGCCTACGCCGAACAACAAAGCGCGCGCAGCATCGTCGTGCTCGGTCATGGTACCGGCGCCTACTGGGCGGCGCGTTACGTGAGCGAGCGACAGAGCTCGCAGGTCGAGAAGCTGCTGCTGGTGGCCGCGCAGACCCCGGCCAAGGCCAAACCGGAACTGGTGGAACTGACGCCGACCCTGAAACTGCCGACAGCCGACATTTTCTACATGGATAAGGCGCCGGACCGCAACTCGGCACTGGAGCGCATGCAGGCGAGCAAGCGGCTGAAGACGTCCTCTTTCAGTCAGGTCGCACTCAAGGCCCTGCCGGACAACAAGGCCGAGCAGGAGCAATTGTTCCGCCGGGTGCGGGGCTGGTTGAATCCGCAGAGCCCGGACTAAAAATCCGGACTGTAAAAACGCAGACAAAAAAATCGCAGCTCAACGCTGCGATTTTTTTATGCCTAGCGAAAATCCCGCCGTTCGCGAATCAACGTGTAGGCATTGTGCAATTCGCGGGTCCTCTCGGTGGCCTCGCGCACCTGCGCCGGCGTGGCACCTGTCCCGGCCACCTTGTCCGGGTGATGCCGGCTGAGCAGGCGTCGATAGGCACGCTTGATCTGCGCCGGTTCACTGGTGGCCGATACGCCGAGCAGGCGCATCGCCTCCTGATAGCTCACCGCCGCGCTGACGATCGGACGCTTGTGCGGCTCGTAGTCCGCCGCCAACGCCTGGATCTGGTGCGTCGTCCAGCCTAGCCACTTGCCCCACTGCGCCAGCAATTCCCGCTCGCTGACACCGGCCCGGCCATCGGCCCAGACCATTCGCCAACAGGCCCGCAACACACCTTCGGCCGCATGAGGCTGAGTACTCAACCGACGCAGATAACCGCGCAGATTGTCGTTGCCTGACTTGCCGCGATTGAACGCGGCAATCGCCCGGCGCTGCGCCGGCTCGCTCATTTCCAGCGCGCGCATCTCGTGACGCGCCTGCTGGATGTGACCGTCCGTGACCCGCCCGTCGCTCTTGGCCAGACGCCCGAGCAACACGAACAACAGCTCGTCGTTGCGCAGCATCGGCCGACCGCCGAGTTTTTCCCGCAAATGCCCCCAGCTCTGCAAATGCAGGCGCCGATCCAGCGCCTGCCCCAACAAAGCACCAAGCATGGCCCCCGGAATGCTGGCGATAGCAAAACCCGCTCCGGCTCCAATCAGAGTCCCTGGCCACAACATATCAGCGACTCGCTTCTATCAAGGCTTCGGCTTCGGCCAGACGCTCGTGCGTGCCGACATCGACCCAGTGACCTTTCAGTCGCTCGCCGGTCACCTGCCCGTCCGCCATGGCTTTACGCAACAGCGGCGCCAGTTTGAAAGCGCCGTCGCTGCAGCCGTCGAACAACTGCGGATGCAGTACGGCGATGCCACTGTAGGTCAGGGTCGCCGCATCGGCCTGGCCATCACGCACCTGGCCGTCGGTCAGGGTGAAATCGCCGGTCGGGTGATGGGCCGGATTGTCCGCCAGCACCAGATGTGCCAGGCCGCTGATCGGCTGATGCAGCACGCTGAAGTCGTAATCGGTCCAGATGTCACCGTTGACTACCAGAAACGCGTCGTCGCCCAACAGCGGCAAGGCGCGGAAAATTCCGCCGCCGGTTTCCAGTGGCTCGCCCTCCGGCGAATACTGGATCGACACGCCGAATTGCGAACCATTGCCCAGATGATCTTCGATCTGCTGTCCGAGCCAGGCGTGATTGATCACGATCTCATTGAAGCCGGCCGCGGCCAGGGCACGCAGGTGGTATTCAATCAGCGGCACACCGCCGGCTCGCACCAGCGGTTTGGGGGTGGTCAGGGTCAGCGGGCGCATGCGCTCGCCTTTGCCGGCCGCCAGAATCATTGCCTTCATGCCGTCACTCCACCACGCAGGCTGGCGAGCAGTGCCTGCAGATCCGCCAGCTCGGGACGGCGCGCGATGACCGCTTCTATATAAGAGAAGAAACGCGGCACATCGCCGAGGTAACGCGGCTTGCCATCGCGATGGCAGATGCGGGCGAAGATGCCGATAACTTTCAGGTGGCGCTGCACGCCCATCAGGTCGCTGGCGCGCAGGAACTCCTCGAAGTCCGGCTGCACCGGAATGTTCAGCGCCGACGCCTGCTGCCAGTAGCTTTCCAGCCAGCCGCGCACACGCTCTTCAGGCCAGCTGAGGAAGGCGTCCTTGAACAGGCAGGTCACGTCGTAGGTCACCGGGCCGTACACGGCGTCCTGGAAATCCAGCACGCCGGGATTTGGCTCGCTGAGCATCAGGTTGCGTGGCATGTAGTCGCGGTGCACCAAGACCTTCGGTTGGGCCAGGGCGCTGTCGATCAGCAGATCGCTGACCTTTTGCCACTGCTGCTGTTGGGTTGCATCGAACTCGACGCCCAACTCGCGTTTCACGTACCACTCGGGAAACAGTTCCAGCTCGCGGCGCAACAACGCGACGTCATAGCTCGGCAGCGGCGCCACCATCGGCAGCTGCTGAAAAGCCAGCAGTGCTTGCAGGGCATCGCTGAATAACGCGTCGGCATTTTCGCTGTCGATCACGTCCAGATAGGTCTTGTTGCCCAGGTCATTGAGCAAAAGAAACCCGCGTTCGAGGTCTTCTGCATAAATTTTCGGCACGTTGATGCCGGATTTCGCGAGCAAAAAGGCGATATCCACGAACGGTTTGCAGTTTTCCTGAGGTGGCGGCGCGTCCATCACGACGAAGCTGCGACCCGCGCCTTCCCAACGGAAATACCGACGGAAACTCGCGTCGCTGCTGGCCGCGGTCAACGTGGCCGGGGGTACGGCTCCCCAGCCCTGATCTGCAAAAAGGGTTGCCAACTGTTCATCGAGCCAAACTTTCAGGTGTTGCAAGCGTACATCTTGATCAGGCATTGCAAGGGTCTCCGACGGCGCTAGCCGTCAAGCGGGTCATGCTTTATTATCCAGCATCTTTTTCAGACCATCGAGAGGCGTGCGGCCCACACCGCGGGCAGATGGCACGCAGGAAGCCCGGACTAATAAGATGGCATTGAAATCCCCCGCGTTTCGTAAAAAATTTCCGTTGTTGGTAACCGGCAGTCTGCTGGCTATGCAACCTCTGGCCAGTTCATTCGTTGTTGCCGCCGAGCAGTATGACTGCGCCGTCTCGGCAACGGGAGGCTGGGCCTGCTCGCCGAAGACGCCGGCAGCTACCTTGCCGCCGCGTCCCGTGCATGACGGCAGTGCCGTCAGTGCCGCTGGCGAAGCCCCGGCCGAGAGCGGCTCCACTGCGGAGTCCGGGCCCAAGCCGGTACTGGTTACCGAGTCCAAGGGCCGTGGCCTGAAATCCCGTAGCGAAGACTACAGTCACCTCGACTGGGTTCCGCGCGAGAAGCTCACCGCCGCCCAGCTGGCCGAGACCGGTCCTTACTGCTCTGGTTCCTATATCGAACCGATTCGTCCTGGCATGAATGACAAGACGAATAAAAGTGACGCCCCGACCTTCATCGGCGCCAAAGCGTCGCGTTACCAGCAGGATTCGCAGGTCGCGAGTCTCGCCGGTGACGTGGTCATGCGTCAGGGCAGCATGCAGGTCGAAGCCGACGAGGCCAACCTGTATCAGGCCGAAAGCCGTGGCGAACTGGCGGGCAACGTGCGCATTCGCGACAACGGTGCACTGATCGTCGGCGACCACGCCGATGTGCAGCTGGACACCGGTGAAGCCAAGGTCGACAACGCCGAATACGTCATGCACAAGTCGCGCATCCGCGGTAACGCGCTGTACGCCAAGCGTGCCGAAAACGCGATCATCCGTCTGAAGGACGGCACGTACACCACGTGCGAACCGAACAGCAACGCCTGGCAGCTCAAGGGCAACAACATCACCCTGAACCCTGCCACCGGCTTCGGTACCGCGACCAACGTGACGCTGCGGGTCAAGGACATTCCTGTCCTGTACACGCCGTACATCTACTTCCCGATCGACGATCGTCGTCAGTCGGGTTTCCTGCCGCCGACCATCGGCACCGGCAGCGACACCGGCTTCATGCTGGTGACCCCGTACTACTTCAACCTGGCACCGAACTACGATGCCACGTTGTATCCGCGCTACATGAGCAAGCGCGGCATGTTGATGGAAGGCGAATTCCGTTACCTGACCAAGTCGAGCGAAGGTCAGTTCGGCGCAGCGTATCTCAACGACGAGGACGACGAGCGCAAGGGCCAGACCGACTACGACAAGACTCGCTACATGTACAACTGGCAGCACAAGGGTGGTCTCGACTCCCGCGTGCTCACCCAGGTGGACTACACCAAGATCAGCGATCCTTATTACTTCCAGGATCTGCAGACCGACCAGATCGGCGTGAAAAGTGCCGACTACGTGAACCAGCAGGGCTCGGTCACCTATCGTGGCGACAGCTACACCGCCCGTTTGAATGCCCAGGCGTATCAGCTGGCAACCGTATCGAACATCACACCGTATGACCGCCTGCCGCAAATCACCTTCAATGGCCAGCTGCCGTATCATCCGGAAGGACTGGATTTCGATTACGAGACCGAGATCGTTCGTTTCGATCGCGATCTGAAAAATGGCGATTTCACGAACGAAGACGGCACAACCGAGCCTCGCCTCGACAACAACGTGTTCGGCCTCGCTCGCGCCAATGGCGACCGTCTGAATCTGAAACCAGGCGTCAACCTGCCAATGAACTGGACCTATGGTTTCCTGAAACCATCGTTGAAGTACCAGTACACGCAGTATCAACTGGATCTGGACAGCAAAGGCAAGTCGGATATCGCCGCGTTGTCGCCGGAGAACCAGAAACTGTTCGGCAAGTTCGACAGCAACCAGAACCGCGGCGTACCTATCGCCAGCATTGACGGTGGCCTGTACTTCGACCGCAACACATCCTTCTTTGGCAAGAACTATCGTCAGACCCTGGAACCGCGCTTGTTCTACCTCTATGTACCCGAGGTGGACCAGGAAGACATTCCGGTATTCGACACCAGCGAGTACACCTTCAACTACGCGTCGCTGTTCCGTGACAACCGCTTCTCCGGCTCCGACCGTGTCGGCGACGAAAACAAGCTGTCGCTGGGCGTGACCAGTCGCTGGATCGAAGACGACGGCTTCGAACGTCAACGCATCAGTGTCGGCCAGGCGCTGTACTTCAAGGATCGCAAGGTTCAACTTCCGGGTATCGCGTTCAACGATCGCGACGACGCCAAGTCCAGTGTTTCGCCTTATGCACTGGAATACGAATACCGCTGGAACCGCGACTGGCGCACCACTGCCGACTACAACTGGGATCCGGACAGCCACAGCCCGCGTTCCGGCAGCGCGATGTTCCACTACCAGCCTGAAGACAACCCGAACAAGGTGGTCAACGTCGGCTACCGCTATCGCAACGACCAGGTTCGTTACGACCAGAACACCGGCAAGTGGTCGGTGGGCGGCGGTGACTACGGCACACCGGGTCAACCTGGCTACGTGAAGGACTACTACAAGATCCAGCAGCATGACTTCTCGGTCATCTGGCCAATCGTTCCACAATGGAGCGCCATCAGCCGCTGGCAGTACGACTACAACCGCAACCGTACACTGGAAGCCTTCGGTGGTTTCGAGTACGACAACTGCTGCTGGAAACTGCGCCTGATCAACCGTTACTGGGTTTCCTACGACGAATTCAGTCAGGAAGCTCCGCAAAACGAAAAAGGCGACCACGGCGTCTTCCTCCAAATTGTTCTGAAGGGACTCGGCGGCCTCACCGGCGCCAAGGTAGAGAGCTTCCTCGACAAAGGCATCCAAGGTTATCGTCAACGTGAAGACCAAGCTTTCTGATTGTCTGCGCCCGCTGATGCTGGGCGCGCTGTTCCTGGGTACCGCGGCCAACGCCGCGGTGCAGTCCATCGATAAAGTGGTGGCCATCGTCGACAACGACGTAGTCATGCAGAGCCAGCTGGATCAACGCGTCCACGAAGTTCAGCAAACCATCGCCAAGCGTGGCGGCGGTTTACCACCTCCGGGCGTGCTGGACCAACAGGTGCTCGAGCGCCTGATCGTCGAAAACCTGCAACTGCAGATCGGCGAGCGTTCCGGTATCCGCATCACCGATGAGGAACTGAACCAGGCTGTGGGCACCATTGCCCAGCGCAACAACATGACCCCGGAGCAGTTCCGCATTGCCCTGTCCCGTGACGGCCTCTCCTATGAAGACGCTCGCGAGCAGATCCGCCGCGAAATGATCATCAGCCGTGTACGCCAGCGCCGCGTGGCCGAACGCATCCAGGTCTCGGAACAGGAGGTGAAGAACTTCCTTGCCTCCGACCTGGGCAAGATGCAACTGTCCGAAGAGCTGCATCTGGCCAACATCCTGATCCCGACCCCGGAAAGCGCCAACTCCGAAGCGATTCAGAGTGCCGCTCGCAAGGCGATGGAGGTTTACCAGCAGCTCAAGCAAGGCGCCGACTTCGGCCAGATGGCCGTAGCCAACTCTGCCAGTGACAACGCGCTGGAAGGCGGCGATATGGGCTGGCGTAAAGCCGCTCAACTGCCACCGCCGTTCGACCGTGAACTGAGCCGCATGGCGACTGGCGAAATCACTCAACCGGCACGCACTCCGGGTGGTTTCATCATCCTGAAGCTGCTGGAAAAACGTGGTGGCGAGAGCCAGATGCGCGACGAAGTGCATGTGCGCCACATCCTGGTCAAGCCAAGTCCGGTTCGCGACGAAGCCAAGACCAAGGAACTGGCTCAGTCGCTCTACAACCGCATCGAAGCCGGTGAAGATTTCGCCGAACTGGCCAAGAAGTATTCGGAAGACCCGGGCTCTGCGCTCAACGGCGGCGACCTGAACTGGATCGACCCGAACGCACTGGTACCGGAATTCCGCGCCGTGATGGCCAAGTCCCCGCAGGGTCAGCTGTCCAAGCCGTTCCAGACCCAGTACGGCTGGCACGTTCTGGAAGTCCTTGGCCGTCGCGCCACCGATAGCACCGAACAGGCCCGTGAGCAGCAAGCGATGACCGTACTGCGTAACCGCAAATACGACGAAGAGCTGCAAACCTGGCTGCGTCAGATCCGTGACGAAGCGTACGTAGAGATCAAACTCCCTGGTGCAGACCAGGCAGCGCAGTGAAACCCAAGCGTTTCGCGCTGACACCCGGCGAACCGGCCGGCATCGGTCCCGACCTGTGCCTGCTGCTCGCCTCGCAAGCCCAGCCACATCCCCTGATTGCCATCACCAGCCGCGACCTGCTCCAAGAGCGGGCCGCGCAGCTGGGGCTGGCCGTCAGCTTGCTGGAAGTGGCGCCTGACCACTGGCCGGACGCACCGGCGCCCGCCAACAGCCTGTACGTCTGGGACACCCCGCTCAGCGCCCCCGTGGTCGCCGGGCAACTGGACAAGGCCAACGCCGCATTCGTCCTCGAAACCCTGACCCGCGCCGGCAACGGCTGCCTGAACGGCGACTTCGCCGGAATGATCACCGCCCCGGTGCACAAAGGCGTGATCAACGAATCGGGCATCGCGTTTTCCGGCCACACCGAATTTCTCGCCGACCTGACCCACACCGCCCAAGTGGTAATGATGCTCGCCACCCGCGGTTTGCGCGTGGCGCTGGTCACCACTCACTTGCCCTTGCGCGACATCGCCGATGCGATCACGCCCGAGCGGCTGGAGCGGGTCACGCGGATTCTGCACACCGATCTGCAACAAAAATTCGGCATCGCCCAACCGCGTATCCTGGTCTGCGGGCTCAACCCGCACGCCGGTGAAGGCGGACACCTGGGCCATGAAGAAATCGACATCATCGAACCCACATTGGAGCGCCTGCGCGGCGAGGGCATGGACCTTCGTGGCCCGCTGCCTGCCGACACTCTGTTTACCCCCAAATATCTGGAGCACTGCGATGCAGTGCTGGCGATGTACCACGACCAGGGCCTGCCCGTACTGAAATACAAAGGCTTCGGCGCCGCGGTCAACGTGACCCTGGGCCTGCCGATCATCCGCACGTCGGTCGACCATGGCACCGCCCTGGATCTGGCCGGCAGCGGCAAGATCGACACCGGCAGCCTGAAAGTCGCCCTGGAAACCGCCTACCAGATGGCCGAGACCCGTTTATGACCGAGCAATACCAACACAAGGCGCGCAAACGCTTTGGCCAGAACTTCCTGCACGATGCCGGCGTCATCGACCGCATCCTGCGCTCCATCAGCGCCAAGGCCGGCGACCGCATGCTGGAAATCGGCCCGGGCCAGGGCGCATTGACTGCCGGCATCCTCAACTCCGGCGCACAGCTGGACGTGGTGGAGCTGGACAAGGATCTGATCCCGATCCTCAACCAGCAGTTTGCCAACAAGAGCAATTTCAACCTGCATCAGGGCGATGCGCTGAAGTTCGATTTCAACAGCCTGAACGCTGCGCCGAACAGCCTGCGCGTGGTCGGCAACCTGCCATACAACATCTCCACGCCGCTGATTTTCCACCTGCTGAACAACGCCGGCATCATCCGCGACATGCACTTCATGCTGCAGAAGGAAGTGGTCGAGCGTCTGGCCGCAGGTCCGGGTGGCGGTGACTGGGGTCGATTGTCGATCATGGTTCAGTACCACTGCCGGGTCGAACACCTGTTCAACGTCGGCCCGGGCGCATTCAATCCGCCACCGAAAGTCGACTCGGCAATTGTCCGCTTGGTACCGCACGCGGTGCTGCCGCATCCGGCCAAGGATCATCGCCTGCTCGAGCGTGTGGTGCGTGAAGCCTTCAACCAGCGCCGCAAGACCCTGCGCAACACCCTCAAGCAGTTGCTGAGCAATGCCGAAATCGAAGCCGCCGGAGTCGATGGCAGCCTGCGCCCCGAGCAACTCGATCTGGCCGCGTTCGTACGTCTGGCCGACAAGCTCGCCGAACAGCCGGCGAAAGCACCTGAAGCCGACTGACCGGCAATGATCGCTATCGGGCAGGATGCCAACTCTGGTCTACTGCCCGATACTTGCCTAGACTGAATCCCAATCAGCTACGCCCCGCGTCCCGCTTCGTTTTTAAGGCCTTTTGCATGTCCGATCCTCGCTACCAGGTCGATGTCAGTGTCGTTACCCACTATCTGGCAGACCAATCGCAACCCGAGCACGAGCGCTTTGCCTTCGCCTACACCATCACCGTGCAGAACAATGGCGAGCAACCGGCCCGCCTGATGTCGCGCCACTGGGTGATCACCGATGGCGACGGGCATGTCGAAGAAGTGCGCGGCGCCGGCGTGGTCGGCCAGCAACCGTTGATCGGCGCCGGTAAAAGCCACACCTACAGCAGTGGCACGGTGATGACCACCAAGGTCGGTACCATGCAGGGCACTTACGAAATGGTCGCCGACGACGGCAAGCATTTCGATGCGATCATCAAGCCCTTCCGCCTCGCCGTTCCCGGAGCCCTGCACTGATGGCGACCTATGCCGTCGGCGACCTGCAAGGCTGCCTCGAACCGCTCAAATGCCTGCTCAAGCAGGTGGCGTTCGACCCGGCTCTGGATCGCCTGTGGCTGGTGGGTGATCTGGTCAACCGAGGCCCCCAATCGCTGGAAACCCTGCGCTTCCTTTATGGCATGCGCGACTCGCTGGTCTGCGTACTCGGTAATCACGACCTGCACTTGCTGGCAGCGGCGAAGAACATCGAGCGCATGAAGAAGTCCGACACGCTGCGTGAAATCCTTGAAGCGCCGGACTGCGCCGAACTGATGGAATGGTTGCGCCAGCAGAAACTCATGCACTACGACGAACAACGCGAAGTGGCCATGGTGCACGCGGGTATCCCGCCGCAATGGTCGCTGCGCAAGGCGCTCAAGTACGCTGAAGAAGTCGAGACCGCGCTGCGTGACGACAACCTGCTTCCACCCTTTCTCGACGGCATGTACGGTAACGAGCCGGCGAAATGGGACAGCGACCTCAAAGGCGTGACACGCCTGCGAGTCATCACCAATTACTTCACCCGCATGCGTTTCTGCACCGCCGAAGGCAAGCTCGACCTCAAGAGCAAGGAAGGCCTCGACACCGCGCCGCCGGGCTACAAGCCCTGGTTCCAGCACAAGGAACGCAAGACCCGTGGTCTGCGGATCATTTTCGGTCACTGGGCGGCACTGGAAGGCAACGTTCACGAGCCCGGCATCTCGGCCCTCGACACCGGTTGCGTATGGGGCGGCAGCCTGACCCTGATGAACGTCGACAGCGGCGAACGCCTGTCATGCAAATGCGACGAGCATGGGGCCGTACTGCCCAGCGTCGCGCCACTGATCACCGAATCTTCTCCCGTCAGCGCCCCGCGCTAGACTGCGTTTTCAGCCGAGCCACAGGAGCCCGCCATGAGCGAATTCAAACGTATCCCCCCGGAACAGGCCCAGGCCCTGCGCGAGCAAGGTGCTGTGGTCGTCGACGTCCGTGACCCGGCAACATTTGCCGCACTGCACATCAGCGGCTCGAAGCATCTGGATAATCATTCCCTCCATGCTTTCATCCAGGGCGCCGACCTCGATGCACCCACCGTCGTGGTCTGCTACCACGGCAACTCGAGCCAGGGTGCTGCGGCGTACCTCGTGAGCCAAGGCTTCTCCGACGTCTACAGCATGGACGGCGGCTTCGAACTGTGGCGTACGACTTTTCCTGCGGAAACCGCGCAAGGCACCTCCGAATAATTTTTTTGTAACGTGCAGGCCCCGGCTCCCGCGGGCTTGCGCGGTGGCAGACGAACGGTCTGCCACAACTAATTACGTATCTCGCCTTTACCTCCCGAATTCCCAACTATCCTTAAGCCCAGGCCATCCAAAACAGGGGAGAGCCGGTACACCGGCGCACGGGTCATCGGGAGTGACTTTCGCGATTGTCGATCGCGAAAGTGTTCTGGGGGGTAAACAACAGCTGCCATCGCAGCTGCTTGCCAGCATCGACTGAGTGATCCGGCGTCGGCTCCACGTATCGAGCGAGGTGACGTCATGAGTATCTTTAGCCACTTCCAACAACGCTTCGAGTCCACACGCCAGGAAGAATTCTCCCTGCAGGAGTACCTGGAACTGTGCAAAAAGGATCGCAGTGCCTACGTTTCCGCCGCCGAGCGTCTATTGCTGGCCATCGGCGAACCGGAACTGCTCGACACCTCGACCAACTCGAGACTGTCGCGCATCTTTTCCAACAAGGTGATCCGTCGCTATCCGGCCTTTGAAGACTTCCACGGGATGGAAGAATGCATCGACCAGATCGTGTCGTATTTCCGTCATGCCGCTCAGGGCCTGGAAGAGAAGAAACAGATCCTCTATCTGCTCGGCCCTGTCGGCGGCGGCAAGTCGTCCCTGGCCGAGAAGCTGAAACAGCTCATCGAAAAAGTGCCCTTCTATGCGATCAAGGGCTCGCCGGTATTCGAATCGCCACTGGGTCTGTTCAACGCCACCGAAGATGGCGCGATCCTCGAAGAAGACTTCGGCATTCCACGGCGCTACCTGAACACCATCATGTCGCCATGGGCCACCAAGCGCCTGGCCGAATTCGGCGGCGACATCAGCCAGTTCCGTGTGGTCAAACTGTACCCGTCGATCCTCAACCAGATCGCCGTGGCCAAGACCGAACCGGGTGACGAAAACAACCAGGACATCTCCGCGCTGGTGGGCAAGGTCGATATCCGCAAACTCGAAGAATTCCCGCAGAACGACGCCGACGCCTACAGCTACTCCGGTGCGCTGTGCCGGGCCAACCAGGGCCTGATGGAATTCGTCGAGATGTTCAAGGCACCGATCAAGGTGCTCCACCCATTGCTGACCGCCACCCAGGAAGGCAACTACAACAGTACCGAAGGCCTTGGCGCGATTCCGTTCACCGGGATCCTGCTGGCCCACTCCAACGAATCGGAGTGGCACACCTTCCGCAACAACAAGAACAACGAAGCCTTCATCGACCGGATCTACATCGTCAAGGTGCCGTACTGCCTGCGTGTGAGTGACGAGGTGAAGATCTACGACAAGTTGCTGTTCAACAGCTCCCTGGCCAAGGCGCATTGCGCGCCGGACACCCTGAAGATGCTGGCGCAGTTCACCGTGCTGTCCCGCCTGAAGGAGCCTGAAAACTCCAACATCTACTCCAAGATGCGGGTGTATGACGGCGAAAACCTCAAGGACACCGATCCGAAGGCCAAGTCGATCCAGGAATACCGCGATGCAGCGGGCGTCGACGAAGGCATGAACGGTCTGTCGACCCGGTTCGCGTTCAAGATCCTGTCCAAGGTCTTCAACTTCGATCCCCATGAAATCGCCGCCAACCCGGTACACCTGCTCTACGTGCTGGAACAGCAGATCGAACAGGAACAGTTCCAGGCCGAGACCCGGGAACGCTATCTGCGCTACCTGAAAGAGTACCTGGCACCGCGTTATATCGAATTCATCGGCAAGGAGATCCAGACCGCCTACCTCGAGTCTTACAGCGAGTACGGCCAGAACATCTTCGACCGCTACGTGCTGTATGCGGACTTCTGGATTCAGGATCAGGAATACCGCGATCCGGAAACCGGCGAGATCCTCAACCGCGTCGCCCTCAACGAGGAGCTGGAAAAAATCGAGAAACCGGCCGGCATCAGCAATCCGAAGGATTTCCGCAACGAAATCGTCAACTTCGTGCTGCGCGCCCGGGCCAACAACAACGGCAAGAACCCGACCTGGCTCAGCTACGAAAAACTGCGGGTGGTCATCGAGAAGAAAATGTTCTCGAACACCGAAGACCTGCTGCCAGTCATCAGCTTCAACGCCAAGGCCAGCAAAGAGGATCAACAGAAGCACAACGACTTCGTTACACGAATGGTCGAACGCGGCTACACCGACAAACAGGTACGACTGCTCTCCGAGTGGTATCTGCGGGTCAGAAAATCACAGTAAACCGCGGCCGGTCAGACCGGTTGTCGTCAGCCCGAGGCTTGTGCGCGCATTTTCTGCTACACAGGCCTCTGGAAGGTGTTCGAAAGGCGGTAGCGAGGTTCAGGCAGCACCCAAAGCGCTTGGGGGAGCGTGTACGTCCCTTGGCATTCGGTTCAATGCTGCATGACCGCTCGCCCCTTTGCAGGACAGCTTCTAAGGAGCAGTCATGAGCTATGTGATCGACCGACGTCTCAATGGCAAGAACAAGAGCACGGTGAACCGTCAGCGCTTCCTGCGGCGTTACCGTGACCACATCAAGAAGGCTGTCGAAGAGGCGGTCAGCCGGCGTTCCATCACCGATATGGAACACGGCGAGCAGATCAGCATTCCCGGTCGCGATATCGACGAACCGGTGCTTCACCATGGTCGCGGCGGCAAGCAGACCGTGGTTCACCCCGGCAACAAGGAATTCACCGCTGGCGAACACATCGCCCGTCCGCCGGGAGGCGGCGGAGGCCGAGGGCCGGGCAAGGCCGGCAACTCCGGCGAAGGCATGGACGAGTTCGTCTTCCAGATCACCCAGGAAGAATTCCTCGAATTCATGTTCGAGGACCTCGAACTGCCCAACCTGGTCAAGCGCAACCTGACCGGCACCGACACCTTCAAGACCGTACGTGCGGGGATCAGCAACGAGGGCAACCCGTCGCGGATCAACATCATCCGCACTCTGCGTTCGGCCCACGCCCGGCGCATTGCGCTCTCGGGCAGCAGCCGCGCCAAACTGCGCGAGGTCAAAGAGGAACTGGCGCGACTCAAACGCGAAGAACCCGACAACTTCGGCGACATTCAGGATCTCGAGGCGGAAATCGAGAAACTCAGTGCGCGCATCCATCGGGTGCCGTTCCTCGACACCTTCGACCTCAAGTACAACCTGCTGATCAAGCAGCCAAACCCCAGCTCGAAAGCCGTGATGTTCTGCCTGATGGACGTTTCCGGCTCCATGACCCAGGCGACCAAGGACATCGCCAAACGGTTTTTCATCCTGTTGTACCTGTTCCTCAAGCGGAACTACGACAAGATCGACGTGGTGTTCATCCGCCACCACACCAGCGCCCGCGAAGTGGACGAAGAGGAGTTTTTCTATTCCCGCGAGACCGGCGGCACCATCGTTTCCAGCGCCCTGAAACTGATGCAGGAGATCATGGCCGAGCGCTATCCGAGCAATGAATGGAACATCTACGCCGCGCAGGCTTCCGACGGCGACAACTGGAACGACGATTCGCCGATCTGCCGCGACATCCTGATCAACCAGATCATGCCGTTCGTGCAGTACTACACTTACGTGGAGATCACCCCGCGCGAACATCAGGCCTTGTGGTACGAGTACGAACGCATCGCCGAAGCCTTTTCCGACACTTTTGCCCAGCAGCAACTGGTCTCGGCCGGGGATATCTATCCGGTCTTCCGTGAACTCTTCCAGCGCAGGTTAGTGACATGACCGCCAAGACCGCCAAAGAGCAGAAGCGCCAACCCATTTCCACAGGCTCGGAATGGACTTTCGAGCTGATCCAGACGTACGACCGTGAAATCGCCCGTATCGCGGCCCGTTATGCTTTGGATACCTACCCCAACCAGATCGAAGTGATTACCGCCGAGCAGATGATGGACGCCTACGCTTCGGTTGGCATGCCGCTGGGCTATCACCATTGGTCCTACGGCAAGCACTTCCTCAGCACTGAGAAATCCTACAGCCGCGGGCAGATGGGGCTGGCGTACGAGATCGTGATCAACTCGGACCCGTGCATCGCGTACCTGATGGAAGAAAACACCATCTGCATGCAGGCACTGGTGGTTGCGCATGCCTGCTACGGCCACAACAGTTTCTTCAAGGGCAACTATCTGTTCCGCACCTGGACCGACGCCAGTTCGATCATCGATTACCTGGTGTTCGCCAAGCAGTACATCATGCAGTGCGAGGAGCGCCACGGGATTGATGCCGTAGAGGATCTGCTCGATTCCTGCCACGCCCTGATGAACTACGGTGTCGACCGCTACAAACGTCCGTACCCGATTTCCGCCGAGGAAGAGCGGCGTCGGCAGAAGGATCGCGAAGAACACCTGCAGAAGCAGATCAACGACCTGTGGCGCACCATTCCCAAAGGCGCAGACAAGTACAGCGACAAGGACAACGCACGCTTTCCGGCCGAGCCACAGGAAAACATCCTGTATTTCATCGAGAAGCACGCGCCATTGCTGGAGCCTTGGCAGCGCGAGATCGTGCGGATCGTGCGCAAGATCGCCCAGTATTTCTATCCACAGCGCCAGACCCAGGTGATGAACGAAGGCTGGGCGACGTTCTGGCACTACACGCTGATGAACGACCTGTACGACGAAGGCCTGGTGACCGACGGCTTCATGATGGAGTTCCTGACGTCCCACACCAGCGTGGTGTTCCAGCCGGGGTTCGACAGCCCTTATTACAACGGCATCAACCCATACGCACTGGGCTTTGCGATGTATCGCGACATCCGTCGCATGTGCGAAGAGCCTACGGAAGAAGACCGCCGCTGGTTCCCGGAAATCGCCGGCAGCGACTGGCTGTCGACCATCAAGTTCGCCATGAGCAGCTTCAAGGATGAGAGCTTCATCCTGCAGTACCTGTCACCCAAGGTGATCCGCGACCTGAAACTGTTCAGCATTCTCGATGACGACCAGAAGGACGATCTGCTGGTGCCTGCGATCCATGACGAGGGCGGCTACAGGATCATTCGCGAAACGCTCGCAGCGCAATACAACCTCGGCAATCGCGAACCGAACGTGCAGATCTACAGCATCGACCGCCGCGGCGACCGCTCGCTGACTCTTCGCCACCAGCAACACGACCGCAAACCGCTGGGCGATTCCACCGAGGAGGTCCTGAAACACCTGCACCGGTTGTGGGGCTTCGACATTCATTTGGAAACCCTGCAAGGCGACCAGATCATGAAGACCCATCACGTTCCGCCTCGTAGCGAACACAGCGAGGGGGATTACGGTCGACTCGACCTGGCCGTCATTCATCTTTGATCCCGTTCAGGCCTCCGAAAGTCCGGCGCAAGAGTTATCCTGTCGGGCCAACGGAGGTTTTTTATGCAGATTTACAAGGTCGGCGGTGCGGTACGTGATCGCCTGCTGGGCAACCCGGTCACCGATATCGATTGGGTGGTGGTCGGCGCGACCACAGAAGAAATGCTCGCCAAGGGGTTTCGCCCGGTCGGCGCGGACTTCCCGGTTTTTCTTCACCCGAAAAGCGGCGAGGAGTACGCCCTCGCCCGCACCGAGCGCAAGAGCGGTCGCGGTTATGGTGGTTTCACCTTTCACGCCAGCCCCGAGGTCACACTTGAAGAAGACCTGATCCGCCGTGACCTTACGATCAACGCCATGGCTGAGGATGATCAGCAAAATCTGACCGACCCCTACCACGGCCAGCGCGATCTCGAAGAACGGATTCTGCGCCACGTTTCCCCCGCGTTTGCCGAAGATCCGCTCAGGGTTCTGCGCGTTGCGCGCTTTGCTGCCCGCTACGCGGAGCTTGGTTTCAAGGTGGCGCCCGAGACATTGGAGCTGATGCGTCAGCTCAGCGAATCGGGTGAGCTGGAAGCCCTTACGGCCGAACGCAGTTGGAAAGAGATTTCCCGCGCACTGATGGAAGATCAGCCCCAGGTTTTCATTCAGGTGCTGCGCGATTGCGGCGCCTTGAAGGTGCTGATGCCAGAGGTCGATGCCTTGTTCGGCGTGCCGCAACCGGAAGCCCATCACCCGGAAATCGACAGCGGCATCCACACCCTGAGCGTGCTTGAGCAGTCAGCCCTGCACAAGCAGCCGTTGACCGTGCGCTGGGCCTGCCTGCTGCACGACCTCGGCAAAGGCCTTACTCCAGAGGAGGAATGGCCACGACACATCGCCCATGAGCACAAAGGCCTGAAGTTGATCAAAGCGGTCAACGAGCGCTTCAAGGCACCGAAGGACTGTCAGGAACTGGCCTTGCTGGTCGGCCAATATCACACCCACGGGCATCGCGCCCTGGAGCTGAAGGCTTCGACCTTGCTCGAGTTGCTGCAAAGCTTTGACGTTTACCGTCGGCCACAGCGTTTCGAAGAGTTCATCGTCGCGTGCGAGATGGATGCCCGAGGCCGCAAAGGGCTTGAGCAGCGCAGTTATCCACAGGCGGATTACCTGCGCGGCGCGGCCAATGTGGCGCGCGGCGTGGCAGTGCAGCCGTTGCTGGAGAAGGGATTCAAAGGCCCGGAACTGGGCGAGGCACTCAAGCGCGAACGGCTCAAGGCGCTGAAGGTTTACAAGGAATCGGCGGCGTCCTGAAAACATTTGATCCGCCCTCGCCAGGGCGGATCAAACCGTTCAAGCCAGACCTGAAGGCGTGAGCTGAGTACCGCGCCATTCAAATCCGACCGGTGCCAGCACCTGATCGATCTGCGCTTCGGCCCACAATGTGGCAAAGCTTTTTCCTACACCGGGATGTACCCGATCCGGCGCAATCAAAGACAGCGGCCACAGCACAAAGGCATTTTTCAGGATTTCCGCCCGGGGCAGGATCAGCCCGTCGAAGTTGCCGGCCAGATCGCCGTACAGCAACACGTCGATATCCAGCGGCAAGCCCTTGCGATTCGGCGCATAGCGACCGTTGTCCGCTTCAATGAACTTCAAGCGGCGATCCAACTCGATCAACGGCAGATCGGTGAACGCCGACACCACGAAGTTGAAGAACGGCCCGCTCTTGATTCCCACCGGCTGGCTTTCGAACACAGGCGAACAGCGGATATCCACCAGAAACGTGGACAAGGCATCCAGACCGGCCTGCAAATGGGTTTCGCGCTCGATATTGCTACCGAGCCCGAGATAGATCTGGGTCAGCGGCATCCGCGCTCGATCTCCACACCCACACCACCCTTGGCGGCCGGCACGGCACCTGGCTTGGTCAGCTTCAGGCGCACCCAGGTGATCTTGAATTCATTCATCAGCACTTCAACCAGACGCTCGGCGAAGGTCTCGACCAGTTGATACCGGGATTGCTCGGCAAAGGCCTGGATCCGTGTGGACACACTGGCGTAATCGAGCGCCAGGGTCAGGTCGTCACCGGCGGCGGCCGGGCGATTGTCCCAGGCGAAGCTCAAATCAAGACGCAGGCACTGTCGGATGCCGCGCTCCCAGTCGTAGGCACCGATCACGGTGTCGACTTCCAGGCCCTCGATAAACACTCTGTCCAAGCACTTTTCTCCGCTGCACGACAAGGGCGCAATGCGCCGTTAGAATCAGGGCGTCCTCGCCCGGAATAGTTAGCATGTTTTGGTTACTGGCGATCCTCGCCTACCTGCTCGGCTCTCTGTCCTTCGCCATTTTGCTCAGCCGCCTGACCGGAAATCCGGATCCGCGAATGAGTGGCTCGGGTAATGCCGGCGCCACCAACATGCTGCGCCTGGCCGGACGCAAACTCGCGATCCTGACCCTGCTGGGTGATCTGTGCAAAGGCCTGCTGCCGGTGCTGATCGCTTCGGCAATGGGCCTTTCGCTGCAGGATCAGGCGTGGATCGGCGTCTGCGCCGTGATCGGTCACCTGTTCCCGTTGTACTTCCGCTTTCGCGGTGGCAAGGGTGTTGCCACGGCGGCCGGCATGCTGCTGGGCCTGTATCCACCCGCCGCGCTGCTGGCCGTGTGCGCCTGGTTGCTGACGTTCTACCTGACCCGCACCAGCTCGCTGGCGGCGTTGATCGCTACACCCCTGACACTGCCGTTGCTGGCCTGGCAGGAACCGGCGGCGCTGTTGCCGATGAGCACGCTGACACTGCTGATCGTCTGGCGCCACCGGGGCAATCTACGCGACCTGTTCGCCGGGCGCGAACGGCATTTTTAAATACCGCATGTGAGCGCTGCTTATCACAGCGCTGACAATTGCTCCATCGGCCAGCGCGCCTGCACGCTGATCGCCAGGCTTTCCTGCTGGCCGGCCTGCAAACGCTGGCAGCCGGCAAACGCAATCATTGCGCCGTTATCGGTGCAAAACTCGGGACGGGCATAGAACACATCGCCCTTCATGTCGCCGAGCATCTTCTCCAGCGAAACACGCAGCGCCCTGTTGGCACTGACGCCTCCGGCGATCACCAGACGCTTCATGCCGGCCTGCTTCAGGGCACGCTTGCACTTGATGGTCAAAGTCTCCACCACGGCCTGCTGGAACGCCAGCGCGATGTCGCAACGGGCTTGCTCGCTGTCGTCCCCGGCGCTGACGCATTGCTGCCAGGTGTTGAGGGCGAAGGTCTTCAGGCCGCTGAAGCTGAAATCCAGACCCGGGCGATCACACATCGGACGCGGGAAGGTGAAACGTCCTGCGACACCCTTCTCTGCCAGCTTGGCGATTTCCGGTCCGCCCGGATAATTCAGGCCCATCATTTTTGCAGTCTTGTCGAAAGCTTCGCCCGCGGCATCGTCCAGCGTTTCACCGAGCAGGCTGTATTGGCCGATGCCATCGACCTGAACCAGCTGCGTATGACCACCAGAGACCAACAAAGCGACGAACGGGAATTCCGGCGGTTTTGGCTCCAGCATCGGCGCCAGCAAGTGGCCTTCCATGTGATGCACGCCGAGCGCCGGGATGCCCCAGGCAAACGCCAGCGCCTGGGCGCATGAGGCACCCACCAGCAGCGCCCCGACCAGGCCGGGACCCGCGGTGTAGGCGATGGCGTCGATCTCGGTCGGCACGCAGCCGGCTTCGGCCAGCACCTGACGGATCAAAGGCAGCATGCGCTTGACGTGATCGCGCGAGGCCAGCTCCGGTACCACGCCGCCATAGACGCGGTGCAGGTCGATCTGACTGAACAACGCGTCGGCCAGCAGGCCGCGCTCACTGTCGTATAAAGCGACGCCGGTTTCGTCGCAGGAAGTTTCTAATCCCAGTACTAGCATGGGTTTGCGCCTTGTTTAGGCTGAATTCGAAGGCGCGCATAATAGTCGCCGCGTGATGCCCCGACCAGCGGTTTTCGATCAGAGGCTTTGCATTCCGAGCGATGAGGGGTTAACATCCGCAACCCTTAAAAACCGACGTCTTCAAGTGCTCTTTTGCCGCGAGGATGTTGACCCCGGTAATGAATGAAGGTAGCTCTGGATGCCAGCCGTCAAAGTTAAAGAGAACGAACCCTTCGACGTAGCTCTGCGTCGTTTCAAGCGCTCCTGCGAAAAAGCCGGTGTACTGGCTGAAGTTCGTAGCCGCGAATTTTACGAGAAGCCAACTTCTGAGCGTAAGCGCAAGGCAGCTGCTGCTGTTAAGCGTCACGCCAAGAAAGTTCAGCGCGAACAGCGCCGCGCCGTTCGTCTGTACTAATACACAGACGATCGTAGCAAGCTTCTGCCAAGCCCGGCCCTCAGCCGGGCTAATGGCATTTGCGTAAAACGCTTGATGCTTCACCGTCGAAGCCGCAGATGCGACCGAGACAAACCCGCTTCACCGCGTCAGGCCTGGCTCTTTTGCCAGCGGTGCACGTCTTTTCTGACGAGCCTTTCAAGGCTACTGACGAGCACACCCACTGATTCCTCTTACGACGATCAGCCCAAGGCACCTGCTTGCGTGCCCGCTTCATGAGCTATCCGAGGCCGATTGCCGGCCGTCAGCGGATTCAGCGCAACATTTTCGAATAGTCGAAGACTGATGAGTACTAACGTCAGTGGATTTTCGGCAGATACACTTCCCGACAGCGATTACGCAAACGACACCGGTCGAGCCGCACCACGTGCGCGCATCACTCAATGACCCGCGTCCGGCAGACTTTCGCATCGGATCCATTACAGCGCAGACGAGAACGCCATGGCCGGGCTGATTCCCCAGAGCTTCATTGACGACCTTCTGAACCGCACCGACATCGTCGACGTGGTCAGCTCGCGCGTGCAATTGAAGAAGGCCGGTAAAAACTACACCGCCTGCTGCCCGTTCCATAAAGAGAAGACCCCGTCATTCAGCGTCAGCCCCGACAAGCAGTTCTATTACTGCTTCGGCTGCGGCGCCGGCGGCAACGCCCTCGGCTTTCTCATGGATCACGACAATCTGGACTTCCCCCAGGCCGTCGAAGATCTGGCCAAGGCCGCCGGCATGGAAGTGCCGCGAGAAGAAGGCGGCCGCTCGAACAAGCCGCGCCAGCCGACCGATTCACCGCTGTACCCGCTGCTCACTGCCGCTGCCGACTTTTACCGGCAGGCGCTCAAGAGCCACCCGGCACGCAAGGCAGCAGTGGATTACCTCAAGGGTCGTGGCCTGACCGGCGAAATCGCCCGGGACTTCGGTCTCGGATTCGCACCGCCGGGCTGGGACAACCTGTTCAAACACTTGAGCAGCGACACCTTGCAGCAGAAAGCCATGATCGACGCCGGCCTGCTGATCGAGAACGCCGAAACCGGTAAACGCTATGACCGCTTCCGCGATCGCGTGATGTTCCCGATCCGCGACACCCGTGGACGGATCATTGCTTTCGGCGGTCGAGTGCTCGGCGACGACAAGCCAAAGTACCTGAACTCGCCGGAAACCCCGGTCTTCCATAAAGGCCAGGAACTCTACGGCCTGTACGAAGCCCGCAAGAACAATCGCAACCTCGACGAAATCATCGTCGTCGAAGGCTATATGGATGTCATCGCTCTAGCCCAGCAAGGCCTGCGCAATGCCGTCGCGACACTCGGCACCGCCACCAGCGAAGAACACCTCAAGCGTCTGTTTCGCGTAGTGCCGAACGTACTGTTTTGCTTTGACGGCGACCAGGCTGGCCGCAATGCCGCCTGGCGCGCACTCGAAGCCACACTGCCCTGCCTGCAGGACGGGCGCCGTGCACGCTTTCTGTTTCTGCCTGAAGGCGAAGACCCGGATACGTTGATTCGCGCCGAAGGCACAGACGCCTTCCGCGCCCGGATCAATCAGCACGCACAGCCGCTGGCGGACTACTTCTTCCAGCAACTGACCGAAGAAGCCGACCCGCGTTCGCTGGAGGGCAAGGCCCACATGGCCACCCTCGCAGCACCATTGATCGACAAGGTCCCAGGCGCCAATCTGCGCATCCTGATGCGCCAGCGCCTGACCGAGATCACCGGTCTGAGCAGCGAAAGCGTCAGCCAGCTGGCCCAGAGCGCTCCTCAGGAAGCACCGCCGGCCTATGACCCGGGCATCGATTACGACGCCATGCCGGACTACAGCGACTACCATCAGCCGCAGGCACAGGACATGTATGTGCCGCAGCAGGAATGGACGCCGAAAAAAACCGGCGCCGGCGGCAAGAAATGGGACAAGAAACCGTGGGACAAAAATGGCAAGCGTGGCGGTGATCGCGATCAGCCGCGTGCCCCACGCGTGCCGGCCGCCGTCGAACCTCCGACCCTGGCCGCTCTGAGAACCTTGCTGCATCACCCGCAACTGGCGGAAAAGGTCGAGGACGCCGGGCACTTCGCGGACGAGAACCAGACCAACGCACAGCTGCTGGTGGCACTGCTCGAAGCCGTGCAGAAGAATCCCAAGCTAAACTCATTTCAGTTGATCGCGCGATGGCACGGAACCGAACAGGGTCGCCTGCTCAAGGCGCTGGCGGAAAAGGAATGGCTGATTGACGGAGACAACCTTGAACAACAGTTTTTCGACACCATTACTAGCTTGTCAGCCCGCCAACGCGAGCGAAACCTGGAACAACTGCTCAGGAAAGCGCGTCAAAGCGAACTGAGCGCCGAAGAGAAAAATCAACTGCGCGACCTTTTAAGTCGCAATGTTTCCGCATCAAACCCGACCTCAACTGGCGCGTGAGGTCATAGCTCAGGTATAATCCTCGGCTTGTTTTTTGCCCGCCAAGACCTTCAGTGGATAGGGTGTTATGTCCGGAAAAGCGCAACAGCAGTCTCGTATTATTGAGTTGATCAAACTGGGTCGTGAGCAGAAGTATCTGACTTACGCCGAGGTCAACGACCACCTGCCCGAGGATATTTCAGATCCGGAGCAGGTGGAAGACATCATCCGCATGATTAACGACATGGGGATCCCCGTACACGAGAGTGCTCCGGATGCGGACGCCCTTATGCTGGCCGACGCCGATACCGACGAGGCCGCTGCGGAAGAAGCAGCCGCTGCGTTGGCGGCGGTGGAGACCGATATCGGTCGCACCACTGACCCGGTGCGCATGTACATGCGTGAAATGGGTACGGTCGAGCTTCTGACTCGTGAAGGCGAAATCGAAATCGCCAAGCGTATCGAAGAAGGCATCCGTGAAGTGATGAGCGCCATCGCGCACTTCCCTGGCACGGTTGACCATATTCTCTCCGAGTACACTCGCGTCACCACCGAAGGTGGTCGCCTGTCCGACGTTCTGAGCGGTTACATCGACCCGGATGACGGCATTGCGCCGCCTGCCGCCGAAGTACCACCGCCGATCGACGCGAAAGCGGCGAAAGCGGATGACGACTCCGAGGACGATGACGCCGAAGCTTCCGATGACGAAGAAGAAGCCGAAAGCGGTCCGGATCCGGTCATTGCCGCACAGCGCTTCGGTGCTGTCGCCGACCAGATGGAAATCACCCGCAAGGCTCTGAAAAAGCACGGTCGTCACAACAAGGCGGCAATTGCCGAACTGTTGGCTCTGGCTGAGCTGTTCATGCCGATCAAACTGGTGCCGAAGCAATTCGAAGCACTGGTCGAGCGTGTTCGCAGTGCCCTGGATCGTCTGCGTCAGCAAGAGCGCGCGATCATGCAACTGTGCGTACGTGATGCACGTATGCCACGCGCCGATTTCCTGCGTCAGTTCCCGGGCAACGAAGTCGACGAAAGCTGGTCCGACGCCTTGGCCAAAGGCAAGAGCAAGTACGCCGAAGCCATTGCCCGCGTGCAACCGGACATCATCCGTTGCCAGCAGAAGCTGACCGCGCTGGAAACCGAGACCGGCCTGACCATCGCCGAGATCAAGGACATCAACCGTCGCATGTCGATCGGTGAGGCGAAAGCCCGCCGCGCGAAGAAAGAGATGGTTGAAGCGAACTTGCGTCTGGTGATCTCCATCGCCAAGAAGTACACCAACCGTGGCCTGCAATTCCTCGATCTGATCCAGGAAGGCAACATCGGTCTGATGAAAGCGGTGGACAAGTTCGAATACCGTCGTGGTTACAAGTTCTCGACTTATGCCACCTGGTGGATCCGTCAGGCGATCACTCGCTCGATCGCCGACCAGGCCCGCACCATCCGTATTCCGGTGCACATGATCGAGACGATCAACAAGCTCAACCGCATTTCCCGCCAGATGTTGCAGGAAATGGGTCGCGAACCGACCCCGGAAGAGCTGGGTGAACGCATGGAAATGCCTGAGGACAAGATCCGCAAGGTATTGAAGATCGCCAAAGAGCCGATCTCCATGGAAACCCCGATCGGTGATGACGAAGACTCCCATCTGGGTGACTTCATCGAAGACTCGACCATGCAGTCGCCAATCGATGTCGCCACTGTTGAGAGCCTGAAAGAAGCGACCCGCGAAGTGCTGTCCGGCCTTACTGCCCGTGAAGCCAAGGTACTGCGCATGCGTTTCGGTATCGACATGAACACCGACCATACGCTCGAAGAAGTCGGCAAACAGTTTGACGTGACCCGTGAGCGGATCCGTCAGATCGAAGCCAAGGCGCTGCGCAAGCTGCGCCACCCGACGCGAAGCGAGCATCTGCGCTCCTTCCTCGACGAGTGATACCAGAACCCCCGGCCCAGGCCGGGGGTTTTGTTTTTAGCGCAGATTAAATACCTCGCACCGCCCTCCCCCCGCGCACAGCCCGTCTACACTCGAAACATTCCCCCGAGCCATAACGAGACCGTTATGCCCAGACTGGCGTCCGTGCTTTTTTTGCTGTCACTGATGATCTGGACCGCAACGGCTGACGCGCTGACTCTGACCGATGAAGAACGTCGCTGGCTGGCGGCTCACCCGGACTTGCGCCTGGGTGTGGATGCGTCGTGGCCGCCCTTCGAGTTCCGCGACGACCAGAACCGCTATCAGGGTCTGGCAGCGGACTATATCGATGTGATTCGCCAGCGCCTGGCGATCAAACTCACCCCCATCGAGCCGGTGAGCTGGACCGTGGTGCTCGAACAGGCGAAAAACGGCACGATCGACCTGCTGCCGGGCATCATGTCCACCCCGGAACGCCAGAGTTACCTGTCATTCACCCGCCCTTATCTCGACTTTCCGATCGTCATCCTCGCCCACGTCGGCGGCCCGCAACCGCGCAAGCTCGAGGATCTTTACGGCCTCAAGATCGCCGTAGTCGAAAACTACGCACCCCACGAACTGTTGCGCACACATCACCCCGACCTGAACCTGGTGGCGATGCCCAACGTCAGCTCCGCATTGCAGGCCCTGGCTACCGATGAAGTCGACGCGGTGGTCGGCGATCTGGCCTCCAGTGTCTGGAGCCTGCGCCAGCTCAAACTGGATGGTTTGTATGTCAGCGGCGAAACCCCTTATCGCTACCAGCTGGCGATGGGCGTCCCCCGGGACAACAAAATGCTGGTGGGGATTCTCGACAAGGTGCTGGCCGACATGTCCCCGGAGGAAATCAGCAGCATTCAGGAGCACTGGGTCGGCAACGTCCTCGATCACCGGACATTCTGGTCGGATCTGCTGGTTTACGGTTTACCGGGGCTATCGCTTCTGGTCATCGTCCTGGCAGTGGTGATCCGCATCAACCGGCGCCTGAGCTCGGAAATCGCCCGACGCATCGACCTTGAACAGGAACTGCGCAGCAGCGAATACCACTATCGCGGGCTGGTGGAGAGTCTCTCAGCCATCGCCTGGGAAGCGCGGATCAGCGATTTCACCTACAGCTATGTTTCGCCCCACGCCGAGGATCTGCTCGGCTATCCGCTGTCCCATTGGCTGATTCCAGGCTTTTGGCGCAACATCATTCACCCTGCCGATCTGACTCGTGCCCAGAGCTTCTGCGATCACGAAGTGCTGGCCGGGCGCGATCACAGTCTCGATTACCGCGTCATCACCGCAGACGGCCGTTGCTTGTGGGTACGCGACATCGTCAGCCTGATCGAACACGGCCACGAACCGGTGATGCGCGGCCTGATGATCGACATCAGCGAAACCAAACGCACCGAAGAGGCGTTGCGCCTGTCGGAACAGAAATTCGCTTCGGTATTCCAGCAATGCCCGGACATTCTGGTCATCGCCCGGCTCTCCGACGGCTGCCTGCTGGAGGTCAACGAAGCTTTTGAAGAACAGATCGGGCTCAAGGCCGAAGAAGTGATTGGCCAGACAGCCACCGAACTCAACATCTGGGGCATTCCAGGGGTTGGCCCGGGCCTGCTTCAGCGCCTGCAAGCCGGCAGCATTCGCAACCTGGAGATGCCCTTTCGTCGCAGCAATGGCCAGGTGTTTACCGGGCTGATTTCCGCCGAGCCCTTCGAGCTCGACACGACACCGGCGCTGGTCGTGGTGGTGCGCGACATTACCCAGCTCAAGGAAACCCAACAGCAACTGCAAACCTCCGAAGAAAAGTTCGCCAAGGCCTTCCACGCCTCGCCGGACGGCCTGCTGTTGTCGCGCCAGAGCGATGGCCTGCTGCTGGAGGTCAACGAAGGTTTCAGTCGTATCACCGGTTTCAACAGCGCGATGTCGGTGGATCGCTCGGCGCTGGACCTGGGAATCTGGGTCAACCTCAACGAACGCAAGCAAATGCTCGACCTGCTGCACCGCGACGGTTTTGTCCGCGATTTCAGCTGCCACATCCGCCGCAGCGACGGGCAGATCCGCCTCTGCGAAGTGTCCAGCCGTCCGCTACCGATCGGCGACGAAGACTGCATGCTGACCATCGCCCGAGACATCACCGAGCGCCACCTCATGCAGGAAAAGCTGCAACAGGCTGCGACCGTGTTCGAAAGTACTGCCGAGGGCGTGCTGATCACCGACACCCAGCAACACATCAGCGCCGTGAACCGGGCCTTCACCGAAATCACCGGTTACAGCGAAAGCGAAGCGCTCGGTCATACCCCGCGCCTGCTTGCGTCCGGCCTGCACGACAGCGCGTTTTACGCGGCGATGTGGCATCAATTGACTGACGAAGGCCATTGGCAGGGCGAAATCTCCAACCGGCGCAAAAATGGCGAGCTGTACCCGAGCTGGCTGACCATCAGCGCCGTGCGCAACCGCGACAAGTTCATCACCCACTTCGTTGCGGTGTTCGCCGATATCTCCAGCCTCAAGCACGCCCAGGCCAAACTCGACTATCAGGCGCATCACGACCCGCTCACCGGCCTGCCAAACCGCACGCTGTTCGAAAGTCGCCTGCTGATGGCACTCAACAGTCAGCAGGAAAACGGCGGTCAGGGCGCAGTGCTGTTCCTCGACCTCGACCGTTTCAAGCACATCAACGACAGCCTCGGTCACCCGGTCGGCGATTTGCTGCTCAAGGGCATCGCCGTGCGCCTCAAGGAGCAACTGCGCGATATCGACACCGTCGCGCGGCTGGGTGGCGACGAATTCATCATTCTGCTGCCTGGCTTGCAGCAGCCCGGCGATGCAGACAACATCGCCACCAAACTGCTGAACTGCTTTGGCGCACCGTTCCAGGCTGGCGAGCACGAGTTTTTCATCAGCGCCAGCATCGGCACCAGCCTTTACCCGCGCGACGGCTGCGATGTCGCGACCCTGATCAAGAACGCGGACGCAGCGATGTACCGCTCCAAGGCCAAGGGCCGCAACCGGGTCGAAAGCTACACCCGCGACCTCACCGCCCAGGCCAGCGAACGCGTGGCACTGGAGCACGAACTTCGCCGGGCCATCGAGCGCGAAGAGTTGTACCTCTATTACCAACCGAAAATCAGCCTCGACGATCACAGCCTGGTCGGCGCCGAAGCCTTGATCCGCTGGCGCCACCCGAACTTCGGCGATGTGCCGCCGGAGCACTTCATCCCGCTGGCGGAAGAGAACGGGATGATTCTGCAAATCGGCGACTGGGTGCTGGAAACCGCCTGCCGGCAGATGTTCGAGTGGGGCCAGATCTACGAATCCCTCGGCCCGCTGTCGGTGAACCTCGCCGGCGCACAACTGCGCCAGCCGAACCTGTTGGGACGCATCGAGCAACTGCTCAAGGACAACCGCCTGCGGCCGGAATTACTGCAACTGGAAATTACCGAAAACTTCATCATGAGCCAGGCTGAAGAAGCGCTGGCGGTGCTGCATCAGCTCAAACACCTGGGCGTGCAACTGGCCATCGACGACTTCGGCACCGGTTATTCCTCGCTGAGTTACCTCAAGCGCCTGCCTCTGGACATCCTCAAGATCGACCAGTCTTTCGTTCGCGGACTGCCCGACGACCCGCACGACGCGGCGATCGTCCGCGCCATCATCGCCCTGGGCCGCAGCATGCAATTCACCGTGATCGCCGAAGGCGTGGAAACCCAGGCCCAGCAACAATTCCTCGCCGCCGAAGGCTGTGAACAGATCCAGGGCTACATCGTCAGCCTGCCGCTGCCACCAGAAGAGTTTGCCGCGACGTTTCTTCGCATAGCCGTATCAGATTTTTCGGATAGCACAGCCGAGAAACCGTCGCTATAATCCGCGGCCTACTGAGGGCCTATAGCTCAGTTGGTTAGAGCAGAGGACTCATAATCCTTTGGTCCACGGTTCAAGTCCGTGTGGGCCCACCAAACATGAAAAAGCCGCGCTTATGTGCGGCTTTTTCGTTTCTGTCTTTCCCGCCACGAGGCCGTCGTCCCATCTCCCTTCAAAGCGTGCGACTTCTGAAAGCGTAAACAGGGCTTGCCTCATGCCCGTCTAAATCGACAACTAACCATTTCGTTACACCATATGTCCTGGCACCCAAAGCCGAGGCTCATCTGATGATTCGAAAAAGGAATTTTTATGGTTGATGTCACTCGCCGTTCACTGATGGGAATCGCCGCAGCACTTCCCCTGCTCGCGCAGTCATCCTGGGGGCAGGCGCAACGTCAGGATGCACCGGCACCAGTACCCGGCGATGAGGTACTGATCAATTTCAACGAGAGCCCCTGGGGACCGGCGCTCGCCGCCCGACAGGCGATGCAGGAAGGCATTGCACTGTGCGGGCGTTATCCCTACAAGATCCAGTACCGACTCAACGCTCTGTTTGCCCGCCAACAAGGCATACCGGAGGAGTATGTTCAGACTTTCTGCGGCTCCAAACTGGCCTTGCAGCATGCGGTTCACGCCTTCACTCGACAGGGTAGCCTGGTCGTTGCGTCGCCCTCTTATGAAGACCCTGTCGAGGCGGCTCGCGGCAGACAGGTCGCGGTCCACGAGATAGCACTGAATCCTGATCATGCCCATGATCTTCCACACATGCTGGCGGCCGATCCGCAGGCGGGACTGATCTACGTCTGCAATCCGAATAATCCGACCGGTACTGTGACGCCACACGCAGATATCCTGCTCGCGCTGGCGAACAAGCCAAAAGGAACGATTCTGTTGGTGGACGAGGCCTATATCGACTTCTCGAATGCGCCGACCTGCATTCCGCTGGTCAAGGATCATCCCGAACTGATGGTGCTGCGAACTTTCTCGAAAATCTATGGCATGGCAGGCGCCCGTCTGGGTATCGCGATAGCCAACCCCGCCCTGCTGGAGCAACTGGAGGTGTTCGGCAATTACAACGTGCCGGCGGCCCCTTCGCTGTTGGGCGGCATAGCCAGTCTCGAGGACACGCAGTTGCTGCCACAGCGCAAGCACACCAACACGAGGCTGCGTGACGAGACAATCACCTGGCTGACCGCTCGCGGTTTTCGCTGCACGGTGTCGCAGGCCAACTGCTTCATGATCGACGTGAAACGTTCTGCCAGGGAGGTGGTGCAGGCGTTGGCCGATCGCCGGGTCAAGGTGGGCCGGGTATGGAAAGAGTGGCCGACGTGGATTCGGGTCAGCGTTGGTACGGAAGACGACATGCGACGGTTTCGTGAGGCATTTGCCAGCGTCTGATATCAAGACAGTCCCTATGGAAAACCGCGCGAGTATCGCCCACAAGCTTACCGCCGGCCGAGCCTGTAACATGCGCAACCAAAGATCCGCGCCCATGGAGACGCCCCTTGTCCGACATCCGCCCACCCGTGCTTGATGAAATTGACCGACAGTTGATCGCGGCCCTGCAAATCAACGCCCGCGAGAGCGTGGCGATGCTGGCCCGGCAATTGGGGATCGCCCGCACGACCGTGACTTCGCGACTGGCGCGTCTGGAAAAGGCCAAGGTCATCACTGGCTACGGCGTGCGTCTGGGTCAGCGTGTCGTGGATGGCGGCTTGCAGGCTTACGTCGGAATCAAGGTGCAGCCACGCTCCGGCAAAGAGGTGTTGCGCCGGTTGAGCGCGATGGCTCAGGTGCAGCAATTGTGCGCTGTTAGTGGTGAATTCGATTATGTGGCGTGGCTGCGGACCGATTCGCCGGAGCAGCTCGATCAGCTTCTGGATCAGATCGGCAGCGTAGACGGTGTGGAGAAGACCACGACGTCGATCATCCTCAGCAGCAAGATCGATCGCGGGCATCCAGTTTGACCATCGCTTTCGTCATATCGCAGTACTAACGCTCAAAACGACGACATTTTGCGTCTTATTAACGTGTTCTACGCTCCCTAGAATGGCTGGCATCTTTTCCTATACTCAGACGCGCATCCAGCGTCGGGTCGCCAGCAAGGTCAGCCATGAACAAGAACAATCGCCATCCTGCAGACGGTAAGAAACCGATCACCATTTTCGGTCCGGACTTTCCTTTCGCCTTCGACGACTGGATCGAACACCCGGCCGGCCTGGGTAGCATTCCCGAGCACAACCACGGTGCCGAAGTGGCAATCGTGGGTGCTGGCATCGCCGGTCTGGTGGCGGCTTATGAGCTGATGAAACTCGGCCTGAAACCCGTAGTGTACGAGGCCTCGAAGCTTGGCGGTCGCCTGCGCTCCCAAGCGTTCAACGGCACTGACGGCATCGTCGCCGAGCTCGGCGGCATGCGCTTCCCGGTGTCGTCCACCGCGTTCTATCACTACGTCGACAAGCTCGGCCTCGAAACCAAGCCCTTCCCCAACCCGCTGACGCCGGCCTCCGGCAGCACCGTGATCGACCTGGAAGGCAAAACCCATTACGCACAGAGCCTGAAGGATCTTCCTGCACTGTTCCAGGAAGTGGCTGACGCCTGGGCCGACGCTCTGGAGGCCGGTTCGCAGTTCGCCGATATCCAGCAAGCGATTCGCGACCGTGACGTGCCACGCCTCAAGGAGCTGTGGAACACTCTGGTTCCGCTGTGGGACGACCGCACCTTCTACGACTTCGTTGCCACCTCGAAAGCCTTCGCCAAACTGTCGTTCCATCACCGCGAAGTGTTCGGCCAGGTCGGTTTCGGTACCGGTGGCTGGGACTCGGATTTCCCCAACTCGATGCTGGAAATCTTCCGCGTCGTGATGACCAACTGCGACGATCACCAGCATCTGGTGGTCGGCGGCGTGGAGCAAGTGCCACAAGGCATCTGGCGTCATGCGCCGGAGCGCTGCGTGCACTGGCCGCAAGGCACCAGCCTGAAATCTCTGCACCACGGCGCACCGCGCTCCGGGGTGAAGAAAATCGCCCACGCACCTGACGGACGTTTCGCGGTCACCGACAACAACGGCGACACCCGCGAATACGCCGCCGTACTGACCACCTGCCAGAGCTGGCTGCTGACCACCCAGATCGAATGCGACGAAAGCCTGTTCTCGCAGAAGATGTGGATGGCGCTGGACCGCACTCGCTACATGCAATCGTCGAAGACCTTCGTGATGGTCGACCGCCCGTTCTGGAAGGACAAGGACCCGGAAACTGGCCGTGACCTGATGAGCATGACCCTCACCGATCGCCTGACCCGTGGCACCTACCTGTTCGACAACGGCGACGACAAGCCGGGCGTGATCTGCCTGTCGTACTCGTGGATGAGCGATGCGCTGAAGATGCTCCCGCACCCGGTGGAGAAACGCGTGAAACTGGCGCTGGATGCGCTGAAGAAGATCTACCCGAAAGTCGACATCGCCGCGCGGATCATCGGCGATCCGATCACCGTGTCGTGGGAAGCCGACCCGCACTTCCTCGGCGCGTTCAAGGGCGCCCTGCCCGGCCACTATCGCTACAACCAGCGCATGTACGCGCACTTCATGCAGGACGACATGCCGCCGGAGCAGCGCGGGATTTTCATCGCCGGCGACGACGTGTCGTGGACCCCGGCCTGGGTCGAAGGCGCGGTACAGACCTCGCTCAACGCGGTGTGGGGAATCATGAAGCACTTCGGCGGGTCCACACATAAAGAGAACCCCGGCCCGGGTGATGTGTTCAAAGACATCGGCCCGATCGCCCTGCCCGAGTAAGAGGAATCCCCGATGCGTGTAGCCCTTTACCAATGTCCACCGCTGCCACTGGAACCCGCCGCCAACCTTCAGCGCTTGCATCAACTGGCGATGGAGGCCAAAGGCGCCGACCTGCTGGTGGTGCCGGAGATGTTCCTGACCGGCTACAACATCGGCAAGGATGCGGTTGCGACATTGGCCGAGGTCTATAACGGCGAATGGGCGCAGCAGGTTGGGCGAATCGCCAAAGCTGCCGGCCTGGCGATTCTCTACGGTTATCCTGAGCGCACCGCCGAAGGACAGATCTACAACGCTGTGCAGTTGATCGATTCGAACGGCGAGCGCCTGTGCAATTACCGCAAGACGCATCTGTTCGGCGATCTGGACCGTTCGATGTTCAGCCCCGGCGATGGCGAGTTTCCCATCGTCGAGCTCAACGGCTGGAAGCTCGGTTTCCTGATCTGCTACGACCTGGAGTTCCCGGAAAACGCCCGGCGCCTGGCCCTTGAAGGCGCCGAGCTGATTCTGGTGCCGACGGCGAACATGATTCCTTTTGATTTCATTGCCGATGTTTCCGTGCGCTCCCGCGCCTTCGAAAACCAGTGCTACGTGGCTTACGCCAACTACTGCGGCCACGAAGGCGACATTCATTACTGCGGGCAAAGCAGCATTGCCGCGCCGGATGGCAGCCGCATCGCCCAGGCCGGACTGGACGAAGCCTTGATCGTCGGTGAGCTGGATCGCCAGTTGATGGTCGACTCGCGCAACGCCAACCGCTACTTCAACGACCGCCGCCCCGAACTTTACGACGCGCTCAACAAGCGCTAATCCGCTAGCATTGGCACTTCACTGTTCTGGAAGTGCCCATGCCTGCGTCGACTCACCCCCGCCCCCACACCGAAACCCTGACCAACGGCTTGCGCGTGACCCTGCGCCACATGCCCGGTCTGAAGCGCAGCGCCGCCGCGTTGCGGGTGGCTGCCGGCAGTCATGACGTGCCGTTGGCGTGGCCGGGGCTGGCGCATTTTCTTGAGCATTTGCTGTTTCTCGGCACCGAGCGTTTTCCTGCACAGCAAGGGCTGATGGCCTACGTGCAAGGTCACGGCGGTCAGGTGAATGCCAGCACCCGCGAGCGCACCACCGATTTCTTCTTTGAATTGCCGCCAGCGTCGTTCAGCGCCGGGCTGGAGCGTCTGTCAGACATGCTCGCCCGGCCGCGTATGGATCCGGACGATCAGTTGCGGGAGCGGGAAGTGTTGCAGGCGGAGTTTGTCGCGTGGACGCAGGATGCTGCGGCTCAGCAGAAAGAGGCGCTGTTTGAGGGATTGTCGGCAGCACATCCTTTGCGCGGCTTTCATGCCGGAAACCGCGACAGCCTGCCGGTTGAACAAGCGGATTTTCAGCAGGCGTTGAGAGATTTCCATCAGCAGTTTTACCGCACCGGGCAGATGATCCTGAGTCTGGTCGGACCGCAGAACGTGGAAGAACTGCGAGCGCTGGCGGAGCAGTTTGCCGCCGCGCTGACAGCTGGGGATAAAACTTCACAGGCAGCCCCCGTTCGCTTGATGGACATTCCACAGAAAAGTTATCAACAGGTCGGCGAGCGGCACGGCAATCTGCTGTTTGCGTTAGAGGATTTGCCGGAGTCGTCGGCCGAGGCACTGGCGTTTTTCTGTCACTGGTTGAACAGCGCCAAACCCGGTGGGCTGCTCGCTCACTTGCAGCAGCAGGGATTCGCGGAAGACTTACAGGCCTGTGTGCCTTATCAATTTGCTGGGCAAGCTTTTCTACATCTTCAGTTCACTGGGGCATCCGGGTCACTCGACGCCATCCGCGCACAGTTTCTCGACTGGTTGAGCTTCTTCGCAGCGCAGCAGGACTGGCCGGCACTACGCGAGGAATATTCGGCACAGCTTCAACGTCAGCAGCAGGTCAGCGGTGCGTTGCAACTGGCGCGACTCGACAGCGAACAACTCGAAAGCGGCCTCTGCGAATCGGCCGTTGCAGCGCTCAAAGTGATTCTCGGCAAAATCGGCACTGTGGATAACTTCAGCAGTCACTGGCATCTGCCCGCTGCCAATCCGTTCCTGCGCGTAGCCGAACCGCTGGCCAACGCCGGCCTGATCCGCGGCCAAACCAGCGCCCACCGTGGGCTGCGCACGTTCGCTCAGGATCGCTCGCGCAGCCGACGCGAACGTTCGCCGATGCAATTCAGCCAGGCGCTGCCGGATAACGATGACGAAGGTGCGGTGTATGTTCGCTGGCAGACGGAAGCAGCGGCCACGGCCGAGCTGCAAGCGAAACTGCAACGCAGTCTGCGGGAGATTTCCGACGACGCGCGTCAGGCCGGGGTCGAGTTGTCCTTCAGCGCCGCAGCTAATCAGTGGCTGCTGAAACTCACTGGCCTGCAGGACACGCTGCCCGTTGTCCTGGAGCACGCACTGAAATCTCTGACACAAGTGGGCGCCGATTCCGCGAAAGGCGAGCCGCAACCTGCGCTGATACCGATCCGCCAGCTGCTCAAAGTACTGCCGGAAAAATGCCTGCCAGCGGTAGGCAAATCCGATGACGCCGCTCACCTGTGGACAACTTCCCGCTGGGACGGTCTGGCTTTGGGGTTAAGCCCACAAACCCAGTCAGCCATGGGTCTGGCCCTGAGTCGCATCCCCGGCATCCCGGACAATCAAATTCCCGCACCCTCGGCAATCAACGCCGGATACCGGTGGAGTCAGATCGACAGCGCGTCCAGCGAACACGCCTTGCTGCTGTTCTGCCCGACCGCCAGCCACGAGATCGCCGACGAAGCCGCGTGGCGCCTGCTAGCGCATCTGTGCCAGACACCGTTCTACCAACGCCTGCGCGTCGAACTGCAACTGGGTTATGCGGTGTTCAGCGGGCTGCGTCAGCTCCACGGCCAGACCGGATTGCTGTTCGGTGTGCAATCGCCCACGGCCACCGCCGCGCAATTGCTCGGTCACATTCAGCAGTTTCTCGATAGCCTGCCAGCCCTTGTCGAACGACTTGATGACGCGAGCCTCGCCCGGCAACGCCAGACGCTTGTCGATCAGTTCGATGACAGCGTCCTGTCCGGCAAAGATGCGGCCGAACTCCTGTGGCAGGCCCGCCTCGCCGGCCACTCGTCGGATTATCTGGCCCATCTGCGCAGCGCCATCGCCCAACTGGATCGCCCGGCATTGCTGGCCGCCGCACAACGTCTGATCCGCGCCGAGGGCGGCTGGCACGGCCTCTCCAACGCCGCTTCGCCGGACGCGCCATGGCAAGCGGCAAAATGATCATTACCGGGGCTGCAAGGAGCTTTCTCAAAGATTCACGGGCCAACCCCCTGAAATTTTGAGTAACATAGCCACCTAACTATTTGGAACATCCCTGCGCTGCCGTGGACTATACCTATGGATAGCGCTATCCCACCCACCTGAAAAAGGAGTCACCCGATGGCTTGGACCAAACCTGCTTACACCGACCTGCGCATCGGCTTCGAAGTCACCATGTACTTCGCCAGCCGCTGAGTCCTGCCTCAAGCAGAACACTGCAGTGCAACGCCTCGGCTCGCCGGGGCGTTTTATTTTCAGCGTTGAAATGATGGAGCGTTCATGTTCGTCCAGATTCTGGGTTCGGCCGCCGGTGGCGGTTTTCCGCAGTGGAACTGCAACTGCGTCAATTGCGCCGGTTTTCGCGACGGCAGCCTGAATGCCCAGGCCCGTACCCAATCGTCCATCGCGATTTCCGATGACGGCGTGAACTGGGTGCTGTGCAACGCCTCGCCGGACATCCGCGCGCAGCTTCAGAGCTTCGCCCCGATGCAGCCGGGCCGTGCCCTGCGTGACACCGGCATCAGCGCGATCATCCTGATGGACAGCCAGATCGACCACACCACCGGCCTGCTCAGCCTGCGCGAAGGCTGCCCGCATCAGGTCTGGTGCACGGACATGGTCCACGAAGACCTGAGCACCGGTTTCCCGCTGTTCACCATGCTCAAGCACTGGAACGGCGGGCTGGACTGGAACCGCATCGAACTTGACCAGAGCTTCACCGTCGCCGCCTGCCCGAACCTGCGCTTCACCCCGCTGCCGTTGCGCAGCGCGGCACCGCCCTACTCGCCGCACCGCTTCGACCCGCACCCAGGCGACAACATCGGCCTGATCGTCGAAGACCTCAGCACCGGCGGCAAGCTGTTCTATGCCCCAGGCCTGGGCAAGGTCGACGCGCCGCTGCTGGAAATCATGTCCGGCAGCGACTGCGTGCTGGTAGACGGGACGATGTGGGACGACGATGAAATGCAGCGCCGTGGCGTCGGCACCCGCACCGGCCGCGAGATGGGCCACCTGGCCCAGAACGGCCCCGGCGGCATGCTCGAAGTGCTGGAACAGCTTCCCGAGCAACGCAAGGTGCTTATCCACATCAACAACACCAACCCGATTCTCGACGAAGACTCGCCGGAACGCGCGGAACTGGTTCGGCGCAATGTTGAAGTGGCGTATGACGGCATGAGCATCGTCCTGTAACGAATGGCCCGGAGAACCGCAATGACCGACACCCCGCTGTCCCCCGCCGAATTCGAAGCGGCCCTGCGCGCCAAGGGCGCCTATTACCACATTCATCACCCGTATCACGTGGCGATGTATGAAGGCCGGGCCACCCGCGAGCAGATCCAGGGCTGGGTCGCCAACCGCTTCTACTATCAGGTGAACATCCCCCTGAAAGACGCGGCGATCCTCGCCAACTGCCCGGATCGCGAGATCCGCCGCGAATGGATTCAGCGCCTGCTCGACCACGACGGCGCGCCCGGCGAAGACGGCGGCATCGAAGCCTGGCTGCGTCTGGGCCAGGCCGTCGGTCTCGATCCGGATCAATTGCGTTCGCAGGAACTGGTGCTGCCCGGCGTGCGTTTCGCCGTCGATGCCTACGTCAACTTCGCCCGCCGCGCCAGTTGGCAGGAAGCTGCCAGCAGCTCGCTGACCGAGCTGTTCGCGCCGCAGATCCACCAGTCGCGTCTCGACAGCTGGCCGCAGCACTACCCGTGGATCGACCCGGCCGGCTACGAATATTTCCGCACCCGTCTCGGTCAGGCCCGGCGCGATGTCGAGCATGGTCTGGCCATCACGCTGGAGCACTACAAGACCCGCGAAGGCCAGGAGCGCATGCTGGAAATTCTCCAGTTCAAACTGGACATCCTTTGGAGCATGCTCGATGCCATGAGCATGGCCTACGAACTGAACCGCCCGCCGTATCACAGCGTCACTGATCAACGGGTCTGGCATAAAGGAATCGCCTTATGAGTTTCGACCGCAGCAAGACCCCGACCTGGCGTCCCGGCTACCGTTTCCAGTACGAACCGGCGCAGAAAGGCCACGTGCTGCTGTACCCGGAAGGCATGATCAAACTCAATGAAAGTGCCGCGCTGATCGGCGGCCTGATCGACGGTGAACGGGATGTCGCGGCGATCATCGCCGAACTCGACAGACAGTTCCCCGGCGTGCCCGAGCTCGGTGACGACATCGAGCAATTCATGGAGGTTGCCCGTGCGCAGCACTGGATCACCCTTGACTGATCTGCCGCCCAAGCCTGAGGTCGGCCTGCCGCTGTGGCTGCTCGCCGAGCTGACTTACCGCTGCCCGCTGCAATGCCCGTACTGCTCCAATCCGCTGGATTTCGCCGAGCAGGGCAAAGAGCTGAGTACCGAGCAATGGATCAAGGTGTTCCGCGAAGCGCGGGAGATGGGCGCGGCGCAACTGGGCTTCTCCGGCGGCGAACCGCTGGTGCGCCAGGACCTCGCCGAGTTGATCCGTGAAGCGCGTCAGTTGGGTTTCTACACCAACCTGATCACCTCCGGCATCGGCCTGACCGAACAGAAGATCAGCGACTTCAAAAAGGCCGGGCTCGATCACATCCAGATCAGTTTCCAGGCCAGCGACGAGCAAGTGAACAACCTGCTGGCCGGCTCGAAAAAAGCCTTCGCGCAGAAACTGGAAATGGCCCGCGCCGTGAAGGCCCACGGCTATCCGATGGTTCTGAACTTCGTCACCCATCGGCACAACATCGACAAGATCGACCGCATCATCGAGCTGTGCATCGCGCTGGAGGCCGACTTCGTCGAACTCGCCACGTGCCAGTTCTACGGTTGGGCGCAACTCAATCGTGTCGGCCTGCTGCCAACCAAAGAGCAACTGGTTCGCGCCGAACGCATCACCAACGAATACCGCGCCAAGCTGGAAGCCGAAGGGCATCCGTGCAAGCTGATTTTCGTAACCCCGGACTATTACGAAGAGCGCCCGAAAGCCTGCATGAATGGCTGGGGCAGTCTGTTTCTGACGGTCACACCAGACGGCACCGCCCTGCCCTGTCATGGCGCCCGACAGCTGCCGGTACAATTTCCCAATGTGCGCGACCACAGCATGCAGCACATCTGGTACGACTCGTTCGGCTTCAACCGCTTCCGCGGCTACGACTGGATGCCCGAGCCATGCCGCTCCTGTGACGAAAAGCAACAGGACTTCGGCGGCTGCCGCTGCCAGGCCTTCATGCTCACCGGCGACGCGAGCAATGCCGACCCGGTGTGCAGCAAGTCCGAACATCACGGTGTGATCCTCAAGGCCCGCGAAGAAGCTGAGCACGCCACCCAGACCATTGAACAACTGGCCTTTCGCAATGAACGAAACTCGCGCCTCATCGCCAAGGGCTGAGCCTTTCAGCGCCACCGCCGCGGTTGCTGCCGGCGTGGATTTTGCCGAGCTGCAACTTGGCACCCATGGTTTGTTCTGGAATGAATATCGCCCGACAGACGCCGCGTGCCGGATCTGGCACTGGCGCGATGGTGTGGCGAAATGTCTGACGCCTACGGGTTTCAGCGTGCGCAGCCGGGTGTACGAATATGGCGGTGGGGCGTTTTGCCTGACGCCTGACGGGGTGGTTTTCGTCAACGAGGCGGACCAGCAGTTGTACCGACAGACGTTGGACGGCGAGCCCGTGGCATTGACCTCCGGAGATTGCCGATATGGTGATCTGCACTTTGCCAACGGGCAGGTGCTGGCCGTTGAAGAGAACGGTGATCGGCATCGGCTGGTGGCTATCGATCTGGCGAATGGCGACCGCCATAGGCTGATTGAAGGCGCGGATTTTTATGCATCGCCGATCATCAGCCCGGACGGCCAGCGCTTGGCATGGATCGAGTGGAGCCGTCCGCATCAGCCGTGGACATCCACCCGACTGATGCTCGCCGAGCGCTCGGATAGCAGGTTTTCCGTCCCACGCTGTGTGGCGGGTGAAACCCTTGAAGAGTCGATCCAGCAACCGCGTTTTGATGCCAATGGCCGACTGGGCTGTCTGACCGACCGTGGCGGATATTGGCAACCGTGGGTCGAGTCGGCAAATGGTTTGCAACCGTTAGCTAGCGCCGAAGCCGATCACGCGCCAGCCCCATGGCAACTTGGCGGCTGCACCTGGTTGCCCACCGACGAAGCATTCCTGGCAAGTTGGAGCGAAGGCGGTTTCGGTCGTCTGGCGCTCAATGGTGAAGACTTCACCGGCGACTACAGCCGCTTCCGCCATCTGGCTGTCGATGATCAATTCATTTACTGCATTGCCGCTTCACCGATCAGCCCTTCAGCAGTGATCACCATCGATCGCGAATCTCGTGAAGTGAATGTCCTGGCCGGCGGTGTTGCACCGCTGCCCGCCGAGCGCATCAGCCGCCCGCAAACCCTGCGCTACCCAAGCGGTGCGGGTGAAGCACACGGCTTCTTTTACCCGGCCACGAATGGCGATGTGAAACCGCCGTTGGTGGTGTTCATCCACGGCGGCCCCACCTCCGCCTGCTACCCGATGCTTGACCCGCGCATCCAGTACTGGACGCAACGCGGCTTCGCCGTCGCCGATCTCAACTACCGAGGCAGCAGCGGTTATGGCCGGGAGTATCGACAGGCTCTGCACCTGAGCTGGGGCGCAGTGGATGTCGAAGATGCCTGCGCAGTGGTGGCCTATCTGGCCGAACGCGGCATGATCGACGGCGAGTGTGCGTTTATCCGTGGCGGCAGCGCCGGTGGTTACACGACGTTGTGTGCCCTGGCGTTCCATCACGTGTTCCGTGCAGGCGCCAGCCTTTATGGTGTCAGTGACCCGGTCGCCCTGGCCCGCGCGACACACAAGTTCGAAGGCGATTATCTGGACTGGCTGATCGGCGATCCGGAGCAAGATGCCGAACGCTACGCCGCCCGCACGCCGTTGCTGCACGCAGGCAACATTCGCGTACCGGTGATTTTCTTTCAGGGCGAACTGGACGCCGTGGTCGTGCCGCAACAGACCCGCGACATGGTCACGGCTCTGGAGCAAAACGGCATTGAGGTCGAAGCGCATTACTACGCCGATGAACGTCACGGCTTCCGCCGGGCCGCCAACCAGGCCCATGCGCTGGAGCAGGAATGGCGGTTTTACCGGCGGGTAATGGGTTTGACGGACTGACCCTCAGCGCTTGGCGATGATGTACACCGCGTGCACGATCCCCGGGATATAACCGCACAACGTCAGCAGAATGTTCAGCCAGAACGCGCCGCCGAACCCGACTTGCAGAAACACACCCAGTGGCGGCAACAGAATGGCGATGATGATGCGGATAAAGTCCATGGGGCAGCTCCTGATTGGGGGTTGGCTCACCTGAGCCATACAAGCTAATCGACCTGTGCCGTTTGTCAGGGTTCAGTGCAAACCGCAATCTCGCCATCTGATCGCCATTACACGGCCACAAAAAAAACGCCCCACGCCAAAAGAATCAGGCGTGGAGCGTGCGTTATACCGCGAGACGGTTCTTGAATTCGGGTGGGAAACTTCAGACGGCAATCCCTTTGCGGCATTGCAGCTGCGCGGTGCGTACCCGGGAGAAGGCGCGGGCCAGACGCAGGAGCATTTCGTCGATGTTGGCCTTGCTGACGTTGAGCGCCGGGGTGAAGCGCAGGCAGTTGGCCTGTTGGGCGTTGAGCAGCAAGCCTTCATGCAGCGCGGCTTTGACGACGGCCTCGGCGGAGTCTTCCGACAGGGTCAGTCCCCAGAACAGTCCTTGCCCGCGCAACTCGCCGTGTTCATAACGATGGGCCAGACGGGCGAGCCCTTCGCGCAGATGCTGGCCGTTGTCCCGGATTTGTTCGAGGAATGCGCGGTCCTGCACGCTGTCGAGCACCACCAGCCCTGCGGCGGTCATCAGCGCGTTGCCGTGATGAGTGCCGCCCAACTCGCCGGAGTCGAAACAGCAGGCCTTGCCTCGCGCCAGCAGCGCCGCCAGCGGCACGCCACCACCGAGGCCCTTGCCGAGCACGACGATATCGGCGCGCACGCCGTAGGATTGTTCGGCGAGCAAGGTGCCGCAACGGCCGATGCCGGTCTGAACCTCATCGAGAATCAGCAGAATCCCCAACTCACGGCACAAGCGCTCGACACCCTTGAGGTAATGCTCGGTCGCTGGAATCACCCCGGCATCGCTCTGGATCGGTTCGAGCATGATTGCCACCGTCTGTGCATCGACTGCCGCATGCAGCGCTGGCAGGTCGTTGAACGGCACCAGATCGAAACCCGGCAGCAACGGTGCGAAGCGGTTTTGTAGGTTGCAACTGTCTGACGCCGAAATCGTCGCCAGACTACGCCCGTGACAGCCTTGTCTGGCGACAATGATCCGCGAGGCGCCACTGCGATGCAGCTGGCCCCATTTGCGCGCCAGTTTGATCGCCGCCTCACAGGCCTCACTGCCACTGTTGAGCAGATACGCCTGATCGCTGGAAGTACTGGCACACAGGCGCTCGGCGAGGCTGAGCATGCCGCGGTTGTGCAGATTGAAGCCGGGATTGATCAGAGCCTGGGCTTGATTGGCGATGGCCTTGACCAGCGCCGAAGGGCTGTGGCCGAGGCTGTTGGCGCCACCGGCCTGGGAAAAGTCCAGGTAGGCGCGATCATTGCTGTCCCATAGCCAGGAGCCCTGGCCGCGAACGAATACCTGTTGTGGGCGCTCGACGCTGGGCATGAGACGTTCGGCATTCAGGCCATCAGAAACGTCCGATTCCTGGGTTTCAAAAGCCAGGTCATCGAGGCTCGGCGTCTGGCGCCGCAAACTGAACAGATTCATTGAAAAAAACCTCGATCGAGGTTTTTTGAACTGCCTATGCAAACACTTTCAAAACAAACGCTGGTCATTGCGCTTTCCGGCCCTGTAAGCCTTGTGAATGCGGTTAGACTAGGCCTGTTCCTGCCTTCGAGCCATTTCGATTTCCCAGCATTTTCGATAAGTATTACTTATGGATTTCAAACAACTGCGTTATTTCGTCGCGGTCTACGAAGAAGGACATGTCGGGCGTGCCGCCGAGCGCCTGTCGATCTCTCAGCCCGCGCTGTCACAGCAGATTCGCCAGCTGGAACAAAACCTCGACGTTACCCTGTTCGAACGCAGCAGCAAACGCCTGCTGCCGACCCTCGCCGCCCACACCTTGTACAACCACGCCTTGCCACTGCTCGACGGCCTGCAGCGGGCGCGTGAGGCGCTGGGCAACTTCAAGGGTCAGGCACTGCGCACATTGGCGATCGGCGTGCTGCAAACCGTGCACACCAGCCTCGTGCCGCAAATGCTGGAGAGAGTGCGCAAGGCCCAGCCGCATCTGGTGGTGCAGATTTATGAACTGACAGGGCTTGAGATCGAGCGGCGACTGCTCAACGGCTCACTGGACATCGGCATCAGCTATCTGCCGCCACGCCAACCGGGTCTGCACGGCGTGATGTTGTACGAAGATGAACTGACGCTGGTCATCCCGGCGGATCATCCGCTGCGGGAATTCAAGAAAGTCTCGATGAGTCAGGCCGCTGAATTGCCGATGTTGTTGCTGGGTGAGGAATTTCAGATCCGCCAGATCTGGCAGGCGCAACTGGCCAGCCTCGGACGACGCCCGCAAGTGCAGGCCGAACTGAACAATATGGTGGGGATTCTCGACAGCCTGCCGCATACCCGTCTGGCGACGGTGCTGCCTGGTCGTTCGCAAAAGGAGTACGACGATCAGGACCTGCTGTGGAAACCGTTGAGTGAGCCGCGCGTGCCGTTGAAGGTCGGGCTGGTGTGTCGCGATGTGCAGCGCCAGCAGGCGCCATTGGCCTTGCTGCGAACGTTGCTGGAAGAAGTGATGCAGCGTGAGGACAAACCGCTGAAAGGTGCGCCGTCACTGGACGCGCTGAGCTGAAAAGTTTTCTGCGGGCATAAGAAAACCCCGCCGAAGCGGGGCTTTGCAGACTGTTTCCCTGACATCCATTTCACTCCGCCACCCTGGCAGAATCCTACGTGTCCGTGTTGTTGCTTTGCGCTTCCTGCGCGACGTCCATGGAAAGTAGATTAGCTCTGGATCCAATCTACGCCTATGGGAGAACAGCAGCACGTCATGTAAGAGATCGCTTACATGACGTTACATCATCAAAACTGCGCAGCGTCCAGCAGGAACAGCGACTCGCTGCCGGCCTTCACCGACGCGCTCAACGAGTGAATCCGCGGCAGCAGACGGGCGAAATAGAACCGCGCCGTGCCGAGTTTGCTCGCATAGAAATCGTCCTGCGCTTCTTTGCCCAGCGATGCCTTGGCCATCAGTGCCCACATGTAGGCGTAAGCGGTGTAGCCGAACGCTTGCAGATACTCGACCGATGCCGCGCCGATTTCGTTCGGGTTGGTTTTCGCCCGGTCCAACAGCCACGAGGTCAGCTCGTCGAGGGTGTCGACGGCGTCATTCAGCGGCTTGGTGAACTCGCCCAGATCGGCACCGGCGGTGGCGGTGAAATGGCGGATCTCGTCGGCGAACAGCTTGTAGAACGCACCGCCGCTGCCGACGATCTTGCGACCCACCAGGTCCAGTGCCTGAATGCCGTTGGTGCCTTCGTAGATCTGGGTGATGCGCACGTCACGCACCAGTTGCTCCTGGCCCCACTCACGGATGTAGCCGTGGCCGCCGAAGATCTGCTGGCCGTGTACGGTGGTTTCCAGACCCAGATCGGTCAGGAACGCCTTGGCCACTGGTGTCAGCAAGGCCACCAGATCTTCCGCACGTTTGCGGGTGGCGGCGTCTTCGCTGAACTTGGCGGTATCGAGTTGCATCGCCACGTAGGTGGAGAACGCACGACCGCCTTCGTTCGAGGCTTTCATGGTCAGCAACATGCGACGCACGTCCGGGTGGACGATGATCGGGTCGGCCACCTTGTCCTTGTTCTGCGCGCCGGTCGGCGAACGGCTTTGCAGGCGGTCACGGGCGTATTCGATGGCGTTCTGGTAGGAACGCTCGCCGGTGGCCAGGCCCTGAATGCCGACGCCCAGACGCTCGTAGTTCATCATGGTGAACATCGCCGCCAGGCCCTTGTTCGGCTCGCCGACCAGGTAACCCACCGCTTCGTCGAAGTTCATCACGCAAGTGGCGGACGCCTGGATGCCCATCTTGTGTTCGATCGAACCGCAGTTCGCCGGGTTGCGCGCGCCCAGGCTGCCATCGGCATTGACCATGAACTTCGGCACCAGGAACAGTGAAATGCCCTTCGGCCCAGCGGGTGCGTCCGGCAGTTTGGCCAGCACCAGGTGGATGATGTTTTCGGTCAGGTCGTGCTCACCGCCGGTGATGAAGATCTTGGTGCCGCTGACCTTGTAGGAGCCGTCGGCCTGAGGTTCGGCTTTGGTGCGGATGATGCCCAGGTCGGTGCCGGCATGCGGCTCGGTCAGGCACATGGAGCCGGCCCAGACACCGGCGTACATGTTCGGCAGGTAAGCGGCTTTCAGCTCTTCGCTGGCGTGGGCATTGATCGACAGGCACGCGCCGGCGGTCAGCATCGGATACAGACCGAAGGACAGGCTGGCGGAGTTGACCATTTCTTCGACCTGAGCCGAGACGGCTTTGGGCATGCCCATGCCGCCGTAAGCCGGATCACCACCAACACCGACCCAGCCGCCTTCGGCATAAGTCTGATAGGCCTGTGGGAAACCGGCCGGCGTGGTGACGGCACCGTCGGCCCAGTGGCAGCCTTCTTCGTCGGCGGCACGGCTCAGGGGCGCGATGCTTTTGCTGGTGACCTTGCCGGCCTCTTCGAGAATGGCTTCAACGGTTTCCGCGTCCACGGTCTCGGCCAGGGCCGGCAGTTCGGCCCAGAGTTTGGCGACTTCGAACACTTCATTGAGGACGAAGCGCATATCGCGCAGCGGCGCTTTGTAGTCAGCCATGGCAAACCTCGCAAAGATCTAAACAGGTGATTCGTGGAAGGGTGATTTCGTTGAGCTGGAGTGTAACCCAACAACTTTTGCGACACATAGGGTCAGGCGGTGACTGATTTGTTATTTTTAGTCATCAGCAATCAACCATAAAGAAGCCCGCAATCAGCGGGCTCTTTTGTTTAACAGTGCCGTGTTACAGCGCGAACAACTGCGCCGGCAGTTTCATCAGGCAATCGCTGCCCGCCTCGATCGCCGCACGATGCGCAGCGGTGCGCGGCAGCAACCGCTTGAAGTAAAACTCGCACGTCGCCAGTTTGCCCTGGCAGAAATCACCATCACCCTCACTCGACTCCAGCTGCGCCTGGGCAACCAGCGCCATGCGCAGCCACAGGTAGCCGAGAACGATGTAACCGCTGTACATCAGGTAATCCACCGACGCGGCGCCGACTTCATCCGGGTTCTTCATCGCGGCCATACCGACCTTCATGGTCAGGTCGCCCCACTGCTGATTGAGGCCATCGAGCTGCGCGACAAACTCGCCAAGTTGCGGATGCCCGGCGTTGGCCGCGCAGAATTTGTGGACGATCTTGGTGAAGTTGCGCAGCAGCTTGCCCTGACTGCCCAGCACTTTGCGCCCGAGCAGATCCAGCGCCTGAATGCCGTTGGTTCCCTCATAGATCGGCGCGATCCGGCAATCGCGAACCAGTTGTTCCATGCCCCACTCGCGGATAAATCCGTGGCCACCGAACACCTGCATGCCGTGGTTGGTCACTTCCAGCCCGGTGTCGGTCATGAACGCCTTGCAGATCGGGGTCAGGAACGCCAACAGGTCTTCGGCCTCCTGACGCGCCTGGGCGTCCGCGCTCAGGTGCGCGACATCGAGCATCTGCGCGGTGAAATAGGTCAGCGCGCGGTTGCCTTCGTTGAAGGCTTTCATGGTCAGCAGCATGCGCCGCACGTCCGGGTGGACGATGATCGGGTCAGCCGGTTTGTCCGGAGCTTTGGCACCAGTCAGGGCACGCATCTGCAGACGGTCGTTGGCGTATTTGATTGCGCCCTGGAAACTCGCTTCGCCCAGACACAGGCCCTGCATCCCGGTGCCGAGGCGCGCGTGGTTCATCATGGTGAACATGCAGTTCAGGCCCTTGTTCGGCTCGCCGATCAGGAAGCCTTTGGCGTCGTCGAAGTTCAACACACAGGTGGCCGAAGCCTTGATGCCCATCTTGTGTTCGATCGAACCGCAGGAAACGCCGTTGCGCTCGCCCGCCTCACCGGATGTGTCCGGGAGGAATTTCGGCACGATGAACAGTGAAATCCCCTTGGTCCCCGCCGGTGCGTCCGGCAGTTTGGCCAACACCAGATGAATGATGTTGTCGCTCATGTCGTGCTCGCCGGCAGAGATGAAAATCTTGCTGCCGGTCACTGCATAACTGCCGTCGGCTTGGGGCACAGCACGGGTCTTGATGATGCCCAGGTCGGTGCCGCAGTGGGCTTCGGTCAGGCACATGGTGCCGGTCCACTGGCCGGCAGTGAGTTTGCGCAGGTAGGTGTCTTTCTGTTCTTCGGTGCCGTGGGCGTGGATCGCCGACATGGCGCCGTGGGTCAGGCCCGGGTACATGCCCCAGGAAGTGTTGCTGGAGGCGACCATTTCGCTGATCACCAGCCCCAGCGAACTTGGCAGGCCCTGGCCGCCGTAAGCCGGATCTGCCGCCAGACCGTGCCAGCCACCTTCCACGTATTGTGCGAAGGCTTGCTTGAAGCCTGTAGGCGTTGTCACCACGCCGTTGTCGAAATGGCAGCCCTCTTCGTCGCCGCTGCGATTGAGCGGTGCCAGAACGTTCTCACAGAACTTCGCGCCCTCGTCGAGGATCGCGTTGATCATGTCCGGGCTGGCGTCGTGGGCGCCGAGGGTCGCGTACTGAGTGTGGAAGTCAAAGACGTGGTCGATCAGAAAGCGCATGTCGCGCAGGGGAGCTTTGTACTCGGGCATGGTGGCTTCTCCTTCAGCAGATTGCTTCAACCTACTGCCGGCCACCCTGCCCCACAATCACTGTCCAGACGCTGAATGAGCCGTCATCACTCAACCTGCGGCGCTGTCCATGCGCACCGCGCCACGGCGGTTCTGACCGAACGCCATCACGCAGTTACGGCCTGCGCCCTTGGCGCTGTAGAGGGCCTGGTCGGCGGATTTCAGCACCTCTTCCGGGGTGCGCTGTTCCAGGCGTTCGGCCACGCCGATGCTGACGGTGACCGACACGCTGGACGCGCCCGACCCCGAGCGACGCTGACGGCCCTGCTGATCATCCTGCGGGCGACTTTCCTGATTTCGCAGCTGGATGTTGTAGGACGCAATCGACTCACGGATGACTTCCAGGTGCGGCATGCACTCTTCAAGAGTCTTGCCCGCAAACACCAAGGCGAATTCCTCACCGCCATAGCGATAAGCCCTACCGCCGCCGCTGATTTTGGACAGCTTGCTGGCGACCAGTCGCAGGACCTGATCCCCCACGTCGTGGCCGTGGGTGTCGTTGAATTTCTTGAAGTGATCGACGTCGCTCATCGCCAGCACATAGTTGCGACCCAGACGCTGCATGCGCTCGTTGAGTGCGCGGCGGCCCGGCAAACCGGTGAGCTCGTCGCGGAAGGCCATTTGATACGCCTCGTGCGCTACCGCTGCCGCAATCATCAGCATGACCTGGCTGCACATGATGTTCAGGGTGAACGGCAGGATGAAGGTTTTCGGCAGCATCCAGAACACCCCGAGCAACCCCACCAGTTGCGCCGCGTGCAGCGGCCGCGGGTTGCGCCAGTATTGCCAGGCCAACAGCAGGAACGCCGAGATGAACACCGGATACGACAACTGGATCAGGCTCATCCACGCGCCGTGCAGCGCCGGCCAGCGGATCTCGGAAAGCCACATCAGCAACGCCTGCGGGTAACTTTGCTCAAGCCCCAGCGCCACGCTGCCAAAGGCCAGCAACACGGCGAAGCGCGCGACCATGTCCTGAAACAGGTGAGTGCGTTCCTGCCAGGCGGCGAACAATCCGAACAACAAGGGCAACAGCAGGCAGACAAGATGGAACACCACGGCCGCGTCTTCGCGCACCTTGCCGTTGTCGCGGTAATAGTCCGTCTGGGTGTCAAGCAGGAAGTAGGCGATGTACACCGTGACCATCAGGAACAGCTCGCGCTGGCGTCGGTAAACCGCACAGTACGAGCCGCCCAACAGCAACACCAAGGTCGGCAGCACGTTAAACAGTGAGGTGAAGAATACGTTGAGGTCTTTGACGTACGCAGCCGCCAACCCCGCGAGCAACAACAGCAGTGAAGGTAGAAAATGACTGAAACGTACAGCGGAAGAACGCGGCAAGGGAAAAAGCTCCGATCCGTCATAGCAAAGAGATGGCATTGTGCCTGCAATGTGGCCAGTTAAGCACACACAATGTGATCCAGATCACAGGCTGTCTCTTTAACGGCCGAAATCGGCAGTTGCTGAGTAATTCAGTAAGGTTTTTTGCGCAATGGCCGCTAGACGGCCACCATGGCCATCATTCTTGATGGCCATGGTGTGTTTTCTGCTCAGAGATCGTTGTAGAACGGCTGCAATGGCCCTTCTGCCGCCGGCCGGCCTTCAGCACCGTAAGGCTTGAGATTGAGCGATGCGTCCATCGCCTGGCGGGTCGTGACTTTCGGACTGGCCGGGCGCTGGGTCACGGCATTCTCGTCGCCGATATGGCCCTGCGGGATCACCAGCGATGGATGATCGAACGGTGCGCGTTCCCAGGCCACGCGCGGATCGGTCAGGCCGACTTCCATGAATTTCACCACGGCATCGATTTCGGCAGGCGTCAGGTTCAGCGCCGTCATGTCCGGATCGAGGTTGGAAGTGTTGTGCTGGTTCACCGCCGGATGCTCGAAGCCGCTGGTGTTGTTGGCGTCTTCGCCGCGCCGGTCACCGCCACGGTTGTAGAACTCCATCACCTGTTTAAGCGTCGAGCGGCTGCCGTTGTGGAAATACGGGCCGGTCAGGGCGATGTTGCGCAGGGTCGGCGTCTTGAACGCGCCATCGACCGAATCGCGGAAACCAGCATTTGGTTTGAGCGTGGCATCGCACGGAATCGCAGCGCTCAACGGCGCCTCGAACGTGCAGACATCGACGTCCAGCGGATCCACCGAACGGCCGCCCTGCAACACGCTGTTGTACTGCCGGGTGAACGACCATGGATTGCCCCACGCATCCGCACCGCCGAGGGCCAGGTCTTCCGAAGTCGGACGCACACCGGTGTTGTAGAAGCCGTTGTCGTAAAGGGTGGTCAGGTTGTCGGCCATCACCATGCGTTCGATGCGTTCGCGCGGATGCATCAGCAGGCGGCTGGCGGCGTTGGTCAACTCCGGCCCGCCGTGGCAATTGACGCATTTGCCCTTGCCGAGAAACAGGTTCATGCCCTCGACCTGTTGCGCGTTCATCGCGGTGTGATCGCCCTGCAGGTAGGCATCGATCGGCGCCTGATCGGACACCAGCGTGGCCTCATACATCTGGATCGCCAGGCCGAAGAACAGCGGGAAGTTGGCCTCCATCTGGGTGTACGGCGCACCGCCCACCAGAACGTTTTGCGTGGCGTTCCACAGCCTAGGCTGGAAGGCGTTCTTGATCAGCTCGCGATAGGTCGGCCGCCGCGCGCCGGATACCGGAGCCAGCACCGAGTCGGTAGACGAAATTCGTTGCTGCTTGAGCATCAACGTGTCGAGCATCCTGCGACCGATGTCGGCAAAGGTACGGCCACCGCAGGACATTTCCACCGGGCTGCCGGGCGGGCCGACGGCTTGCGAGGCGGCAGAGGCGTCGTTGAGCGCCAGCCGCACTTTGGTCGCAACCGTGCTGCGTTCGCTGGTCACGTAGATCCCGGCATCCGGATCGCGATTGCCGAACGGCGAGAAACCGTTGAAGACGTTATTGGCCCGACCGTCCCAGAAGTTGCGCACGTTGAACGCGGCATTGATTACCGACGGCGCGTTGCGCCCGGTGCTGCGACGCACGTTGATGCCACCGACCTGGAAAATACCGTCCGGCTGCTGAGTACATTTGTCGAAACGCGCCTGATTGGGTTTGACGAAGTTGGCGTCGAACACGCCTTGCGAGCCAACCACATCGTCCGTCGAGTACACGATGGGCGAATTGCGCTCCAGCGGATTGCTCAGCACGTGGGTCGGGAAGTCGGTTTTCTTCAGCGTGTAGTTCGGGCCGCCCTTGCCTCCGGACAACATCGCGTAGGACGCCACATCACCGGGAATGTCCGAGGCTACAAACGGTTTATTGAAGATCGACGCGACGTTGGCGTTGGTGTGCGCCTGGCCGGGGTTGAGCTGGTTGGTGATGCGGTGATCGACGCCGGCGTGGTAGTGGCAGGACGCACAGGCCGTGGAGCCATCGCTGCCGATCTCCATATCCCAGAACAACGCCTTGCCCAACAGGATCGCGGCCTGGCGATTGAGCACGTAGTCGGTCATCAGGTCGACCTTGCGCCCGCCTTCGGTTCCGGACGGATCGGGGGGCACCATCCCGCGCAACGATTGCAGCGAGGGAACCTCCGGCAAGGGAGGATCGACTTCGGCGGGGTCGGCGGCCCATGCGCTTTGGACTGATAGCGCAACGGGTAACCAGAAGGTCAAACGAGCGAGTCGACTGATGTTCATAGGCTTCACCCTGACTGTTGTTGTTAAATGCCGGGCGTCTTGCTTCTTTGAGCAGGCAGTTCTGGTTAGCACCGGTAAATCGGGCAGTGCAATTAATTGGCCAGTCTTCTGGAAACATTTTGAATCAACAAGCGCAAGGGGTCGGCTGAGCAGCGCCCTCATCAATGCTGGGGAATCAGCCCCGGAATTGGGGAAATCCGGGCACAAAAAAACCGCTGCCCCCGAAGGAGCAGCGGTTTTTTGAAGGACTGCGTTAAGGCTTAGTAGCCCAGTGCGAAGTCTTCTTCTTTCATGTCCATCAGGTTGTTGGCGCCCGACAGCATGGTTGCCACGTGCGTACGGGTACGCGGCAGGATGCGCTGGAAGTAGAAGCGCGCGGTTTGCAGCTTGGCGGTGTAGAACGCCTCATCGGTGGTGCCGGCAGCCAGTTTTTCAGCAGCCAGACGCGCCATGTCAGCCCAGAAGTAGGCCAGGCAGGCGTAACCGGAGTACATCAGGTAGTCCACGGAGGCCGCGCCGACTTCTTCACGATCTTTCATGGCGGCCATACCGACCTTCATGGTCAGCTCGCCCCACTCTTTGTTCAGTGCAGCCAACGGTGCGACGAATTCTTTAACGGCTTCGTTGCCTTCGTTGTTCTGGCAGAACTTGTGGACGATCTTGGTGAAGCCTTTGAGAGCCTCGCCTTGAGTCATCAGCACTTTACGGCCCAGCAGGTCGAGTGCCTGGATGCCGGTGGTGCCTTCGTACAGCATCGAGATGCGGCTGTCGCGAACGTTCTGCTCCATGCCCCACTCGGCGATGAAGCCGTGGCCGCCGTAGATCTGTACGCCGTGGTTGGCGGATTCGAAACCGACTTCGGTCATGAACGCTTTGGCGATCGGAGTCATGAAGGCCAGCAGTGCGTCGGCTTTCTTCTTCTCTTCTTCGTCCACGCCGTATTTGACGATGTCGACCTGCTTGGCGGTGAAGTACACCATCGCACGGTTGCCTTCGGCGAATGCTTTCATGGTCAACAGCATGCGGCGTACGTCTGGGTGAACGATGATCGGGTCAGCGGCCTTGTCCGGCGCTTTCGGGCCAGTCAGGGAACGCATTTGCAGGCGATCGCGAGCGTACTTCAGGCCGCCCTGGAAGCCGATTTCGGCGTGGGCCAGACCTTGCAGCGCGGTACCCAGACGTGCGGTGTTCATGAAGGTGAACATGCAGTTCAGGCCTTTGTTCGCCGGGCCGATCAGGAAACCGGTCGCGCCGTCGAAGTTCATCACGCAGGTCGCGTTGCCGTGGATGCCCATCTTGTGTTCGATCGAACCGCAGGTCACGGCGTTGCGTGCACCAACAGTACCGTCAGCGTTTGGCATGAACTTCGGAACGATGAACAGGGAAATGCCTTTGGTGCCGGCCGGTGCGTCCGGCAGGCGGGCCAGCACGATGTGGACGATGTTGTCGGCCATGTCGTGTTCACCGGCCGAGATGAAGATCTTGGTGCCGGAAACTTTGTAGGAACCGTCGGCCTGAGGTTCGGCCTTGGTGCGCAGCATGCCCAGGTCGGTGCCGCAGTGCGGCTCGGTCAGGCACATGGTGCCGGTCCACTCACCGGAGACCAGTTTGGTCAGATAGGCTTCTTGCTGTTCTGGGGTGCCGTGCTCGGAGATGGTGTTCATCGCGCCGTGCGACAGGCCTGGGTACATGCCCCAGGACCAGTTGGCTTCGCCGACCATTTCGCTGACTGCCAGACCCAGCGACTCAGGCAGGCCTTGACCGCCGTGCTCGACGTCATGGGCCAGGCTTGGCCAGCCGCCTTCGACGAATTGCTTGTAGGCCTCTTTGAAGCCGGTCGGGGTTTTCACGCCGGACTCGCTCCAGGTGCAGCCTTCGGTGTCACCCACGCGGTTCAGCGGTGCCAGCACCTGCTCACAAAACTTGGCGCCCTCTTCGAGAATGGCGTCAACCATGTCCGGCGTTGCCTCTGCACACGCTGGAAGGCTCTGATAGTGCGCTTCGTAGCCGAGCAGTTCGTCACGAACGAAGCGAATATCACGCAAGGGGGCCTTGTAGTCAGGCATAGCGATAAACCTCTGCTGATGTAACCGGGAATGAACGACCGCGTTGATTTGTTGTGACGGTCAAACAGTTGTTTGAAACATACGTTTACGCCGAAATCTTGTCAAGCGTCGTTCTTTTGCCATTCGTCATCAGATTTTCCGAACGCCGGACACAGCAACACGACATGCGCCCGACCGAGCCATGTGCACTGAAAAAAGATTAGTTGAGGGAGAAGGACTTACAACGAAAAACGCCGCGAACAGTCGCGGCGTCTGGCAAAGCGCAGATCAAAAAATCAGGCGAAGGTATCGATGATCGTACCGAGCATTTCATCGGAAGCCTTGGCGACTTTCACGCCCAGTTCCGCCTGAAACTTGCCTTGAGCCATCTCGACCATGTTGCTTGCCAGATCCGATTGCTGGGCGCGATCCACGGAACGCAGACGATCGACCTGTACTTCCGAAGATTGGCTGGTGACCGAACGCTCGATGGTGCTGCTGGCAATCTGGCTGGCGGCCTGATCGACGCGGTTCTGCCCGGTCTGAATGGTGCTCAGACCTGCATAAAAAGCTGTGTTTCCGGAGATTTCCATGGGAGCTCTCATCCTTGGGAAGGATCAATGGGTGCCATTGAACCAGAGGCGTCAGAAAAACACCCGTCAAAAACACTAATGGCACAGTGCCTTGTCATAGCCAAAATCAGTCGAGCAGATCCAGTTGCAAGTGATCGGCGACCGCTTCGGCGCTGACCGCCTTGAGTTTCGGCACCCGCCCCAGGCACGGCGCCGGAATCCGCTCGGCCAGTGTCGCGAGGTTTTCCTCCAGCCGCGACGTCTTCGGATCAATGATATTCGCCACCCATCCCGCCAGTTGCAGCCCGTCCCGGGCAATCGCCTCGGCCGTCAGCAACGCATGGCTGATGCAACCCAGACGCACGCCGACCACCAGAATCACAGGCAGCTTCAGCGCAATCGCCAGATCCGACAGATTGTCCTGATCCGCCAACGGCACCCGCCAGCCGCCCGCGCCTTCGATCAGCGTGAAGTCGGCATTCATGGCCAGAATCTCGCGCATCGGCGCCAGCAACGATTGCACGGTCAGCGCCACACCCGCCTCGCGCGCTGCCAGATGCGGCGCGATCGCCGGCTCGAACGCCACCGGGTTGACCTGTTGATACGTCAGCGGCAACGAGCATTCGGCCTGCAACGCCAGCGCATCGGAATTGCGCAAACCTCTGGGCGTCACCACACAACCGGACGCCACCGGTTTGCCCGCCGCCGTACTCAGCCCCGCCGACCGCGCAGCGTGCAGCAACCCGGCGGCGACGGTGGTCTTGCCAACGTCAGTGTCGGTTCCGGTGATGAAATAGGCTGCGCTCATAAGGGTTTCTCCAACACGGCGTAGACCACCTGATAAGTCGCCGGCAAGCCCTGCGGCTGACGGAACTGCTCATAGGCTTCGACCAGCCCCAGAATCCGCGCCCGACCGGTCAATCCGCCCGGCCGGCCGGGGTTCAGGTTATGCGCACCCAAGGCCTTGAGTTCATGGGTCAGGCTGCGCACATCCGGGTAATGCAGCACATGCGGCCGGTTCTCCAGACAAACACTGCGCAAACCACTGGCCGAGCACAATTGCTCGTAGCGGGCGAACTCGCGGAAACGGTTGACGTGCACCAGACCATCGACCTGACGCCAGCTGTCGCGCAATTCGTACAGCGTCCCTGCACAAAGACTAGCAAACGCGAAAATCCCCCCCGGTTTCAGCACCCGAAACGCTTCGCCGAGCACAGCTTCGAAGTCCGCGCACCACTGCACGGCGAGGCTGGAGAAGATCAGATCACACGTAGAATCCTGCAACGGTAAACGTTCGGCATCGCCAGCAATGAAGTGCGTGGCCCCGCCCAACGGCCGCGCGTGATTGAGCATGCCCTCCGCGATATCCAGCGCCAGCCCCTCACCAAATCGCTCGGCCAGTGCCCGAGTGAAATACCCGGTGCCGCAGCCCAGATCCAGCCAGCGTGCCGGCCGAAAATCCACCGGCAAGCGATTCATCAACTGCGCACCGACATCGCGCTGCAACTCGGCGACGCTGTCATAGCTGGCCGCTGCGCGAGAAAAAGAAGCCGCGACCTGGCGCTTGTCAGGCAAGCCGCCGGGCAACGCCGCAACAGACAAATCAGTCATCACCGCACTCACTTAAAAACGCCTGGATCGCACCGGCCACACCGTGGGGATCTTCCAGAAGAAACGCATGGCTGGCCTGCTCGATCAGACCGACCTCGACATCTGCCAGCAACGCGAACAGCTCGCCCGCGGCCTCCGCCGGCACCAACCCGTCCAGCCCGCCAAACAGATGCAATTGCGGACCACGAAACGCCTGCAAGGCATCGCGCGTATCGATCTGGGCCAACAGTTCAAGTCCCGCCATCAACGCGGCCGGCGAGGTATTCGGCGCGCCGCCGAGCAACAGCCGCGACAAGCCGCGCGCGTCTTGCGCGCCCTGGGCGCACAGCAGAGAGAATCGCTTGAGGGTCGTGCGCGGATCGACGCTGCAGCCGGCCAGAAACGCATCGAAGGTCTCGCCGGGCATCGCGCTCGGCCACTGTTCATGAGCGACAAACGAAGGATTGCTCGCCAGGGTCAGCAAGCCGCAGCAATGTTCGCCACGCCGCGCCGCCAGCTCGGACGCGAGCATGCCTCCCAGTGACCAGCCACCGAGCCAGGTATCTTCGGAGATGCGCTCATCGAGCTCGTCGAGCCAGTCTTGCAGATCGCTGGAGTCCAGCTCCGGCAGCGGCTCAATGTCGACCTGCAGGTGTTCGTCGAGTCCGCGCAACGCAGCGACCAGCGGCTCCAGCGGCGAAACGCCGAGCCCCCAACCCGGTAGCAGAATCAGGCGATCACGCATGGCTTGGCTCCGATTTGAGTTGAGCAAAGCAATCGGCCAGTCCTTCTAACAATAGCTGCACCTGCGCCTCGCTGTGGGCGGCGGTCAGCGTCACCCGCAACCGCGCGCTGCCGGCAGGCACGGTCGGCGGACGGATCGCGGTGACCATCAGCCCACGCTCGCGCAGCATCTGCGACAGACGCACAGCGCGACCGGCATCGCCGATCAGGATCGGCTGAATCGGCGTGAAGCTGTCCATCAGTTCCAGACCTATCTGCTCGGCGCCATAGCGGAACTGGCGGATCAGCGTTTGCAGATGCTCTCGACGCCAGTGCTCGCTGCGCAGCAGCTCCAGACTTTTCAAGGTTGCGCAGGCCAGGGCCGGCGGTTGGCTGGTGGTGTAGATGTATGGGCGGGCAAACTGGATCAGGCTTTCGATCAGCTCTTCACTGCCGGCCACAAAGGCGCCAGCCGTACCGAACGCTTTGCCGAGCGTGCCGACCAGCACCGGCACGTCTTCCTGGCTCAAACCGAAATGCTCGACGATTCCGCCACCGTTTGTCCCCAGCGGACCGAAACCGTGAGCGTCGTCAACCATCAGCCACGCACCTTTGGCCTTGGTTTCCCGGGCCAGCGCCGGCAGATCGGCGAGGTCGCCGTCCATGCTGAACACGCCGTCAGTAACCACCAGCGTATTGCCGGTGGCTTTCTCCAGACGCTTGGCGAGGCTGTCGGCGTCGTTGTGCAGATAACGATTGAAGCGCGCGCCGGACAACAATCCGGCATCCAGCAAAGACGCATGGTTGAGCCGGTCTTCCAGCACCGTATCGCCCTGCCCGACCAATGCGGTGACCGCGCCAAGGTTGGCCATGTAACCGGTGGTAAACAACAGCGCGCGGGGCCGCCCGGTGAGGTCGGCCAAGGCTTCTTCCAGTGCGTGATGCGGGCCGCTGTGGCCGATCACCAGATGCGAGGCACCGCCACCGACGCCCCACTTCGACGCACCGGCGCGCCAGGCTTCGATCACTTGCGGATGATTGGCCAGGCCCAGGTAATCGTTGTTGCAGAACGCCAGCAACGGCTGACCGTCGACCACCACTTGCGGCCCTTGTGGGCTTTCAAGCAGCGGTCGCTGGCGATAGAGATTTTCGGCACGACGGGCAGCAAGGCGTGCGGCGAGATCGAAAGACATGCAAGCCTCACGGGTGGCAAATGAGTCAGCAGGCGCCGCCCGAGGCAGCGCCTGAGAAGAACGGGCGATCAGACCGCCGCGTTGTAGAACTGCTCGCTGCTCTTCTGCTCCACCAGCGCCTGCTCGATGGCAGCCTGATGCACTTCGTCGGCGTGCTCTTCACGAGCTTCCGGCTGAATGCCCAGACGCGCGAACAGTTGCATGTCCTTGTCGGCCTGCGGGTTGGCGGTGGTCAGCAGTTTGTCGCCGTAGAAGATCGAGTTGGCGCCGGCGAAGAACGCCAGGGCCTGCATCTGCTCGTTCATCGCTTCGCGGCCGGCGGACAGGCGCACGTGGGATTGCGGCATCAGGATGCGCGCCACGGCGAGCATGCGGATGAAGTCGAACGGATCGACGTCGTCGGCGTTTTCCAGCGGCGTGCCGGCGACTTTCACCAGCATGTTGATCGGCACCGATTCCGGATGCTCCGGCAGGTTGGCCAGCTGGATCAGCAGGTTCGCACGGTCATCGAGGGACTCGCCCATGCCGAGGATGCCGCCGGAGCAGATTTTCATCCCCGCGTCGCGCACGTAGGCCAGGGTCTGCAGACGCTCGCTGTAAGTGCGGGTGGTGATGATGCTGCCGTAGAACTCCGGCGAGGTGTCGAGGTTGTGGTTGTAGTAGTCGAGCCCGGCCTTGGCCAGCGCTTCGGTCTGATCCTGATCGAGACGACCCAGGGTCATGCAGGTTTCCAGGCCCATGGCCTTCACGCCTTCGACCATTTTCAGCACGTAAGGCATGTCCTTGGCCGACGGGTGCTTCCACGCCGCGCCCATGCAGAAACGGGTCGAACCGATGGCCTTGGCGCGTGCGGCCTCTTCGAGGACCTTCTGCACTTCCATCAGCTTTTCTTTTTCCAGCCCGGTGTTGTAGTGACCGGACTGCGGACAATATTTGCAATCTTCCGGGCAGGCGCCGGTCTTGATCGACAGCAGGGTGGAAACCTGGACGCGGTTGGCGTCGAAATGCGCGCGGTGCACCGTCTGCGCCTGGAACAGCAAGTCGTTGAATGGCTGAACGAAGAGTGCTTTGACTTCGGCCAAAGTCCAGTCGTGACGCAGGGTGGCAGTGGTGCTGGCGCTCATGGGCGTTTCCTTGGTTATGCTTGGCTGGCGCCTGGGGAAACGGAATACCCACAGGCACGACACGGATGTTCGGCATATTTAAGGAAGAGCCATGCGCTGTCAACCACACTACGAAAGGCCGGTTTACATCTGGTTAAAAAACAAACAGAACTGTTTATTGTGCGATGAACCGGCAGACGCGCAAATCCCGATCTGCACCGCCTGCGAAACCGATCTGCCATGGCTGGGCGATCAATGCCTGACGTGCGCCCTGCCCTTGCCCACTGGCGGCCTGACCTGTGGGGGCTGCCTGAACGATCCACCGGCCTTTGAACAGGTGGCCGTGCCATGGACTTACAGCTTTCCGGTGGACACGTTGATCACCCGTTTCAAGCACAACGCCAAATGGCCACTTGGCCACTTGCTCGCCGACGTTCTCGGCGAGTTCCTGCAACATCGCTTCGAAGAAGACCTGCCTCGCCCGGACGCCTTGCTGCCGGTTCCACTTGCACCGAAACGCCTGCGCCAGCGCGGCTTCAATCAAGCGGCGATGCTGGCGCAGTGGCTGGGCAAGGCACTCGACCTGCCCTGCGAGGAACACAGTCTTTTGCGCGTGCAGGATACCGACGCCCAGCAGGCCCTCAGCGCCAAGGCGCGCAAACGCAATCTACGTCACGCCTTCGCCTTGAGCCCCGATGCCCAGGTGAAAGGCCGGCACCTGGCCCTGGTCGACGACGTGCTGACCACCGGCGCCACCGCCCAGGCGCTGGCCCGGTTGCTGATGGACGCCGGCGCCGCGCGGGTGGATGTTTACTGCCTGGCCCGCACGCCAAAACCCGGCGACGCGGCTTGACGGATACGCCTCGAGCCGCCAACGTCCTCCCTCAACCTTTCAGCACAAAGCGTCCGCCATGTCCCTGCCCTCTCTGTTGTCCCAGCACATCGTCCGCCGTCCGCAGCGCATCGCCTTGCTGCAACACATCGCCGAACAGGGTTCGATCACCCGCGCCGCAAAAAGCGCCGGTCTGAGTTACAAGGCGGCGTGGGATGCCATCGATGAGCTGAACAACCTCGCGCAAAAGCCTCTGGTCGAGCGCGCGGTCGGCGGCAAGGGTGGCGGTGGCGCCAAACTGTCGAGCGAGGGCGAGCGGGTGCTGCGCCTCTATCAAAAGCTGCAAGCCTTGCAGGCCCAGGTGCTGGAAGCGGCCGAGGACGCCAGCGATCTGGACCTGCTCGGTCGGCTGATGCTCAGGACCAGCGCGCGCAATCAACTGCACGGCAAAGTCGTGCTGATCGAAGGTCAGGGCCGCAACGACCTGATCCGCCTCGAACTCGCCGAAGGTCTGTCGATCGATGCGCAGATCACCCACGACAGCACCGTGCATCTGGAGCTGCAACCGGGCACCGAAGTGGTGGCGCTGATCAAGGCCGGCTGGCTCGAACTGCTCGCGCCAGAGGCCACGCCTGCCGTCGGCCACAACCTTTTGAGCGGTCGGATCGATGCGATTCTCGACGCCGAGGACGGCCCGAGCGAAGTGCGCATCGCCCTGCCCAACGGCCAGACCTTGTGTGCGCTGGCCGAACCGCTGGACTTGCGCACCCGTGGCCTGACGGTCGAGCAAGCGGTGCAGGTGCAGTTTTCCCCGTCCAATGTGCTGCTCGGAACACCGCTCTAAACAGCGCTGCAACGAAAGCGTCATCGACCCGCATTAAGGTGGCTGCCAAAACCATGCAGGGAGCCTGATGTGAGCCTATTAGAAGAAAACCAATCCACAGACCTGGAAAAAATGGTCGGCCTGAGCCGTCGCGGTTTCATCAGCGCCGGCGCGCTGTGCGGCGCGGCGATGTTCCTCGGCGGCAACCTGCTGAGCCGCAGCGTGCTGGCCGCCAGTGTCAGCGCCGGCAACAGCCGTCTGCTCGGCTTCGACAGCATTCCGGCGGCCACCACCGACACCATCAGCCTGCCCAAGGGCTACAAGTCGTCGGTGCTGATCAGCTGGGGTCAGCCGCTGCAAAAGAACGGCCCGGCCTTCGACCCGAGCGGCAACGGCACAGCGGCTGCGCAGGAAGTGCAGTTTGGCGACAACAACGACGGGATGAGCCTGTTTGAATTCCCGGGCGAGAAAAACCGTGCGTTGATGGCGATCAACAACGAATACACCAACTACCGCTACCTCTATCCGCACGGCGGCATGCCGCAATCGGCCGAGGACGTGCGCAAGGCCCTGGCCTGCGAAGGCGTGTCGGTGATTGAGGTGCAGCGCAAGAATGGCCAGTGGCAGTTCGTCCAGGGCTCGCGCTACAACCGGCGCATTCACGGTAACTCGCCGTTGCGCATCAGCGGCCCGGCCGCCGGTCACGAGCTGATGAAAACCAGCGCTGACAAGCACGGCAAGAAAGTCCTCGGCACCTTCCAGAACTGCGCCAACGGCAAGACGCCGTGGGGCACCTATCTGACCTGCGAAGAGAACTTCACCGACTGCTTCGGCAGCAGCAACGCCCAGCAACAGTTCGACCCGGCGCAGAAACGCTACGGCGTGTCGGCCGCCAGCCGCGAGATCAACTGGCATCCGTTCGATCCGCGCTTCGACATGGCGAAGAACCCCAACGAGCTCAACCGTCACGGCTGGGTCGTGGAGATCGATCCGTTCGACCCGCAATCGACCCCGGTCAAACGCACCGCGCTGGGCCGCTTCAAACATGAAAACGCCGCACTGGCCGAGACCGACGACGGTCGCGCCGTGGTGTATATGGGCGACGACGAACGCGGCGAGTTCATCTACAAATTCGTCAGCCGCGACAAGATCAACCACCGCAACGCCAAAGCCAACCGCGACATCCTCGATCACGGCACGCTGTACGTGGCCAAGTTCGATGCCGGCGACGGCAATCCGGATCATCCGAAAGGCCAGGGTCAGTGGATCGAACTGACCCACGGCAAGAACGGCATCGACGCCAGCAGCGGTTTCGCCGATCAGGCTGAAGTGCTGATTCACGCACGTCTGGCAGCCAGTGTGGTCGGCGCCACGCGCATGGACCGTCCGGAATGGATCGTGGTCAGCCCGAAAGACGGCCAGGTTTATTGCACCCTGACCAACAACGCCAAACGGGGCGAAGACGGCCAACCGGTGGGCGGGCCGAACCCGCGCGAGAAGAACGTCTACGGTCAGATCCTGCGCTGGCGCACCGACCGCGACGATCACGCGTCGAAGACTTTCGCCTGGGATCTGTTCGTGGTCGCCGGCAACCCGGGCGTCCACGCTGGGACGCCGAAGGGCGGTTCGTCGAATATCACCCCGCAGAACATGTTCAACAGCCCGGACGGCCTCGGTTTCGACAAGGCCGGACGGTTGTGGATTCTCACCGACGGCGACTCGAGCAACGCCGGTGATTTCGCCGGGATGGGCAACAACCAGATGCTCTGCGCCGATCCTGCAACCGGTGAAATTCGCCGGTTCATGGTCGGGCCGATCGGTTGCGAGGTCACCGGGATCAGTTTCTCGCCGGATCAGAAAACCCTGTTCGTCGGGATTCAGCACCCGGGCGAGAACGGCGGTTCGACCTTCCCCGAGCACCTGCCGAACGGCAAGCCACGCTCATCGGTGATGGCGATTACCCGTGAGGATGGCGGGATCGTCGGCGCCTGATCGGGCGACGCTCTGATCGTTCCCGTGCGCTGCGCGGGAACGATCCCACTCAAGACAGCCCGTCTGCGCTACCATGCTGAGCCGGACGCGGCAGCCTGCTGCGCGCAGGAGTCAGCATGGCCCACCCGTTTGAAACCCTCACCCCAGACCTCGTGCTCGATGCCGTCGAAAGCATCGGCTTCCTGAGCGACGCGCGCATTCTGGCGCTCAACAGTTATGAAAACCGCGTCTATCAGGTCGGCATCGAAGACTCGGAACCACTGATCGCCAAGTTCTATCGCCCGCAGCGCTGGACCAACGAAGCTATCCTGGAAGAACACCAGTTCACCTTCGAACTGGCCGACGTCGAAATCCCGGTGGTGGCGCCGTTGATCCACAACGGTGAAACCCTGCACGAACACGCCGGTTTTCGTTTCACCCTGTTTCCCCGTCGTGGTGGCCGGGCGCCGGAGCCGGGCAATCTCGACCAGTTGTATCGCCTCGGCCAGTTGCTCGGGCGCATGCACGCGGTCGGCGGCACCAAACCGTTCGAGCACCGCGAAGCGTTGGCCGTGAAGAACTTCGGCCATGACTCGCTGACCACCCTGCTGGAAGGCAACTTCATTCCCAAGAGCCTGCTGCCGGCCTACGAGTCCGTCGCCCGCGACCTGCTCAAGCGTGTGGAAGACGTCTACGCCAACACGCCGCACCAGAACATCCGCATGCACGGCGACTGCCACCCCGGCAACATGATGTGCCGCGACGAGATGTTCCACATCGTCGACCTCGACGACTGCCGCATGGGGCCGGCGGTACAGGACATCTGGATGATGCTCGCCGGCGATCGTCAGGATTGTCTGGGACAGTTGTCGGAATTGATGGACGGCTACAACGAATTCCATGACTTCGACCCGCGTGAACTGGCGCTGATCGAACCGCTGCGCGCCCTGCGCCTGATGCATTACAGCGCGTGGCTGGCCCGACGCTGGGACGATCCGGCGTTCCCCCGCAGCTTTCCTTGGTTCGGCAGCGAGCGGTATTGGGGCGATCAGGTACTGGCGTTGCGTGAGCAACTGTCGGCGTTGAACGAAGAGCCGTTGAAGCTTTTCTGACACGACACGTCTATACAACTGCCCGTACAATCGCTGCTTTGTTAGCTGCCTAAGCAAGGATTCTGCATGCAAGCCGCCAACCCGCGTCGCGGGTACATTCTGGGCCTTAGCGCCTACATCATCTGGGGACTGTTCCCGCTCTACTTCAAAGCCATCGCCGAAGTGCCGGCGGTGGAAATCATCATCCACCGGGTGCTGTGGTCGGCGCTGTTCGGCGCGCTGCTGTTGATGGTGTGGAAGCATCCCGGCTGGTGGCAGGAGCTGCGCGACAACCCGAAACGCCTGGCGATTCTTGCACTGAGCGGCACCTTGATCGCGGCCAATTGGCTGACCTACGTCTGGTCGGTGAACAACGGCCGGATGCTGGAAGCGAGCCTCGGTTACTACATCAACCCGCTGGTGAACGTATTGCTTGGCATGCTGATCCTGGGCGAACGCCTGCGGCGCATGCAGTGGCTGGCGGTCGGTCTGGCGGCGGTCGGCGTTGCGCAGCAGGTCTGGCAGGTCGGCAGTCTGCCGTGGGTGTCGCTGGTGCTGGCGCTGACCTTCGGTTTCTACGGGCTGATCCGCAAGCAGGCGCCGGTCAAGGCGTTGCCGGGGCTGGTGGTGGAAACCTGGATGCTGGTGCCGATCGCCCTTGCGTGGCTGCTGTTCAATCCGACCGCGACCAGTGCTCAGGCCGAGTTCTGGACCACCTCCGAAGCCTGGTGGCTGGTGGCGGCCGGTCCGGTGACGCTGGTGCCGCTGGTCTGCTTCAACGCGGCGGCACGGCACCTGCCCTACACCACCCTCGGATTCCTGCAATACCTGGCGCCGACTTTGGTACTGCTGCAAGCCGTGCTGCTGTTCGGTGAGCACTTGTCGTCCAGCACGCTGATCGCCTTCATGTTTATCTGGGCCGGTCTGGCGGTGTACAGCGTCGATGCGTGGCTGAGCCTGCGCCGGCGCAGCTGATCAAAAAACGCACAAACCTCCGCAGGCCACGGTTCTCGTGGCCTGTATCGTTCCTTCCCAAGGTTATCCACAGCGTGATCCCCGCCGTTTGTGCGCAAGTTACTGAATGCTGGCGGTTTTTTGATCAATCTTCGCCAAGCCACGGCGGACGTGGCTTGGCGGTCAGTCTCTACAGGTTATCCACAGGCAGGTGCACGTTTAAACTGGATAACCCGATCCCTCTTCACAGGTCGGTGCGCAGCACCAATTCCACCATCAAGTCATCGGCCAGGGTTTCCAGGCGCGATTGCAGCACGTCCAGCGACAGGGTCAGCGGCACCGCCAGAATCGCCTCGGCGTGGAACAGCGGTTCGCTGCTCATCGGTGCCGGGCGCACCTCGGTCACCAGCCGCTCCAGGTTTACGCCCTGCTCGCTCAGCAACCGGGTGATGTCACGCACGATGCCCGGACGATCATTGCCCACCAGCTCCATGGCGATCGGCTTCCACGTGCAGGCCTGCTCGATACCGCTTTCGGCCACCAGCACGCGGATGCCCTGTGCCGACAAAGCTTGTAGGGCATCGACTAATTCGTCGTAAGCCTCCGCTGGCACGCCGACCCGCAGGATCCCGGCGAACTGCCCGGCCATGCGTGACATGCGGCTTTCCAGCCAGTTGCCGCCGTGTTCGGCGATACATTGGGCGATGCGCTCGACCTGCCCGGGCTTGTCCGGTGCGAAGACGGTGAGTACGAGGTGATCCATGGCGCAGCCCTCTTGTCATGACTTTTGTTATAGAAAAGCAAGTATAGGCAAGCGTTCGACAGACGCCTCAGACGCTCGAAATCACAAATCGTGTACAACTTTTTATATTTAACTGGAACAATCCATTGGTTTTTTGAGAACATCCCGTTCCGCGCCGTGACCGCAATGCGTCATGGGGTCGCAGAACGACGTAATTAGTCTGATTTTCACAACCGCAACTCATCATGTAGTATGCCGCAGCGCGCACTACATAACGCTGGATCGATGTCTGCCCAAGGCACGTTCGCAACCCTGAAAGCCCCGTCAGCAAGGCCCCCAAGCCGTTGATTGGTCCCAGCCCAGCCGCCAGCGATGGCATGTACTGGTCGAGGGGTTTGTGGTTTAAATGGCCAGAGGCTTCATTGTTAAATTGAAGAGCTGAAAAGCGAAATAGCTGAGCAGAGTGAGGCAAGCAATGACTGAACACGTTCAAGTCGGTGGCCTGCAGGTCGCCAAAGTCCTGTTCGACTTCGTGAACAACGAAGCCATTCCCGGTACCGGCCTCACCGCCGACAAATTCTGGGAAGGTGCCGACAAGGTCATTCACGACCTGGCGCCGAAGAACAAAGCCCTACTCGCCAAACGCGATGACTTCCAGGCTCGTATCGATGGCTGGCACCAGAGCCGTGCCGGTCAGCCGCACGACGCCGTGGCCTATAAAGCCTTCCTGCAAGAGATCGGTTATCTGCTGCCAGAAGCGGCTGATTTCCAGGCAACGACGCAAAATGTCGATGACGAAATCGCCCGTACCGCCGGCCCGCAACTCGTGGTTCCGGTGATGAACGCCCGCTTCGCCCTCAACGCCTCGAACGCCCGCTGGGGTTCGCTGTACGACGCCCTGTATGGTACCGACGCCATCAGCGAAGCCGGCGGCGCGGAAAAAGGCAAAGGCTACAACAAGGTGCGTGGCGACAAAGTCATCGCCTTCGCCCGTGCGTTCCTCGACGAAGCCGCGCCACTGGCGAACGGCTCCCACGTCGATTCCACCGGCTACAAGATTGCTGACGGCAAACTGGTGGTCACCCTCAAGGGCGGCAGCACCAGCGGCCTGCGCAACGAAGCTCAGTTGATCGGCTTCCAGGGCGACGCCAATGCGCCGATCGCGATCCTGCTGAAAAACAACGGCCTGCATTTCGAAATCCAGATCGATGCCAGCACCCCGGTCGGCCAGACCGATGCCGCCGGCGTCAAAGACATCCTGATGGAAGCGGCGCTGACCACCATCATGGACTGCGAAGACTCCGTCGCTGCCGTCGATGCCGACGACAAGGTTGTGATCTACCGCAACTGGCTCGGCCTGATGAAGGGCGATCTGGCGGAATCCGTGTCCAAGGGCGGCCAGACCTTCACCCGTACCATGAACCCGGATCGCACTTACACCAAGGTCGACGGCAGCGAACTGACCCTGCACGGCCGCTCGCTGTTGTTCGTGCGTAACGTCGGTCACCTGATGACCATCGACGCGATCCTCGACAAGCACGGCAACGAAGTGCCGGAAGGCATCCTCGACGGTCTGGTGACTTGCCTGGCGGCGATGCACAACCTGAACGGCAACACTTCGCGCAAGAACACCCGCACCGGCTCCGTCTACATCGTCAAACCGAAGATGCACGGCCCGGAAGAAGCGGCGTTCACCAACGAGCTGTTCGGTCGCATCGAAGACGTGCTGGGCCTCAAGCGCAACACCCTGAAAGTCGGGATCATGGACGAGGAACGCCGTACCACGGTCAACCTCAAGGCCTGCATCCAGGCGGCCAGCGAGCGCGTGGTGTTCATCAACACCGGTTTCCTCGACCGCACCGGCGACGAAATCCACACCTCCATGGAAGCCGGCCCGATGGTGCGCAAGGCTGACATGAAGGCCGAGAAGTGGATCGGCGCCTACGAGAACTGGAACGTCGATATCGGTCTGAGCACCGGCCTGCAAGGTCGTGCGCAAATCGGTAAAGGCATGTGGGCGATGCCCGACCTGATGGCGGCGATGCTCGAACAGAAAATCGCTCACCCGCTGGCCGGCGCCAACACTGCCTGGGTTCCGTCGCCGACCGCCGCTGCGCTGCACGCGCTGCACTACCACAAGGTCGACGTGTTCGCCCGTCAGGCCGAGCTGGCCAAACGTGCCCGCGCTTCGGTCGATGACATCCTGACCATCCCGCTGGCGGTCAACCCGAACTGGACCCCGGAGCAGATCAAGAACGAACTGGACAACAACGCCCAGGGCATTCTCGGTTACGTGGTGCGCTGGATCGACCAGGGCGTGGGTTGCTCGAAGGTGCCGGACATCAACGACGTCGGCCTGATGGAAGACCGTGCGACGCTGCGTATCTCCAGCCAGCACATCGCCAACTGGCTGCGCCACGGCGTGGTGACCGAAGCGCAAGTGATGGAAAGCCTCAAGCGCATGGCGCCGGTGGTGGACCGTCAGAACGCCAACGACCCGCTGTACCGTCCGCTGGCCCCGAACTTCGACAGCAACATCGCCTTCCAGGCGGCGATCGAACTGGTGATCGAGGGCACCAAACAGCCGAACGGCTACACCGAGCCGGTCCTGCACCGTCGTCGCCGCGAGTTCAAGGCTGCCAACGGCCTTTAACCTGCGCTGATGCCGGACATGAAAAAGCCCTGATCTTTTGATCAGGGCTTTTTTTGTGCTCGTGAATTTGAGATTGGTGAAGGGCTTTGGATCGCCCCCTCACCCCAACCCTCTCCCCAAGGGGTAGAGGGGGAAAGGGAGCAAATAGGGGGCTTTTCAGAACCTGAGTTCGACTCAATATTTCAGGTCGGCGTATCTCTAACATTCACCTCGGTCAGTCCCCTCTCCCTTCGGGAGAGGGTTAGGGTGAGGGGGCTTTGGCGTTAAGGCTCGATGCCCAGCTCATGCTTGACCAGTCCAAGCAATTTGGCGGTATCAATCGGCTTGAGCAAAAAATCCACCACGCTCAAATGCATCGCCGCAATCGCATCCTTCACGTCGGCATCGCCGGACACAATGATGATCGGCATCGCCGCCCTGACGGATTCGCGCACCTGGCGGATCAGCTCCAGGCCATCGACGTTGCCCATGCGCAGATCGGTGATCACCAACCCGATCGAAGGTTTTTCCGCGAGCATTTTCAGCGCGGTTTCGCCGCTGGCGGCGGTCATGCAACGGATACCGTCCAATCCCAGAATCTCCGACAACAGCTCCCGGGCGTCCTTGTCGTCATCGACGATCAATACACGCTGCGGTGGCAGATCGGGTTCGAGCATTACAGCGCTGAGCGCTTCCCGCTCGGCGTCGCTCAAAATATCGTGGTCGGACATGGCGTTCTCTACGTTTTCAAAATCGATCCCCTGGCACAGTGGTCAGACATCGCTGGGCAGAGCTTCAATGTGCACTTCGTCGGATTTTTTTCCAAGGGGCGAACCGAAGAATTTCCGACTGATTTTGTAGGGCATATCCGAAAACTACCCAACGGCATGCCCAACCTAGACTTACGTCCAATGGGCACCCCGCGCGATGGGGTCGACCATGGCTGCAACGATCCGACAACAACAATTCGAAAAAGACTGCGGTAATGGTTATGAGTAAAGCGGACGCCTTCACCCAGGCAGGGAAAACCGCGGTGTTGCAGAACATTCAGGGCACTTTGCAATTCCTCCAGCGCTTCCCCCCTTTCAATCAAATGGAACACGCCCATCTGGCCTATCTGGTGGAGCAATGCCAGCTGCGCTTCTACGGTCAGGGCGAAAGCATCATCAAACCCGCCGACGGGCCGGTCGAACACTTCTACATCGTCAAGCAGGGCCGGGTGGTCGGCGAGCGTCCGCACACGGCCAAGGGCGGCACCGAAACCACGTTTGAAATTACCACCGGCGAGTGTTTTCCCCTCGCCGCGCTGCTCGGCGAACGGGCGACCCGGACCGAGCATCTGGCCGGCGAAGACACCTTCTGCCTGCAACTGAACAAACTGGCGTTCATCAAGTTGTTCGCCCTCTCCAACACCTTCCGCGATTTCGCCCTGCGCGGGGTCAGCAGCCTGCTCGATCAGGTCAATCAGCAAGTCCAGCAGAAAGCCGTGGAAACCCTCGGCACCCAGTATTCGCTGAACACCCGTCTCGGCGAATTGGCCATGCGCCATCCGGTGACCTGCAGCCCTTCCACCCCACTGCGCGAAGCGGTGAAGCTGATGCACGAACAACAGGTCGGCAGCATCGTCGCGGTGGACGAACACAAGGCGCCGCTGGGGATTTTCACCCTGCGCGACCTGCGCCATGTAGTGGCTGAAGGGGTTGGCGATTTCAGCGAGCCGATCGAACGGCACATGACGCACTCGCCGTTCCATCTGTCGCCGGATCACAGCGCCTTCGACGCCGCGATTGCCATGACCGAACGGCACATCGCCCATGTGTGCCTGGTCAAGGATCGACGCCTGTGCGGCGTGGTTTCCGAGCGCGATCTGTTCTCGCTGCAACGGGTCGATCTGGTGCACCTGGCGCGGACCATTCGCAGTGCCCAGCGGGTCGAACAACTGGTGACCCTGCGCGGCGAGATCGGCCAACTGGTGGAGCGCATGCTCGCTCACGGCGCATCGTCGACCCAGATCACCCACATCATCACCCTGCTCAACGATCACACCGTATGCCGGGTGATCGAACTGACCCTCGCCGAAAAAGGCGATCCCGGTGTGCCATTCAGCTGGCTGTGCTTCGGCAGCGAAGGCCGACGCGAGCAGACCCTGCACACCGATCAGGACAACGGCATTCTGTTCGACGCGCGGGATGCGGCCCACGCGGCGGAGATTCGCGGCAAGCTGCTGCCCATCGCCCAGCAGATCAATAACAGTCTGGCGCAATGCGGCTTCACCCTGTGCAAGGGCAACGTCATGGCCGGCAATCCGCAGCTGTGCCTGTCCCGCGCCGAATGGGCCCGACGCTTTGCCGCGTTCATTCGCGAGGCGACGCCGGAGAACCTGTTGGGCTCAAGCATTTATTTCGACCTGCGGGTGGTCTGGGGCGATGAACAGGGATGCGAGCAACTGCGCCGGGGAATTCTCGATCAGGTCGCTGATAACCGACTGTTCCAGCGAATGATGGCCGAGAACGCCTTGCGCAATCGCCCGCCAGTGGGGCGTTTCCGTGAGTTCGTGCTGACGAAAAAGAACGGCGAGAAAGCCACGCTGGACCTGAAAATTCAGGGCCTGACCCCGTTTGTCGACGGTGCCCGCCTGCTCGCGCTGGCCCATGGCGTCGATGCCAACAACACCCTCGAACGCTTCCGCCAGCTTGTGGATAAAGAAGTCATCGACCGCCTGGATGGCGCCGCGTACGAAGAGGCTTACCACTTCATTCAGCAGACGCGCATGCAGCAGCATCAACTGCAGACCCGGGAAAACCTGCCGTATTCGAACCGGGTCGATCCCGACAGCCTCAATCATCTGGACCGGCGCATCCTGCGTGAATCCCTGCGCCAGGCCCAGCGCCTGCAAAGCAGCCTGACCCTGCGGTATCAGCTATGAGCCTGTTTTCGTGGCTGCGTCCGGCCAGTCCCGTCGTGCCGGACGATCTGCAACAGCGCCTGGCGAAACTGCCGGCCATCGGTGAGCTGCGTGAATGCAGCCTCCGCGAACAGCGTTGGGTGGTACTGGATCTGGAAACCACCGGGCTGAACCTGAACAAGGATCGGGTGCTGTCGATTGGTGCGGTGGCGATTGAGGACGGTGCGATCGACTTTAGCCAGCAATTCGAACGCACCTTGCAATGCCGCGAGCTGAAACTCGGCCCGAGCGTGTTGATTCACGGTCTGGCACCGAGCGCGATTGCCGCCGGCAGCGAGCCCACCGAAGCCCTGGTCGAGCTGCTGGAGTTTATCGGCGACAGTCCGGTGCTGGCGTTTCATGCTTCGTTCGACCAGCACATGCTCGGGCGCGCCTTGAAGGAACATCTGGGGCACAAGTTGCAGACCGTGTTCCTCGACGTGGCGCAGATCGCCCCGCTGGTTTGCCCGCAGGCGCACATTCGCGAAGCGGGGCTGGACGAGTGGATTGACTGGTTCAAGCTCGAAGTGTTCGAACGCCACCACGCGAGCGCCGATGCTCTGGCCACGGCGGAACTGGCGCTGATCCTGTTCAGCCGGGCACGCCAGCAGCAGATCCAGAGCCCGCTGAATCTGCAGCAACGCCTGAGTCAGTGGAAACGCCGCCAGCAGACGCATTCGTTCTGAATCCGGGTTGTCGCCCGACAACCCGACCGGTGGCCAATTGCTAACCATTCCCACCTCTGCCACAATCGCGAACAATTCTCGTTAGTTAACACTTCCCAGTCGGTGTCGTCGTGTCTTCAGCCCAAAGCCCTCACAGTGAGCTCGTCGGTGCGTTGTATCGCGACCACCGCGGCTGGCTGCTGGCCTGGCTGCGCCGCAACGTGGCTTGCCCGCAACGCGCCGAAGACCTGAGCCAGGACACCTTCGTACGCCTGCTCGGCCGCGACGAACTGCTGACCCCGCGCGAACCCCGGGCGTTTCTGGTGGCGATCGCCAAAGGCTTGTTGTTCGACTACTTCCGCCGGGCTGCGCTGGAACAGGCGTATCTGACCGAACTGATGCTGGTCCCCGAGGGCGAACAGCCCTCGGTCGAAGAACAGCAACTGATCCTCGAAGACCTCAAGGCCATCGACCGCATGCTCGGCAAGCTGTCGACCAAGGCCCGCGCCGCTTTCCTCTATAACCGCCTCGACGGCCTGACCCACGCCGAGATCGCCGACAAACTCGGCGTGTCTGTCCCCCGCGTGCGCCAGTACCTGGCCCAGGGCATCCGCCAGTGCTACATCGCACTGTACGGTGAGCCGACATGAGCCCGGCCAGTTCCCGACCGGTCCCGGCCCATGTGCTGGACGCGGCGATTGCCTGGCAATTGACCCTCGATTCCAGCACGCCGCTGGAGCGCGAAGAGTTCGCCAAATGGCACGCGGCCAACGAAGAACACGCTCGCGCCTGGCGCCAGTTGGGCATGCTCGACCAGCGTTTCAGCGTGGCCAACGGCCCGGCACGCACCGCATTGCTGCAATCGCGCGAAGGCATCCGCCGCCGCGTGCGCCAGCTGGGCAGCGGGCTGGCCAGTGTCGTGGCGGTGGTCGGTCTGGCGCTGTTTGCCGGCGAACGTTATCTGCCGCTGGATTACTGGCTCGCCGATCAACGCACCGCCACCGGCGAACAGCGCACCGTGCGCCTGGCCGACGGCACCGTGCTCAACCTCAATACCCACAGCGCGGTGGATGTCCGCTTCGATGAGAAGCAACGGCTGATCGTGTTGCAGGAAGGCGAAATCCTCGTCGAAACCGGTCACGGCGATGCGCGGCCGTTCATCGTCGAAACCGCCGAGGGCAGCATGCGCGCCCTGGGCACGCGGTTCCTGGTCAAGCGCGAAGACGCCGGCACGCGCCTTAGCGTGCTGCAATCAGCGGTGGCGGCGCATCCGCAATCCGATCCGCAAGAGCAGATTCTGCGCGAAGGCCAGCAAGTGCTGATCCGCCACAACGGTCTGGATTCGGTAGTGGCGCTCAACCCCGGCGCCGATGCCTGGACCCGCGGCATGCTGGTGGTGGACAACGCGCGCCTGGAAGACCTGGTGCATGAACTCGGCCGTTATCGTCGAGGCCATCTGGGTATTGCGCCGGAAATCGCCGACCTGCGCATCACCGGCAGCTTCCCGCTGCACGACACCGACAAGGCGCTGAACGCCCTGCTGCCGACCCTGCCGGTGCAGATCGAACAGCACACGCCATGGTGGGTGACCGTGGCCAAGGCTGATCCGAAGCCCTGACATTCAGCGCTTCCTGAGCAATCGCTGTCGCGAGCAGGTCGCGACAGAAACCCCCATCACACCCCATGAAAACGGACTTTCTGCTGACTTGTGCAGCAATGTCGTTCGTTAATCGAAATTATTTTCATCCAGCCCTATCACTTTTCGAATCTCGTCCGGCACACAGGCAATTGAGAAATATTTCCATTCAGGAGCCGCCGTATGTCCCGTTCGCTAGACACCTTGTTGCGCCCCAGTTTGCTGGCGGTCGCCATTGCCCTCTGCACCCCGCTGGCCAGCAGCCAACTGATCGCCGCTGAACAGGCGTCGAGCGTACGCGCCTACAACCTGCCGGCGGCTCCGTTGTCGACCACCCTGAACCAGATCGCCAGCCAGGGCGGCCTCACGCTGTCGCTGAACCCGTCGCTGGCGGCGGGCAAGACCTCGGCGCCGGTCAACGGCCAATATGACGCGGCCGGCGCCCTGCGCGCGGCCCTGCGTGGCACCGGTCTGCAACTGGAACAGAGCAGCGCCGGCACCTACACCCTGGTCGCCGTGCCGGAAGGCGTGATGGCCCTGCCGGAAACTTCGGTGATCGGCGTTGAAAACTATGAAAGCGCCTGGGGCCCGGTCGAAGGCTACACCGCCACCCGCACCGCCGCCGGCACCAAGACCGACACCGCGCTGGTCGAAGCGCCGCGTTCGATTTCGGTCGCCACTCGCCAGCAAATGGACGACCGTGGCGTGCACAGCCTCGATGACGCCGTGCGCTACATGCCTGGCATCACCGCCAGCAGCTACGGCAGCGACACCCGTATCGACTGGCTGCGCGTGCGCGGTTTCGAACCGACCCAATTCCTCGACGGCCTGCCGTTGCCACGCGGCATCTACGCCAACCCGAAACCGGAAACCTGGAACCTCGATCGCCTCGCCCTGCTGCGCGGCCCGGCTTCTTCGGTGTACGGCCAGACCCCGCCGGGCGGCCTGCTGGACATGGTCAGCCGTCGCCCGAGCGATGTGCAAAGCAGCGAAATCCAGTTGCAGTACGGCAGCGACAATCACCGCCAGATCAACTTCGCCAGCACCGGCAAGATCGATGAAGCGGGTCAGTTTTTGTATGGCATCAGCGGCGTGGTGCGTGACAGCGACACGCAGATCGACCACATCGAAAACAAGCGCTACAACATCGCCCCGAGCCTGACCTGGAACATCGACGAAGACACCAAGCTGACCTTGCTCTCGCAGTTCACCCGCGACGATACCGGTGTCACCAGCCAGTTCTACCCGATCCAGGGCACCAAGATCGACATGCCGTTCGGCAAGATTTCCCATCACAAGAACCTGGGCGATCCTGACTACGACTTCTACGACCGTACCTACTACGCGCTCGGCTATGCCTTCGAACATCGCATCAACGACGTATGGCAGTTCAAACAGAATCTGCGTTACACCAAGTCTGATCTGTCGTTCCAGACGGTGACCGTCAACAGCTACAACCCATCCTTCGCCGGCTTCACCGTCGATGATCAGGGCAATGTCGGCCGCGGCACCACCAACGTCGATGAGGACATCAGCCAGTTCGCCGTGGACAACAACTTCCAGGCGGACTTCGCCACCGGCGATATCCGTCACACCCTGTTGCTCGGTCTCGATCACCAGCGCAGCAACGACAACTACACCTCGATCTTCGGCTCCGCACCGGACATCAACGTCAATAACCCGGTCTACGGCCAGACGATCATTCGTCCACCTCGTTCCTCGGCGTTCTATGACTACAACCAGAAAACCTACCAGAGCGGCCTCTACGTGCAGGACCAGATGGCCCTGGACCAATGGCGTCTGACCCTGGGCGGTCGTGAAGACTGGGTGCACACCAGCACCAAGTTCTTCAACAAGGGCGACGCCACCAACACCCAGCGTGACAAGGCGTTCAGCGGTAACGCGGCGATCAGCTACGTGTTCGACTCGGGTTTCGTGCCGTACCTGTCGTACGCCGAATCCTTCCAGCCAACCAGCGGCGCCGATGCCACTGCCACCGACTCGTTCAAACCGACCGAGGGCAAGCAATGGGAACTGGGCATCAAGTACCAGCCACCGGGCAGCAAGACCCTGCTCAGCGCAGCGGTGTATGACCTGACCCAGAAGAACGTCTCGGTCAACTCCATCGTCAACAACGTGACCATCACCAGCCAGACCGGCGAAGTGAAAGTCAAAGGCCTGGAGCTGGAAGCCGTCTCCGACGTTACCGACAACCTGAAAGTCATCGCCGCCTACACCCTGGCCAAGTCCGAAGTGCAGAAAGGCGTCGACAAGGGCAACCGTCTGCAACTGATGCCGAACCAGCAAGCCTCGCTGTGGACCGATTACACCTGGCACAGCGGCGTGCTCGACGGCTTCGGCATCGGCGGCGGCGTGCGCTACACCGGCAACACCTACGGCGACAAGGCCAACACCTGGCTGGGCAAGGCGGACGCCTACACCGTGTTTGACGCCGCCGTGCATTACGACCTCGGCCGTCTGGACAACAGCCTCAAAGGGGCGTCGCTGGCACTCAACGCGACCAACCTGTTCGACAAGGACTACATTTCCACCTGCGACGGTTTCTACTGCTACTACGGCGACCAGCGCAGCGTCATCGCCAGCGCCACCTACAAGTGGTAAGCGCCTGAGCTGAAACAGGCCCTGCAACCAGGCCGTCCCTCGTGGACGGCTTTGGTGTTTTTGAAGGTCATGAAATGAAAAGTAAAACAATTCGCCGCTGGTCCTTCGTCCACACCTGGACCAGCCTGATCTGCACCGTGTTTTTGCTGCTGCTGGCCCTGACCGGCCTGCCGCTGATTTTCCATCACGAGATCGACCACCTGCTGGGCGATGCGCCCGAGTTGCGGGTGATGCCGGCGGATACGCCGCATCTGAACCTGGCGCAACTGGTCGAAGCGGCGGAGAAGCATCGGCCCGGTGAAGTCGTGCAGTACTTCGGCTTCGAAGACGACGAACCGAATGCCGTGCTGACGATCATGGCCAAGACCGCCGGCACCGAGCCCAACTCCTCGCACACCTTCATGCTCGATGCGCGCACCGGCGAAGCCCTGGAAATGCCTTCGGCCAACGGTGGGCTGATGCTGTTCATCCTGCGCCTGCACGTCGACATGTTCGCCGACCTGCCGGGCAAGTTGCTGCTGGCGTTCATGGGTTTGCTGTTCGTGGTCGCGATCGTGTCCGGCACGGTGTTGTACCTGCCGTTCATGCGCCGCTTGAAGTTCGGCACCGTGCGCCAGGACAAATCCACCCGCCTGCGCTGGCTCGACCTGCATAACCTGATCGGCGTGGTCACCCTGACCTGGGCACTGGTGGTCGGCGTTACGGGAGTGATCAGCGCCTGTGCCGACCTGATCATCGCCGCCTGGCGCAGCGATTCGCTCAACGCCATGATCGCGCCCTATCGCGATGCCCCGCCGCTGACGCAACTGGCCCCGGCCACCCGGGTGCTGGACATCGCCGGCAGCGTCACACCGGGGATGAAACCGGACTTCATCGCCTTCCCCGGCACCCGTTTCTCCAGCGAGCACCATTACTCGGTGTTCATGAAGGGCGGCACCCACCTGACCTCGCACCTGCTGACCCCGGTGCTGATCGACGCCAGCACCCTGCAGGTCACGGCGGTGGCAGAACGACCGTGGTACATGGACGCCATGGGCATGTCTCAGCCGCTGCACTTCGGTGACTACGGCGGCATGCCGATGAAAATCCTCTGGGCCACGCTGGACGTGCTGACCATCATCGTCCTCGCCAGCGGCGTGTACTTGTGGGTGGTAAGGCGCAAGGCCGCGAAACCGGTACTGGAACCGGCGGAGGCCTCTGCATGAAGCCGCGTCAGTCGAATTTCTGGAAGGTCTTCAGCACACCGCTGGTGATCGCGCTGCTGAGTGCGGCGGGCCTGTTCGCCGCGCTGCTGGGCGACGGGATCTGGGATGGCTTGAGCTGGATTGGTCTGGGCGTTCCGGCCGCCATTGCCCTGCGTGGACTGCTGCAACGTCGCTGAACGGCTTGAGCCTGACGGGCAACGCGCTATGCTGCCCGTCTTGCCCTTGACCGAGACCCTGCCAATGTCCGCTCCCAGCATGACCCTGTTTCACAACACCCTGTCCCCGTTCGTGCGCAAAGTCATGGTGCTGCTGCACGAGACCGGCCAGCAGGATCGCGTCGCGCTGCAGGACTGCGTACTCAGCCCTGTCAGCCCGGACGCCGCCCTCAACGAAGACAACCCGCTGGGCAAGATCCCGGCCCTGCGCCTGGCCGACGGCAATGTCATCCATGACAGCCGGGTGATCCTTGATTACCTCGACCACCAGCACGTCGGCAACCCGCTGATCCCTCGCGACGGCGCGGCCCGCTGGCGGCGCCTGACCCTGGCCTCGATGGCCGACGGGATCATGGACGCCTCGGTCATGGTGCGTTACGAGCAAGTGCTGCGTGCCCCGGAAAAGCACTGGGACGAATGGCTCGAGGCCCAGCGCGAGAAGATCCGCCGCGCCCTCGCCCTGCTGGAGCGCGACGCGATTGCCGAACTGACCTGCCACTTCGACGTCGCTTCGATCAGCGTGGCCTGTGCGCTGGGTTATCTGGATCTGCGCTTCCCGGATCTGGGCTGGCGTGACGCCAACCCGCAACTGGCCAACTGGTTCTTTGAAGTGAGCCAGCGGCCGTCGATGATTGCGACGATGCCGAAGGCTTGACGCACCGGGCGGGAGGCAACGACGCAAAGATCAGCGTCATCAACACTTCGACCTCCCGCTGCTCCTCACGCAACCCCACAAACCGGCTCATTGCACCGCTCCGATATCGAACTCCAGCGGTTTGGCCGGTTTCTGCCCGATCCCGTACCAGTCCAGATTGCGGGTCAGCACCATGAACACACCCAGCAGACCGAACAGCAGCAGCGAGCCCATCAGCAGCGCGTAATCCTCGGCGCTCAGCAAGCCGTAGAGCAAACCGTACAACGCCGCCAGCCCCGCCGAAAAACTCAAGCCATGCCGCACGCTGCGCAGCACATGGCAGACGTAGAACCCGATCAACAACACACAACCGCTGGCCGACAACAGATACGCCAGGGCAAAACCGATGTGCTCCGACAACGACAGCAGCAACAGATAAAAGAACGCCAGCGCCACACCTACCAGCGCGTATTGCACCGGGTGCACTGCCAGGCTTTTCAGTACTTCGAACAGGAAGAAACCGGCGAACGTCAGGACGATGAACAACAACGCATATTTGATCGCCCGATCGCTCTTCAGGTACTGATCCACCGGATCGATGAAGCTCACGCCGAAACTGCGCCCGTTGAACGTCTCGCAATCATTGCCCGACACGCAGCGGCTCATCGCCTCTTGCAAATTGGTGGAGAAAAACGAGGTCTGCCAATCGGCGGTGAAACCCTGATCGGTGATCTCGCGTTTGGCCGGCAGGAAGTTACCGATGAAGCTTGGGTGCGGCCAGTTGGCAGCGAGGTTCACGCGGCTGGTCTTGCCCACCGGCAGCACCTGCAACGAGCCGGTGCCTTGCAGGCGCAGGTCGAAGCCGAAGGCCAGTTCCGTGGTCTTGCTGGTGTCCAGCGCCGGCAGCGTCACTCGCACACCCTCGCCCAGCCAGCCGACCTGAGTACCCGGAACGAAGTCCAGGCGTTGCGCGCCAAGCTCCAGCTTCAGCGCATTTTCGATACCGCGAATATCACTGATGCCGACCGCCAGGAACGGCGCATCGAAGGTGTAATCGGCAAAATCCTCCTTGATCCCCAACTGCGCCGGCAGCGAGAAATGCCCGCTGATACGGTTATCGGCATGGAACAGCCGCGCCTCGTAAATGCCACGGGCGCGCAGTTCGGTCTGCACCTGGCCGTCGAGTTCAAAACGCTCCGGCAGAAAATACAGGCGCCCGCGCTCTTCGCCGATTTCCTGGTAGCGCTCGTCGCTCTTCTCCTTGGTTTTCCAGGTGCGCACCACTTTGCGATACGGCACAACCATCACCGGCCCGCTGAGTTGCTGGCTGTAGCTTGAGCTTCTGGCAATGTCTTCCAGCACACCGTCACGCAGTTGCTGGCGATCGTCGATGATGCCGTCGATCATCAGCAGCGGCACCAGCAATACCAGGATCAGCAGGGCAATGGCCCCGAGTTTTATCGTCAGACTTTTGTTCATGGGACTCTCCCTGTTTCGATGGGCAGAGTCTGCAAAGGGGATGTGGGGGTTTTATGGGAGGAATGTGGAGTTTGTGTGGAAACTACAACTGCAGAACGACTTCCACCCCACCTTCAACGTTGCCGATGCGCATTGATCCACCGTGCAACTTGACCACCTCCTCGACGAAGTTCAGCCCGAGTCCGGTGCTTTTACGTCCGCTGTCCGGGCGTGGCAAGGAGTAGAAACGCTCGCTCAAACGGGGCAAGGCATAGTCGGGAATCGGCGTGGTTTCGTTGAACAGGCGAAGCTCGACCTGCTCGCCGATTCTCTCGGCACCAAAGCGCAGCAGACCGTGTGACGGCGTGAAATCCAGTGCGTTCTCCAGCAGATTGCCCAGCGCCTGTCGCAGCAGAAATGGCTCGCCGATCAACGCCAGATCCGCCGCGATGGCTTGTTCGATACGCAGTTGCCGGCCTTCGATGCGTGCCATCTGTGCCTGAAGCAGCTCATTCACCAGCGCCGCCAACGGCACGGCGACACGCTCCTCAAGACCCTGCCGCTGTTCGACCTGGGCAAGGTTCAGCAGACGTTCGATCAACTGCTGCATCCGGGCACTTTCACTGTCGATGTTGCCGACAAAGCGCAATCGCTGATCCGCCGGCATCTCGCCCTGCAACAACTCGGCGGCACCGCGAATCGCCGCCAGCGGGCTCTTCAATTCATGGGTCAGGGTGTGCACATAGCGTTCGACGTAGGCCTTGCCTTCGAGCTGGGTGCGCATCTGTTCCACGGCGGTCGCCAACTGCTCCAGCTCGCCGCCGCGATAATGCGGCACCGCCACCCGCCGGCCCTCGCTCACAGCCTGGGCGTACACAGTCAAGCGGTGCAGCGCGCGGCTCAGCCACCACGACAGCACGGCGCCGAGCAGCAGGCCGAGGCCGATCAATCCGGCGCCGTACCCGAGCAAACGGCGTTCGGTGCGATCGACGTAGGGTTGCAGTGAACTGTTGGGTTTGGCCACGGTGACCACGCCGATGATCGCGCCGTTGTCGCGGATCGGCGCGCCGACGTGCATCACTGAAGAATTCGGATCATTCGGGTCACTGCGGCTGGAGCGTGCGCCGTATTCGCCGCGCAGGGTCAGGTAGACGTCGTTCCAGCGCGAGTAGTCCTGACCGACGGCCAGACCACTGGAGTCCAGCACCACGATGCCCTTGGCGTCGGTGACGTAGATGCGGTGGTTGACCTGGTTTTTCGCCAGTCCCCAGATCGTCGCCTTCGGCTGGCGTTCGCCATAAGCGCGGAGCAGCTCCGGCCAGCGATTCTGGTTGAGGGTGCCGGCCTTGAAATCATCCCGCAGGATTTCCGCCATCAGGTTGGCGGTGTCGACCAGGGTTTCTTCGGTGGACTGGCGCACACCGGGACGGATTTCTTCCATCACGGTGTTGAGCACGAAATACCCGGTCAGGCCGATGAACAGCACGTACACCAGGAAAATCCGCAGCCCCAGCGACATCAGCTGTGCCCCGGGCTGTAGCTGTAACCGAGGCCGCGATGGGTCTGGATCGGCTCGGCCTCGGCGCGCACCAGACGCAATTTGGCGCGCACGCTTTTGATATGGCTGTCGATGCTGCGCTCGTAACCGGCATCCGCCGCCACGCCCAGCGCATCGAGCAGTTGCTCGCGGCTGAACACCCGCTCGGGTTGTTCGAGCAGGCATTGCAGCAGACGGAATTCGTGGCGGGTGAGGCTCAGGGGTTGGCCGCGATAGCTGATCTGCACACGTTCGGGATCGACGCGAAACAGCGCCGAGGACGCCTCGATGACCGGACGTGGCGCCATGCGCTTGAGAATCGCCCGGACTCGTGCCGCCACTTCGCGCGGGCTGAACGGCTTGACCACGTAATCATCGGCGCCGATTTCCAGGCCCACCACGCGGTCGATTTCGGCATTGCGCGCGCTGAGGAACAGCACCGGCACTTCACTGAAGCGACGCAGCTGTTTGCAGGTCTCGAAGCCGCTGATGTCCGGCAGGCCGATGTCGAGGATGATCAGATCCGCCGGGTTCTGGCGCTGATGCTCCAGCGCCGCCGCGCCCAGGCTCAGCCAGGTCGTGGTGAAGCCCTCGCCCTGCAAGGCAAAAATCAGCGTGTCGGCAATCGCCGCTTCGTCTTCGACAATCAGGATATGAGGCATGGCGTCCGAGCCTGTGGGTTAAGTGCGCGAACGGTGCCCCAAGCCCGGCGTTACGTCAATGAGACCACCAGCGTCGCGTCTCACAAATGCGTTCCTTTTTTGACGAGTGGCTGTTGTCGTCAGGCAAGGCGCCGCGACGAGTCATAGCCCGCTATGGCGAGGAGCGGCAACGCAGCATGACGGCAACAGACACCGTCAAAAAGGAACAGCATTTGCGAGACACGACGCTCGATCAGCAATCAGGTTTGTCAGCGGTGAAGCGTCGCGCTGGGTTCACCGCCGCGCCGAATTCGCGCAGGGCCTTGGCCCCGATCAGCAACGGGTAGTTGAAGTTGCTGCGGTCAGTCAGGTTGACCTCCACGGTACGCTTGACGTCGCCCAGGCACAGCTCCAGATCGACCACCGGACGCTTGGCCACTTCGGTGCTTTCGCCCTCGTCTTCTTCATCCGAGCGACTCTTGATCTTGCTGATCCGCGCGACCTTGTGCTCGTACACCTTGTTGCTGGCGTCCTTGGTGGCCAGACGGAAACGCACCCAGTCTTCGCCGTCGCGTTTGAACGTCTCGATGTCCTTGGCCGACAACGAGGCGGTCAGCGCGCCGGTGTCCATCTTGGCCTTGAGCACTTCGCCGCCGATTTCCGGCAGCGCGATGTATTCGTAACGACCGTACAGGGTCGGTTCGGCGGCGAGCACCGGCAGGGCGACGAGGGAAAGCAGTGCAAGGAGGGATTTCACGTAAAGGGCTTCCTTGGGAAATGGGGGCGTCAGACGCGAGATTTTAGACCGTTGTTTACTTGATCGTTCCCACGCTCCGCGTGGGAACGATCAGACTAACGCGCCACAGGTGAAACATTCGTCACCGGCGGATTTGGCCTGTCGACCGAAGCCACTTATCATGGCGCGCCCATCCGTTTTCCAAGAGTTGCTTATGCGCCGCCTGCTCACCGGCTGTTTCGTCACCCTGCTGCTGTTGTCCAATACCCTCGTGCTCTTCGGACCGCTGATGGTGTTCGCCCTGCTCAAGCTGATCCTGCCGGGGCGCTTTCGCGACTACGCCTCGTGGGCGGTGATGTGGATCGCCGAAACCTGGGCGGAAATCGACAAGCTGATCTTTCGCCTGTGCATCCCCACCCAATGGGACATTCGCGGCGGCGAAGACCTGCGCAGCGACACGTCTTACCTGGTGATCAGCAACCATCAGTCCTGGGTCGATATCCCGGCGCTGATCCAGACCCTCAACCGGCGCACGCCGTTCTTCAAGTTCTTCCTCAAGAAAGAGCTGATCTGGGTGCCGTTCCTGGGCCTGGCCTGGTGGGCGCTGGATTACCCGTTCATGAAGCGTTACACCAAGGCGTTTCTGGCGAAGAACCCGGAACTGGCCGGCAAGGATCTGGAAATCACCAAGGCCGCCTGCGAGCTGTTCAAGCGCCAGCCGGTGACGGTGGTGAACTATCTGGAAGGCACGCGTTACACCGCTGCCAAAAGCACTCAGCAGCAATCGCCGTTCAGTCACCTGCTCAAACCCAAGGCGGGCGGCGTGGCGTTTGTACTGGCGGCGATGGGCGAACAGCTGGACGCGATTCTCGACGTGACCGTGGTTTATCCACAGCAGAAGATTCCGGGGTTCTGGGATCTGATCAGCGGCAACGTGCCGCGCGTGATCATCGACATCCAGACCCGCGAGCTGGATCCGGCCCTGTGGCAGGGCGATTACGAAAACGATCCGGCGTTTCGCGAGAAGGTCCAGAACTGGGTCAACCAGCTCTGGACCCTCAAGGATCAGCGCATCGCCGAACTCAAGGGCGAGCGCCGCTGAGTCACCCGTTGGTGCCGGTGCCCCAGATGCTGCCCAGGCTTTGCAGCAACGAACCGCCGACACCCTGCTGACCGAGGTATTGCAGGAGGATCGGGGCAAACTGGCCGACCATACCGCTGTCCATGCCCAACGCACCGAAAGCGTTGTTCAGGTCATTGGTGTCCTTGACGTTGCCCAGCGCATTTTCCAGCCCGGCGGACTTGCCCGACGAGCCGAGCAAGCCGCTCAACGCCGCCAGATTACCGCTGCCGCCCGACAGCTTGTCGATGCCCGGCACTTCCTTGGCCAGCTCGGAATAGTCCGTGTTGCTCAGTTGGTTCTTCGCCAGGCCCAACATGGCACTGGTACCGCCGACCGCTTGCTGCGGCGTGACGTTCAGCGCGCTCAAGGCACTCAACAGACCGGCGGTTTCCGACGTCGGCGCCGCGGCGGCGGCCTTGTCCCCGCCCTGCATGCCCGATACCGCACCGGCCACGTCATTCAAACTGAAACCGGCAAACACCGGCCCTGCCGCCAGGGTCAGGAGCGATGCCAGGGCAAAACCGCGTGAAATCTTCATTCAGACATCCTCTTGTGGCGTGAAGACCTTCCGTCAAGGGAGGGTCAAACTGCCCGGTTTGACCGGGCATCCGCCGGCATGTTCCGGCGCGGGCCAGCCATTTTCATACCGAAGGCGTGCATGAAACGTGAAAGTCCGAACGCCGGGCGATGAATGGCAGATCCGCGGTTTTGGAACGCAGCACCCCTCATAAAAAACGGCGACCCAGGGTCGCCGTTTTTTTATTGCCTCATCGCTTACGCCGCACTGAACAACTTGTGCGGATCAATCACAAACTTCTTCGGCACGCCGGCATCGAACTCGCCGTAGCCTTCCGGCGCCTGGTCGAGGCTGATGACCTGCACGCCCACCACTTCGGCGATGTTGATGCGGTCCCACATGATCGCCTGCATCAGCTGGCGGTTGTACTTCATCACTGGGGTCTGGCCGGTGTGGAAGCTGTGGGATTTGGCCCAGCCGAGGCCGAAGCGAATGCTCAGGCTGCCCATTTTCGCGGCAGCGTCCACGGCACCCGGATCTTCGGTCACGTACAGGCCCGGAATGCCGATCTTGCCAGCTACGCGCACCACGCCCATCAGCGAGTTGAGTACGGTGGCCGGAGCTTCGGATTTGACGCCGTCGTGACCATGACCACGGGCTTCGAAGCCCACGCAGTCCACCGCGCAATCCACTTCAGGTTCGCCCAGCAGCGCGGCGATCTGTTCGTGCAGCGGGGTGTCTTTCGACAGGTCGACCACTTCAAAACCCTGAGCCTTGGCGTGGGCCAGGCGGATGGTGTTGACGTCGCCGATGATCACCACCGCCGCGCCCAGCAGACGGGCCGAAGCAGCAGCGGCCAGGCCGACCGGGCCTGCGCCCGCGATGTAAACGGTGCTGCCCGGACCAACGCCCGCGGTGACGGCGCCGTGGTAACCGGTCGGCAGAATGTCGGAGAGGCAGGTCAGGTCACGGATTTTCTCCATGGCCTTGTCGCGGTCCGGCAGTTTCAGCAGGTTGAAGTCGGCGTACGGCACCAGCACGTATTCGGCCTGGCCACCGGTCCAGTCGCCCATGTCGACGTAACCGTAGGCACCGCCGGCACGGGCCGGGTTGACGGTCAGGCAGACGCCGGTGTGTTGCTCCTTGCAGGAACGGCAGCGCCCGCAAGCCACGTTGAACGGAACGGACACCAGATCGCCGATTTTCAGGTTCTCGACGTCGGAGCCTTTTTCGATCACTTCACCAGTGATCTCGTGGCCCAGCACCAGACCGGTCTGCGCCGTGGTACGGCCGCGCACCATGTGCTGGTCGGAGCCGCAAATGTTGGTTGAAACCACACGCAGGATGACACCGTGCTCGATCTTCCTGCCGCGCGGATCCTGCATTTTCGGATAGTCGATTTTCTGTACTTCGACCTTGCCAGCGCCGAGATACACCACACCACGATTGCCAGACATGCTTTCACCTCGCTGTTGTTTTTATGGAACCGCGCCGCCCAGGCAGGCAGCGCGTTAAGTGCTCGGGTTATTGCTTGTTGGTTTTGCGTTGTTATGACTTAAAGAACGACGGTGCGATTGGCGTTCAGGAACACCCTCCGCTCAATGTGATAACCCACGGCCCGGGCCAGGGTCAGGCCTTCGATGTCGCGGCCCTTGGCGATCAGGTCTTCGGGGTAATGACTGTGATCCACGGCCTCGACGCCCTGCGCGATGATCGGCCCCTCGTCGAGGTCGTTGTTGATGTAGTGCGCGGTGGCGCCCACCAGTTTCACGCCCTTGTTGTAGGCCTGGTGATACGGCTTGGCGCCCTTGAAGCCCGGCAGCAGCGAGTGATGAATGTTGATCGCCTTGCCATCGAGCTTGCGGCACAGCTCCGGCGACAGCACCTGCATGTAGCGGGCGAGGATCACCAGTTCGGCGCCAGCCTCCTCGATCACTTGCCACACCTGCCGCTCCTGGGCCGGTTTGTCGTTCGGGTCGAGGGGGAAATGGTAGTAGGGAATCTGGTGCCAGTCGGCCAGCGGCTTGAGGTCCGGGTGGTTCGACACCACCGCCGCCACGTCCATCGACAGCTGGCCGATGCGCTGGCGGTAGAGTAAGTCGTTGAGGCAGTGATCGGCCTTGGAGACCATTATCACGACTTTTGGCCGGTAGTTCGGCGCGGTCAGCTCGAAGATCATGCCGAACGCCTGACCGCGTTCGGCGAGGCCGGCGCGGAAGGATTGCTCGTCGAAACCGTCGGGCTGACGGAATTCCACACGAATAAAGAAACGCCCCGAGAGGCGGTCATCGAACGAGTGGTGTTCGGTGACGTAACAGCCCTGCTCGAACAGAAAACGCGTCACCGCGTCCACGGTGCCGAGAACGCTGGGGCAGTCGGCGGTCAGAATCCATGTGTCTGGGGCGCGGCTCATCGTTTTCTCCTGATCAGGCCTGAACGCTAAGGCCGTATTCGGCGGACGCATCCTGCAACCACAACCACCAGTAATCCGAGAAGCTGCGACGGATCAGCAGTTCCCAGGTGTCTTCGGCGGTATGACGGATCATCAGCTGCGACTTGGCGAACACCGTGCCCACAGCCTTGCCGACCGGGAAGTTGTTCGGGTGCACGTCGTAGCTGGTGGATTTCATCAGTACCTGACGTACGTTCGGGCCGCTCAATTCAAGCACTTGCTGGCCGCCGCTGACGTTGACGATTGCGATGTGCAGATCGCCCAGCGCTTCGCGCAGTTTCTGTTCGGCAGCGAACTCTTCACCGCTCGGCACGATCAGCAGCCACTCGTCCGGGCCCATCCATTGCAGGCTGGTTTCGCCTTTGACGATCACACTCAGGGCGCCCGGCAATTCAATGCCCAGCGCCTTGTGCACACCGGCGGCGAACGCGGCATCGTGGCCATCGCCACGGATGGTCAGATGGCCGAGGAGTTTCTTCTCGCGCACGGTGACACCGGCGGTCTTGCGGCCCTTGCCGACCAGGCTGGCGAGGTCGGCGTGATGCAGCGACGACTCGGCCTTGGCCCCGGTGGTCGGGCGTTGTTGGTAAACGTTGGCTGCGGTCATAAAGCACCCTTCCTGAATTCGGTGTCGCTCCCGCGCCAGGCGCGGGAGCGATCAGTTAGATGTTCTGGCGATCACCTTTCGGGTCGAAGAACACCGAAGAAACGATTTCCGCCTCGATCACGCTGCCGTCTGCCAGCGGTGCGAACACCCGCTCGCCCATGCGCTTGAGACCGCCCTTCACCACGCCCATGGCAAACGAATAGCCGAGGGAGTTGTGCGCGTAGCTGGAGGTCACGTGGCCGACCATGGTCATCGGGATCGACTGCTTGGTGTTGAACACCAGTTGCGCACCTTCCGGCAGCCAGACGTTCGGATCGATCGGCTTCAGGCCCACCAGTTGCTTACGCTGGTCACGCACGCAGTCTTCACGGTTCATGCCGCGCTGGCCGATCCACGAGAACGGTTTGGTGCGACCGACGCACCAGCCCATGTTCAGGTCGTCCGGGGTCATCGAGCCGTCGGTGTCCTGGCCGACGATGATGAAGCCCTTCTCCGCCCTCAAGACGTGCATGGTTTCAGTGCCGTACGGGGTCAGGTTGTACTGCTTGCCCGCCTCGACGATTTTTTCCAGCACGCCCATCGCGTAGTCGGCCTGGACGTTGACTTCGTACGACAGCTCACCGGTGAACGAGATGCGGAACACCCGTGCCGGTACACCGCCGACCAGACCTTCTTTCCAGGTCATGAACGGAAACGCTTCGTTGGCCAGGTCGATGTCGGTCACGGCGCTGAGCAGCTTGCGGCTGTTCGGGCCGGACAGGGTCATGGTCGCCCAGTGATCGGTGACGGAGGTGAAGTACACCTTCAGGTCCGGCCATTCGGTCTGGTGGTACAGCTCCAGCCACTGCAGGACGCGAGCCGCGCCGCCGGTGGTGGTGGTCATGACGAAATGGTTGTCGGCCAGACACGCCGTCACACCGTCGTCGAAGACCATGCCGTCTTCCTTGCACATCAGGCCATAACGGGCCTTGCCCACGTCGAGCTTGGTCCAGGCGTTGGTGTACACGCGATTGAGGAACTCGCGGGCGTCCGGGCCCTGGATGTCGATCTTGCCCAGGGTCGAAGCGTCCAGCAGACCGACGCTGTCGCGCACAGCCTTGCATTCGCGTTTGACGGCGGCATGCATGTCTTCGCCGTTTTTCGGGAAGTACCACGGACGTTTCCACTGACCGACGTCTTCGAACTCGGCGCCGTTTTTCAGGTGCCATTGATGCAGTGCGGTGTAACGCACAGGTTCGAAGATGTGCCCGCAGTGACGACCGGCTACCGCGCCGAAAGTGACCGGCGTGTAGTTCGGACGGAACATCGTGGTGCCCATCTGCGGGATGGTCACGTTCAGCGAGCGGGCGGCAATCGCCAGGCCGTTGACGTTGCCGAGCTTGCCCTGATCGGTGCCGAAGCCCAGCGCGGTGTAGCGTTTGACGTGCTCGACCGACTCGAAACCTTCGCGGGTCGCCAGCTCGATGGCCGCGGCGGTCACGTCGTTCTGCAGGTCGACGAATTGCTTCGGCGCCCGCGAAGTGCCCTTCTCGTGCGGCACCTGGAACAGCGCCAACGTCGGCTCTTCCAGACGGCTCAGGGCTTTCGGCAACACGGCTTCAACGGTCTGGAAACCGGCTTCGGACGCAGCGCGCACTCCGCCTTCAAAACCGTCAGCCAGAGAATCGCCAAGACCGTAGACGCCATTGATGCCACCGACGCACACGCGTTTCTGCGGTGCTTCGCCCGGTACGAAGCCGAGGATGTCTTCGCGCCAGATCGGCTTGCCGCCGAGGTGCGACGCCAGGTGAACCACCGGGCTGTAACCGCCGGAGCTGGCGATCAGGTCGCAGTCGAGCCATTCGCCCGGGCTGGTGACCTTGTGGCCTTTGACATCGATCGCCGCCACGCGGGCAGCGGTCACGTGCTTGCTGCCACGGGCCTCGATCACGGCGCTGCCAGTGAGGATGCGAATGCCTTTGGCGCGCGCTTCCTCGACCAATGCGCCACGCGGATTGCTGCGGGCGTCGGCGATGGCGACGACTTGCAGGCTGGCGTCGAGCCAGTCCAGCGCCACGCGGTAGGCGTGATCGTTGTTGGTCGACAGCACCAGCTTTTTGCCCGGTGCCACGCCGTAACGGCGCACGTAAGTCGACACCGCACCGGCGAGCATGTTGCCCGGAACGTCGTTGTTGCCGTAGACCAGCGGACGCTCGTGAGCGCCGGTCGCCAGCACCACACGCTTGGCGCGGACGCGGTGGATGCGCTGACGCACCTGGCCGATCGGCGCGCGGTCACCGAGGTGATCGGTGAGGCGTTCATGAATGGTCAGGAAGTTGTGGTCGTGGTAGCCGTTGACCGTGGCGCGCGGCAACAGCAGCACGTCCGGAGTGTTCTTCAATTCAGCGATGACGCCGGCCACCCATTCCATCGCCGGTTTGCCGTCGAGGCTTTCGCGGGAATCGAGCAGGCTGCCGCCGAACTCTTCCTGTTCATCGGCGATGATCACCCGCGCACCACTGCGGGCAGCAGCCAGTGCTGCGGCTAGACCGGCCGGGCCGGCGCCGACGATCAGCACGTCGCAGTGCTGGTTCATGTAGTCGTAGGTGTCCGGATCGACTTCGGTCGGCGAACGGCCCAGGCCGGCAGCCTTGCGAATGTACTTCTCGTAAGTCATCCAGAACGATTGCGGGTACATGAAGGTTTTGTAGTAGAAACCCGGCGGCATCAGCTTGCCGCCGACCTTGCCGAGAATCCCCATCATATCGTTGTTGACGCTCGGCCAGCCGTTGGTGCTGGTGGCGACCAGGCCCTGGTACAGCGCCTGTTGCGTGGCGCGCACGTTAGGGATCTGGGTGGCTTCGGTAGCACCGATCTGCAGGACAGCGTTCGGCTCTTCGGCGCCGGCGGCGAAGATGCCGCGCGGACGCGAATACTTGAAGCTGCGGCCAATGATGTCGACGCCGTTGGCCAGCAGGGCTGCGGCCAGCGAGTCGCCTTCAAACCCTTTGTAGGTCTGGCCGTTGAAGGTGAAGCTCAGCACTTTGTTGCGGTCGATCCGTCCACCGTTGGACAGGCGATTGGTCTGGCTCATACCTTCTCTCCCAGCGCCGTCGTGGCTGTTTTCGCAGTGTCAGCCTTGTCGGTGAATTGCGGCTTGGTGCCGATCTTGTAGGTTTCGAGAATCTCGTAGGTCACGGTGTCGCGGGTGACGTTGAAGTACTGGCGGCAACCGGCGACGTGATCCCACAGTTCGTGGTGCAGACCGCGCGGGTTGTCGCGGAAGAACATGTAGTCGCCCCACTCCTCGTCGGTGCAGCTGTTCGGATCCAGCGGACGCGGGATGTGCGCCTGGCCGGATGCGTGGAATTCCTCTTCGGAGCGCAGTTCGCCGCAGTGAGGACAGAAGATATGCAACATGGGGATTTCTCCTGTTAGTGGGCGACAGCCGCAGCGCCGTGTTCGTCGATCAACGCACCGTTGTGGAAACGGTCGATGGAGAAAGGTGCGGCCAGCGGGTGCATTTCACCCTTGGCCAGACTCGCGGCAAACACGTTGCCCGAGCCAGGAGTTGCCTTGAAGCCGCCGGTGCCCCAACCGCAGTTGAAGAACATGTTCGGTACCGGGGTTTTCGAAATGATCGGGCAGGCGTCCGGCGTGGTGTCGACGATGCCGCCCCACTGACGGTTCATGCGCACCCGCGACAGCACCGGGAACATCTCGACGATGGCCTGGATGGTGTGCTCGATCACCGGGTACGAACCGCGCTGGCCGTAGCCGTTGTAGCCGTCGATACCGGCGCCGATCACCAGGTCGCCCTTGTCGGACTGGCTGATGTAACCGTGCACGGCATTGGACATGATCACGCTGTCGATAATCGGTTTGATCGGCTCGGACACCAGCGCTTGCAGCGGGTGGGATTCGATCGGCAGACGGAAACCGGCGAGCTTGGCCATGTGCCCGGAGTTACCGGCGGTGACCACACCGACGCGTTTGGCGCCGATGAAGCCCTTGTTGGTTTCAACACCGATGCACACGCCGTTTTCCTTGCGGAAACCGATCACTTCGGTCTGCTGGATCAGGTCCACACCGAGGGCGTCGGCGGCACGGGCAAAGCCCCAGGCCACGGCATCGTGACGGGCCACGCCGCCGCGACGCTGAACGGTCGCGCCCATCACCGGGTAGCGGGTGTTTTTCGAGCAGTCGAGGTACGGAATTTCGTCCGCGACCTGCTTGGCGTTGAGCAGTTCGCCGTCGACGCCGTTGAGGCGGTTGGCGCTGACCCGACGCTCGGAATCACGGATGTCCTGCAGGGTGTGGCACAGGTTGTAGACGCCGCGCTGGGAGAACATCACGTTGTAGTTCAGGTCCTGAGACAGGCCTTCCCACAGTTTCATCGCGTGTTCGTACAGGTGCGCCGACTCGTCCCACAGGTAGTTGGAGCGAACGATGGTGGTGTTGCGCGCGGTGTTACCGCCGCCCAGCCAGCCCTTTTCGACCACGGCCACGTTGGTGATGCCGTGCTCCTTGGCCAGATAGTAGGCGGTCGCCAGACCATGCCCGCCGCCACCGACGATGACCACGTCGTAGACCTTTTTCGGGGTAGGCGTGCGCCACATGCGCTGCCAGTTTTCGTGGTGGCTGAGGGAGTGTTTGAAGAGGCCGAAGCCCGAATAGCGTTGCATAGTCATGTACTCCAGAACGCTCAGCGATAAACCGGGAAGTCAGCGCACAGGGCCGAAACCTGCTGGGCGACGTTGGCCTCGACATCGGCATCGCCGAGGTTGTCGAGGATGTCGCAGATCCAGCCGGCCAGCGTCACGCACTGGGTCACCTTGAAGCCGCGAGTGGTCACCGCCGGGGTGCCGATGCGCAGGCCGGAGGTCACGAACGGCGACTGCGGGTCGTTCGGTACGGCGTTCTTGTTGACGGTGATGTGCGCGCGACCGAGGGCGGCGTCGGCGTCCTTACCGGTGAGGCCCTGACGGATCAGGCTGACCAGGAACAGGTGGTTGTCGGTGCCGCCGGACACTACATCGTAGCCACGTTTGATAAAGACGCTCGCCATCGCCTGGGCGTTGTCGATCACTTGTTGCTGATAGGCCTTGAAGCCAGGCTCCAGTGCTTCCTTGAAGCACACGGCCTTGCCGGCGATGACGTGCATCAGCGGGCCGCCCTGGGCGCCGGGGAATACCGCCGCGTTGAGCTTCTTCTCGATTTCTTCGTTGGCCTTGGCCAGGATCAGCCCGCCACGCGGACCGCGCAGGGTCTTGTGAGTGGTGGTGGTGACCACGTCGGCGTACGGCAGCGGGTTCGGGTACAGACCGGCAGCCACCAGACCGGCGACGTGAGCCATGTCGACGAACAGCAGCGCACCGACCTTGTCGGCGATCTGACGGAAGCGCGGGAAGTCGAGGGTTTTCGAGTAGGCCGAGAAACCGGCGACGATCATTTTCGGTTTGCACTCGACGGCCAGACGCTCGACTTCGTCGTAATCGATCAGGCCGGTCTTGGTGTCGATGCCGTACTGCACGGCGTTGTACAGTTTGCCCGAAGACGAAACCTTGGCGCCGTGGGTCAGGTGACCGCCGTGGGCCAGGCTCATGCCCAGAATGGTGTCGCCCGCTTGCAACAGGGCCAGGTACACGGCGCTGTTGGCCGAGGAACCGGAGTGCGGCTGGACGTTGGCGTAATCGGCGCCGAACAGCTGCTTGGCGCGCTCGATGGCCAGGGCTTCGACCTTGTCGACGTGCTCGCAGCCTCCGTAGTAGCGCTTGCCCGGATAGCCTTCGGCGTATTTGTTGGTCAGGCCGCTGCCTTGCGCTTCCATCACGCGCTTGCTGGTGTAGTTCTCCGACGCGATCAGCTCGATGTGATCTTCCTGACGTTGCTCCTCGGCATTCATCGCCGCCAGCAGTGCATCGTCGTAACCCTGGATCTGGTCTTGCTTGCTGAACATCGCGTCTCTCCCAGCGGCATCTGTGCGCCATTCGTCTCGGTAAGGCACGGCGTTCAGCCAATGCCCTTTGATGCGATGGTATGGCCGGCGCAGGGAGGTCAAATGCCTACGGACGCCACGCAAAGGTGCGTTTACGACATGGCGGCGGCGACGGACTCAAACAAGTAGCTGGCGCAAGGCCAGAAGAACCATGAAATGCGCGGGATAGAGCGCATACGCCCAGCGCCGCATGGGTGGCGCGTGGAGGTAAGTGGCTTGTCGCAACAGGAACATTCCGAGCAGTGGCGCGATCAGGCAAGTCACAATCCCGAGGATGGCGACAATGTTGCCGAACTGCGCGGATTCGTAGAGCGTCCGCCATTGATTCGCGGCCAGACACAGCAGGCCCGGCAGCAGGCTGAAAAACCAGGGTTTGCGAAACACCAGCAACATCGCCAGCGGCAGCAAGACGCCGAACAGACCGAACATCAGTCGCTCCGGAAACAACGCGGCCACCAGCAAAGCACTGACGCCGAGCAGTCGCGAAATCAGCGCTGGATCCTGCCAGCCCCGCGCCACCAGCAAGCCCAGCGCCAGCGTGGGCATCACGTTCAAGGTGTCGGACTCGGGAATGTACAAGCGGTAGGGAATCTCGCTGAGCAGGCTGAACAGCAGCAACCAGCCCAGATAACGCCATTCGGTCTTGCGCGCGCCGTCACGGGCCAGGTTCGCCGCCATCGCCAGACAGAACCACGGGAATGCCAGCCGTCCCGGCCCATACAGCCAATCGGCGCTGATCCCGACATATCGCAAGTGATCGAGCAGCATGCTCAGCAGCGCCAGCCACTTGAGCAGATCGAGTGCGCCGTCGCGCCGGCTCAGGTGCATAATCGGCTCGCATCCTTGTAAAGTTCTGACAGCGACATCCCGTGTGCTCCCCGGATGATCTTCGGTACAGTGCGCACCATCATTGACCCCACGAAGCGCCACAAGCGCCTCGATCACGGAAGCCGGCCATGACCGACAAGAGCCAACAATTCGCCAGCGACAACTACTCCGGTATCTGCCCCGAAGCCTGGGCTGCCATGGAACAGGCCAACCACGGCCACCAGCGCGCCTATGGCGACGATGAGTGGACAGCACGCGCCTCCGATTATTTCCGCAAGCTGTTCGAGACCGACTGCGAAGTGTTCTTCGCCTTCAACGGCACCGCCGCCAACTCCCTCGCGCTGTCGTCGCTGTGCCAGAGTTACCACAGCGTGATCTGCTCGGAAACCGCCCACGTCGAAACCGACGAATGCGGCGCTCCGGAATTCTTCTCCAACGGTTCGAAACTGCTGATCGCCGGTACTGAAAACGGCAAGATCACCCCGGCCTCGATCCGCGAAGTCGCGCTCAAGCGCCAGGATATCCATTACCCGAAACCGCGCGTCGTGACCCTGACCCAGGCCACCGAAGTCGGCAGCGTCTATACCCCGGAAGAAGTCCGCGCCATCAGCGACACCTGCAAGGAACTGGGCCTGAACCTGCACATGGACGGCGCGCGTTTCTCCAACGCCTGCGCATTCCTCGGCTGCTCGCCGGCGGACCTGACCTGGAAGGCCGGCGTCGACGTGCTGTGCTTCGGCGGCACGAAGAACGGCATGGCGGTGGGTGAGGCGATCCTGTTCTTCAACCACAAACTGGCCGAAGACTTCGATTACCGCTGCAAACAGGCCGGGCAACTGGCCTCGAAAATGCGCTTCCTGTCGGCGCCGTGGGTCGGCATCCTGGAAAACGACGCCTGGCTCAAATACGCCCGCCACGCCAACCACTGCGCGCAACTGCTGGCCGAACTGGTCAGCGACATCCCGGGCGTGGAACTGATGTTCCCGGTCCAGGCCAACGGCGTGTTCCTGCAACTCTCGGAACCGGCCATCGCCGCCCTCACCGCGCGCGGCTGGCGCTTCTACACCTTCATCGGCAAGGGCGGCGCCCGCTTCATGTGCTCGTGGGACACCGAGGAAGAACGCGTACGCGAACTGGCACGCGACATCCGCGAAGTCATGTCGGCCTGATCGCCTCCTCCTTGATCGTTCCCACGCTCCGCGTGGGAATGCCTCCCGGGACGCTCCGCGTTCCTGCCGCACCACTGATGTAACGCCAGGCACCGTCATGACGCGGAGCGTCAAAGGCTGCATTCCCACGCGGAGCGTGGGAACGATCGGCGATCAGGCTCCCTCCCGTTTCAGCTCCATCGACTACATTGTCTGTCGAGCCATCGCTCACATAACAATAAGCAGGAGCTTGCGCATGTCGCTAAAAGGCAAAACCTTGTTCATCACCGGCGCCAGCCGTGGCATCGGGCGCGAGATTGCGCTGCGGGCTGCACAGGACGGGGCCAATATCGTGATCGCGGCCAAGAGCGCCGAGCCGCACGCCAAGTTGCCCGGCACCATCCACAGCGTCGCCGCGGAAGTCGAAGCGGCCGGCGGCAAGGCCCTGGCGCTGCAACTGGATGTGCGGGATGAGGAGGCGGTGCGACAGGCGCTGGCCCAGGCCAATCAACATTTTGGCGGGATCGATGCGCTCGTGAACAACGCCGGGGCGATCAAGTTGACCGGTGTGCAGCACATCGAACTCAAGCGTTTCGACCTGATGCATCAGATCAACACCCGCGCGGTGTTGCTGTGCAGCCAGGCCGCCCTGCCCTATCTGAAGAAGTCCTCCGGGCACATTCTCAACCTGTCACCGCCGCTGAATCTGGCCAGCAAATGGTTCGCGCAATACAGCCCCTACACCGTGACCAAGTACGGCATGAGCATGCTGACGGTGGGCATGAGCGAGGAATTCGCCAACTATGGAATCAGCGTCAATTCGCTGTGGCCGCAGACCATGATTGCCACGGCGGCCATCGAGTTTCAGCTGGGCAATCGGGAGTCGTTCAAGCATGCGCGCACGCCAGCGATCATGGCGGATGCCGCGCATGTGATTCTGAGCAGCAGCGGGCGGCGGATTACCGGGCGGTTGTTGATTGATGAAGAGATCTTGCGCGAAAGCGGCGTGAGCGAATTCGACCACTATCGGTTTGAGCCGAAGAGTGACGCGAAATTGATGACGGATCTGTTTATCGACTGAGCATTTTCAGAATCGACCTACACCAGGACCTACATAAACCAAACAGACTTCGCCATAGACTGCCTGCTCCGTTTTCGAGGAGTGCTGACTATGGCGAACCCTGCCTACATGACCATTACCGGCAAGACTCAAGGCCTTATTTCAGCCGGGTGTTCGACCCCGGAATCGGTCGGCAACAAATACCAGAAAGCCCATACCGATGAAATCATGGTGTTCGCCTTGAGCCATGAAATGCGCCGCGACAACAACCTCGGCAAAGCCGTCCACCAACCGGTCATCATCACCAAAGCGGTCGACAAATCCTCCCCCTTGCTGGCCCAGGCGCATTCGAACAGCGAAGAACTCGAATGCACGATCAGCCTCTACCGCACTTCGCCCCAGGGGCAGCAGGAAAAATTCTATTCGATCACCCTCGACGGGGCGGTTCTCGCTGAACTGTCGCAGGATGTGCCGCACGTGATTCTGCAAAATGATGCCCAGCCTCAAGAACAACTGGCCATTCGTTACCGCGGCATCAGTTGGGTACACCACATTGCGGGCACCACCGGCCATACCTCGTGGGGCAGCCAGGATTGAACCCTCGACCACATGATCCCTGCGGCGTTGAGGATGCCGCAGGCAACCTGCTCGGCCAGGCGCTGACCGCCAGTGCTCGCCATCTGGCGTTCGGCATCGCGCGGGTGCAGTTCAATCAACAAGTCGCATATTTCGCCAAGCACATCACCGATGAGGTTGCCGCCGGACGCCTGACTCCGGAGCAGGGAATCCTTGCGCTTGTGCAGGAACAACACAACCTGCTGAACCAGTCTCGGATCCTGCAGCAAAACAGGCACGGAGCGATCACCGGCACGGCCAAGGCACGACGCTTGTCGATGCTCCCACAGCCTGCAGCAACTCCCGATCCGGAACGTCTGCTGCGGGCCGCCCACCAGCAGAACCTGAAAGTGACACGCCCGAACTCAGCCCCGCCCTCCTCTCCGCGTCCGGTCAACGACTTGCGAATGGTTCCCCGCGAGCATTGGCCGCAGGAGCTGCCGGCGCCCGCAGAGCCGGGGTTCTACATCGTGCCGAAAAGCGTGTCCGCCGAGAAACTACAGGCGCAACTGTTTCCGTCGCCCAACCCGAATGTCATCGCCAAATTCAAAAGCCTGAATCCACTGGAGGACGTGGTGAAGGCCGGATCGATGATTGTTCTGAGTGATCCAGACAATCAGCAATGCACTTATGAAGAATCACTGCTGATGGAAACCGCGCACATCGTCAGCATGGCGCTGGCGCCGTTGACGGTGGAAGAGGCGGACTTTTTTGCCCAGCACTATGAGGTCATCAGAAGGACGCTTTCAGATGGGTCAAAAGTTATTGGGGTTGGTACTGCCATGGCGGCTAATCATCTGGATGGCATAAAAGCCGCTTTGAAAGACATTGAGGCATTGCATATCAGCACTATCGAGACCAATGGCAGCCTGAACTCAAAAGCATTCAAAAAGCGGCGCGCCGAATTACTTCAACGGCTGGACGGACAGCTAACCGGATTGACGAAGAAAGTCATTGGCCTCCCTGATCACCCAAACCTCAAGATCGCTCTAGGAATCGAGCATCCGCACCTGGTGCACCGCTGGAGGAAGGCTGGCGGCATCGGCCAGCCGCCCGGGTACGCCACTCACATTCAAGGCGTGGTGAAAGCCTCGCAATACGTAAAATATGGCGGATGGATTGGTACGGCCGTGGCTGGCGGAGCCTCGGCAATGAAGGTTCAGGATGTCTGTACGAACGAGAACGCCGAGGAGTGCGAAAAGATTAAATTCACCGAAACCGGAAGTTTTCTGGGTGGAGCTGTCGGTTCTGCTGTAGGTGCAAGCACGGCCTCCACCATTTGCGTAGCACTCGGGGTATCCAGTGCAGGAATCGGTGGGGCACTGTGCGGGATCGTGGTTGCGGGAGCCGGATCCTTTACGGTCGGCTATATGGGCGAAAAAGGCGGCGAAATCGCCGGTGAATTGATTTACGAGAAAACCCGATGAGTTATGAAACTGCAAGAGATGCCTTTATCATTCTAAACATCATAAACGTCGCCGCACTCATAATAATCAACTGCATCGTTTTATATATCGCAAAAACAAAAATAGAACTAATAATGAACAGCCTTCAAAACAGTTCGATCGCCGGAGGCCTTATGATGCTATGGCATGGAGGCGTGCGGGGGCGGATCTACATGATGGGGGAAATTTTTAGCTTCCTGAAACGTCCAGCAATCTACCTTTACCAAGGGAAACTGAGCGCAAAAGATATTAAAAATTTTCCGCCAGACTTCAAACGCACGCTACTTACACTATATAAATATCAGAGAATTTCCGGCTTAACTTTTTTGCTCTTTGGACTTCTCGCCGCATTAGAGATTATTTAAAAACAGCAACTAATGACTTCATACGATCTCCCCTACGAGAGATCGCCCCCAAGCCTGCAAACTGAATTCAATATTCGATCCGAACATCCCCCTTCGGCACACTGCAGCAAGAAAGAATGTACCCCTCCGCCTCGTCGTCCTCGGTGATCCCGCCGTTGTGATCCATCTCCACCTCGCCGCCCAGCTTGAGTACCTTGCACGTCCCGCAGATCCCCATGCCGCAGGCTTTCGGGATCATCAGGCCGACCTTCGCAGCCGCCGCATGCACGGTCTCGCCCGGCGCAACACGGATGCTCTTGTCCGAAGAGGTGAATTCCACCAGGTGCAGATCCGCCGCCGGCACTTCCGGTGCTTCCGCTGCCTGTTCGGCCTGCTCCACCGCATCGGCGCGGGCTTCCGGTGGCGTGGCGCCGAAGGATTCCTCGTGATAGCGCTTCATGTCGTAGCCGGCGTTTTCCAGCAGGCGTTTGACCGCCGTCATGTACGGCGTCGGGCCGCAGCAGAAGACTTCGCGCTCGAGGAAGTCCGGCACCATCAGTTCCAGCATCTTGTGGTTGAGGTAGCCGCGATAGCCGGCCCACGGCTCGCCCAGCCCATGCTTTTCGCAGATCAGGTGCAGGCTGAAGTTGTCGATCCGCGACGCCATGTGTTCCAGCTCGCGGTGGTAAATGATGTCTTTCGGTGAGCGAGCGCTGTGAATGAACGTCATGTCGACGTTGCCGTTGGTGTCGTAGAACCAGCGCGCCATGGACATCACTGGTGTGATGCCGACACCACCGCTCAGGTACAGCACTTTCGGGCTCGGGAAATCGATGGCGTTGAACAGCCCGACCGGGCCGTGTACCGCCAGCTCCTGGCCTTCATGCAGCGTGTCGTGTAGCCAGTTGGACACCTTGCCCCCCGGCACGCGCTTGATGGTCACCGAAAAGCTGTACGGCACCGACGGCGAGCTGGAGATGGTGTACGAACGCATGATCGGCTGGCCTTCGATTTCCAGCTCCAGGGTCACGAACTGTCCGGGCTTGAAGAAGAACAGGATCGGCTGGTCGGCCATGAAACAGAAGGTGCGCACATCCCAGGTTTCCTGGATGACTTTGACGCAACGGACGATGTGTCGGCCATTGGCCCAGGTCTGGGTGGTGACCGGATTCAGGAAGCTGTTCGACATGCTGTTCTCCACGGCCGACTGTCGGCCTTCATGTGGCGATTCTGCGTATAGCGCGAACGCCCCGTTTACCTATCCGCGACATTCACATACTTATCGCGACCAGCCCCCAACCACCGGGGGTTGCGCGTCGGGAACAGATTGCACCATGTCGCCCATGGATAAGGTTCCGGGCAGCGGCGGCCCCACACTCGCCCCAACACAAACAGATTCTTTACACCTTGCGTAGCACCCCTTAGCCGCACACCCGATCAGCCACTTTCGCGGCCACGCAGATGGCCTTGAGGATTACATCGATGGACACCGCAAAAATCAGCCTGGGCGACCCGCTGGAACCCGCACGCAAGGCCACCGCACAAATGCTGCAGGAACGCGAGCGCACCTACTCCCTGCCGCAGCCGTTCTACAGCGACGAGCGGCTGTTCGATATCGACATGCAGGAGATCTTCCAGAAAGAGTGGTTGATCGCCGGCATGACCTGCGAAATCCCGGCCAAGGGCAACTACATCACCCTGCAGATCGGCAAGAACCCGATCATCGTGATTCGCGGCGCCGAAGGCGTGGTGCACGCCTTCCACAACGTCTGCCGCCACCGAGGCTCGCGCCTGTGCACCAGCGACAAGGGCAAGGTCGCCAAACTGGTCTGCCACTATCACCAGTGGACGTATGAGCTGGACGGTCGCCTGCTGTTCGCCGGCACCGAAATGGGCGCCGACTTCGACATGAAGCAGTACGGCCTCAAACCGGTGAACGTGAAGACTGCCGGCGGCTACATCTTCATCAGCCTGGCGGAGAACCCGCCGGCCATCGATGACTTCCTGTCGACCCTGAACCACTACATGGAACCGTACGACATGGAGAACACCAAGGTGGCGATTACCACCACCTTGATGGAAAAGGCCAACTGGAAACTGGTGCTGGAAAACAACCGCGAGTGCTACCACTGCAGCGGCTCTCACCCGGAACTGTTGAAAACCCTGCTGGAATGGGACGACGTCACCGACCCGCGTGCCGATCAGGCGTTCAAGGATCACGTCGCCGCCTCCGCCGCTGCCTGGGAAGCCGAGAAGATCCCTTACGCCCACGCCAGTTTCGGCCTGCGCAACCGCATCGTGCGCATGCCGCTGCTCAAGGGCACCGTGTCGATGACCATGGACGGCAAACAGGGCTGCGCCAAACTGATGGGCCGGATCAAGAACCCGGACCTGGGCTCGATGCGCATCCTGCACTTGCCGCACTCGTGGAACCACTGCATGGGCGACCACATCATCGTATTCACCGTGTGGCCGATCAGCGCTCAGGAAACCATGGTCACCACCAAATGGCTGGTGCACAAGGATGCGGTCGAAGGCGTGGATTACGACGTCGAACGCATGCGCAAGGTGTGGGACGCGACCAACGATCAGGACCGTCGTCTGGCCGAAGAGAACCAGCGCGGGATCAACTCCACCGCGTACCAGCCGGGCCCGTACTCCAAGACCTATGAGTTCGGCGTGGTCAATTTCGTGGATTGGTACAGCGAGCGGATGCTGAGCAATCTCGGCGCCGAGCCTGCACCGTACCTCAAAGGCGTGCCGGTCCAAGGCTGATTGCATCTGACCGATCGTTCCCACGCTCTGCGTGGGAATGCAGCCGGGGACGCTCTGCGTCCCAAAAGCGGACGCAGAGCGTCCATTGAGGCATTCCCACGCGGACGGTTCGACGCCTCGACGTGGGAACGATCATGGCGTCCTTATAGCAACCGCATCATTGCGATGACCACCTTACCGAGCCATCCTCCCCGATAAACTCCTCGAAAATCTCCTCCCCCACCAACCTGATCTTCGCGTACCCATTCAACACCCGCAGCGGATAGTCCGGATCGTTGGCATCCTGCGTCTCCGAAAACAGCACCCGCGAATGCCCGTTCAGTTCGCTGGTGGTGCCATAGGGAATCGCTCCATGCCCGGCACAGCGCGCATGCAGCCCACCCTGCGGCGCATAGACGATGCCATTGTGCAGATGCCCCCAATACCAGTAATCCGGCTCACGCCCCAGCGCATCGCACACCGGTTGATACAGCGCGGTCTTGTTGTGCCCGGTGATGTCGAAGCCCTGATGGTGGCTGAGCACCATGAGTTTGTTGCGTTTGGGCAGACCTTTCATCCACTCGATCTGCGGCTTGTTCAGGGTGCCATCCATGTACAGGTTCATGACGTCCGAGGCGTACGCCGTGTCCAGTCCGACAATCAGCCAGTCGTCGTTGATCAGGGCAAAGTAGCTGGTGCCCTGCTGCCCCGGAAAACGCGCGGCCAGTTCCTTGAAATAGCCGTGGGCGCCGCTGTACATCTCGTGGTTGGAATTGAGGGTGAACGAACCATGGGTGCCCATCGGCCAGCCCGCCATGTCGGTGTCCTCCTGAGAGTGGGTGCCGGCGTAATAAACATCCCCCAGGTGAATGGTGAAATCGGCATTGGCGAGTTGCATCTGGTTCGCCACCGACACCGCCGGCGCATGGCTGTTGAACGGCCCGGTGCCCCAGTCGCCGGCAATCGCCAGCGTCACTTCGCGATCCATTTTCACCAGCGCCGGATCGGTGCCGAAGGTCGCGTGATGGCGCAGGTTTTCGATCCACTTGAGCAGCGCCTCGCTCCACAGCAGATCCAGCAGCTCCCACTTGCGACAGCCCAGCAGCGTGCCGTCCTTGAGCACCTTGGTCTGCAGTTGATCGGGCGATTGCGGCAGCGGCGTCGCGTTGCCGATACGCAGGATTGACAAACCGTGGGCCAATTCCCATGGCACCGCCGGCTCGTCGTCCGGCAACTCGCCGTGCTTGAGCACGTATTGCGCCTGATCGTGACCGCGCTGGAGCAACTTGATGATGGCCTCGAATTCCTTGGGTTCGAGTTCGCTGATGAGCTTCATCCAGGCCATTTCGATGCGCGTGAACAAGCCGTGCAGGCGCAGCTTGACCTTGTCGTATTCGTGTTTCAGATGTCCGACCGCTGACATGGCGTAATCCTCTATCCGTAAGGGTTCACAGGGTTTTCATGAATTCGATCAGCGCACGCTTGTCGTCGTCCGACAGCGTCGTGCCGTACAGGTGACCGCTGTTGTGGTTGCCTTCCAGGCGCGTGTCGTACGTGAAGTCCGCCGAGGCTTTGGCCTGGGCGCCGCTGGTGACGAAGCCGACGTTGACCGGGTCGTAGACATCGGAGCCGGTGATGAACACCTGCGGACGTTTTTCCGGCGGTTGCAGCAAGTCCCACAGGGTCGGCACCGAGCCGTTGTGCAGGTACGGCGCGCGCAGCCAGATGCCGTCGGTGGGCGTGTTGCTGTAGCTCTGGGTCTTGCGGTAGGCACCGAAATCGAACGGCGGTTTCTTGAAGGTGTGGAAGGCCGCCACCAGCCCGGTGGTGAACGAGTTCAGCCGGTGCTGATCGGTGCCGAGCTGGTCGATGTTGGTGGTGACCTGCCCGGTGTCGACGCGACCGAAATCGTGACAACCCGCGCAGTTAGCCTCCCACACCGGTTTGCCCTGAGCTACCTTGGCCTGATCCAGTGCCCACGGCCACGCCGGCGCCTTGTGCCCAAGCAGCCAGTTGGTCACCCGGTTGAAACTCGGCGGCAGCACCGATTCCGGCGTCGCGCCCACGGCCATCGCAGCCGCGTAGTTGCGCTCGTGGATCTTGTTGTTATTGCCGTCCCAGTGCAGGTACATCGATTCCCGGGGTTTCTGGTTCCACACTTGCGGCAGGTCGACGGTGCCGATGGTCGAGTCATCCGGGAAGCCGAACACCACCATTTTCGTCGGGTTGAAGGTGTCGGTGCGCCCCGGTCCCTGTTGCGGGCGCAGCTTCTGCCAGGCGTAGGCCTGCTTCTGTTTGAGCAGCGCGGTCTTGGCCATCGGGATGATCAGGTAGCGGTTGTAGAGCTTCTCGAAAAAGCCCAGCTGGAACTTGCTGTTGATCGCCGCCATCACCGCGTCGGTGGTGAATTTCGGGTCGCTGGCACAATCGTAGGCGAACCACTGGAAGGCTTGCAGTTGCAGGGTGTTGGCCGGTGCACTCGGCACATTGACGGCAACGTCGCTGGCATTCGCCCGATAGGAGCCGGTATGACACAGCGCGCAGTTCGGCTCGACGGTCGGGTAGCCGATCTGTCGTTTGGCCATGCCGATCGGCAGGTCCTTGCCGTTCTCGAACAGGAAACCGAAGACTTCCCAGCCACCGGGTTTCGGCAGTTTTTCCGGGCACATCTGCGGCAGCACGGAGAACAGGTAATACGGAATTCGCGCTTCGATACCGAGACCGATGGCGGCGTATTTATAGTGATCTTCGTCGGAGGCGTAATCCTGCTCCGGCACCACGCGCAGCATCTGATACCAGGTCTGGTAACCGATGAACGCCAGCAGCGCCACCACGACCAGCGTGCCGACCTTGAACGCGTGACTCTGCCACTGCCGCGCCCACGCTGCGCGCCATTCGCGCCAGCCGTCACAGAGCAGCGTCAGCGGTCGGTTTTCAGGGGTGGTGCCGAGGTACAGCAGGATGCCGAGGATCAGGAAGAAACTCAGGTCGCCCATCAACATCGGTACAAACACCGAACCCTGGCTGCTGGTGTTGATCAGGTAGATCCAGAACGCCACGGCGATCAGCCGTGTCAGCACGCACAGCCAGGAATGCACCACGTAGCGCGGCGCGTTGAAGCCCGACGGCATGTAGAACACGCTGATGCCCACCAGCAGCATCCCGGCGTTTTCCAGCCACGGGTCGGAGAGTTGCGGCGGCAGGCCGACCACCGATGTCAGCAACCCCGGCGCGAACAGCGCCGGGATCGCGAACACCATGTTCATGGCAATGCCGAGCCAGATGAAGCGTTGAAACCAGCGGATGTAGCTGTCCATATCAGTTCCCCAGATCGTTCCCCCGTCGAAGCGTCGAACCGTCCGCGAGGGAATGCATCTCGTGACGCTCCGCGTCACAAAAGCGGACGCAGAGCGTCCATGCGGCGTTCCCACGCAGAGCGTGGGAACGATCGACACGATCGGGGGCTATCCGAGGGCCGTTTTCTCCAGGTGTTCAAGGATGATCGGATACACATCGACCACCGCGTTCTTGCCGAACATGCAATCGATGTGGCCGTAACCCGGTACCACATGCCGGCTGTAGCGCTCCGGCCCGTGCTTCTCGCAAACCCGCTGATAGGTCTTGAGCGTGCTTTCCGGCAGATAACACTGGTTGTCGGCGCCGCTGATGAAACAGATCGGCATGGTCAGCCGGTCAAAGTGCGGCATGTACACGTCGTGCCCTTTGAAATCCACCAGATGCCCTTTGCGTACGATCAGCGCCAGGTGCTCGAAGGTCTCGATGTTCGACTCGCCGAACAGTTCGTGCAGGTTGTCGTGCAGGGTTTCGTTGAGGGTGTCGTGGCGATACAGCGAGGCGTACATGAAGGTGATGCGGTGACACACCGGGTTGGTGCAGTAGCCCTGGGCTTCGATCCGCGCGTAGCCGTTGAGCGCCTTGTCGTAGAGCCGGTTGAACCAGTTCTCCTTGCTGTCGGCGTAGGCGGTCATGGATTTGATACCGATCGCGTCGAGCATTCCCGGCAAGTGCAGACCGGCCTTCAATCCCGTTGCGGTCGCGACCACCGTGTCGGCGGCAATCTGCGAGCAGACCACCGAACGCACGCCCTGCAAACCGGCGAGCAGCGACATGAAGAACGTGGTCGCGCCGTAGCAATGCACCACGCACTGCACGTCCCTGGCTCTGGTTTCCTGCTGGATCTGTGCGATGGCGGCCTTGAAGTCGTACTGGGCGATCTGGTCGCCGTTCCATTCCTTCTTGCTTGCCGGCAGCAGGATGCTCACCCGGAAATCCAGCAGCCACACATCGTAGTCGTGCTTGCAGAGAAACTCCAGCAGGTTGGTCTGGATCGTATCGGTCGAGAAGATATTCGAGCCCACACCCAGACCATGCACCAGCATCACCGGGCCTTTGCTGCCGGCCTGATAACGGGTCAGGCGCAACTGCACGCCGTCTTCAGTAGGGAAGAAATGCACGGCCGGCGTCGGTGCATCCAGTGGCCGTTTCAGCCGTGGCGGCGCGTCGGGATTGAAGTATTTGTCACCGGCAAACACCCCGCCATAACTCTCCCAGAGAATCCCGGCGAAGAACTTGCCGAACCGCGCCAGCCCTTCGATGCGCTCACGCTCGTTGCGCGCATTGAGGACTTTCATGGTGGTCATCTGCTTGGCGAAATCGGTCGGTTTGATGTGCATCACCCCGGAGCCGATCACCTCACCGGACTTGTCCGGCCCGCGATACAGCGTCACGTAGAGGGTGCTGGTGTCGTGCCAGATATTCAGCACGCCGTTGTCTTCCGGCACGGTCTTGAAGGCGCTTAAGAAATAGTCGTGGCCGTCCTCGGCGGTCAGCTTCATGTCGTACTTCATGTGGCGCGTGTCGACCTGCTGCTCGAACTGCTCGAACAGATTGAACACACCGTTGCTGGCGGTCAGCGGTTCCGGCGACAGCGCCGGGGCGATCACCGTGCCGACGATGGTCGCGGCGTGTTCCGGCTCCTTGATCATCCGGTTGAGGTCGTTGGCGGTGATGGTCAGGGTGAAGTCGATCGGCGAGTTGTCCACCTCGCCGCGTTTGGCGGCCGCCTCATAAACCTTGAGGTCGGTGCTTTGCGCGGCGGTGAAGGCGCGGGAGAAGTAGCCCTTCATGGTTTCGGTGAACTGCACGCCAAGGGTCGGCGGCGCGGTCTGTTTGCGCGGCGCCGACGGCAGCGTGTAGTCGATCGTCCAGCCACGATCAGCGGCCAGCAGGCCCATGTTGCGCTCGCTCACGGCGGAGATGGTCAGCAGCGGATTGACTGCCAGTGAGGTCGGGATCACTGCGCCGTCGGTCACGTACAGGTTGGCGTAGACATCGGTGCCACTGGCGCCACTGAACACCTGGCCCTTGTGGTTGACCACGCCTTGCGCGGCGTCTTCGCCCATCACGCAACCGCCCAGCGGATGCACCGAGACGATGCTGTGCTTGAGCAGCTTGGTCCAGATCGGATTCTCGACCCAGATCCCGCCCAGGGCCTTGGTGCTCTGGTACAGCCGCTCGTTGCCGATCTTGAAGTTTTCCTGCTCGCCGACGCCCGGCCAGTCGATGCGCAGTTGATCCTTGCTGTCGAGGACCATGCGTCCCTGGCCGCTGTCGTGGCTCATGATCAGGTAGGTCTGCAGGTTGTGCAGCGCGCCGTGATACGGGCCACGCAGGAAGCTTTCGGCTTCGCGCTCCTTGTACTTCACCTTGCCGCTGAAGCTGTCGTCGGTGGGCTTGCCGATCATCTCGGCGAACCCGGCCATTGCCGGCACCATCGGCCGGCCAAGGGCGCCCGGGATCGAACCTTCCTCGATGACCATGCGACTGCTGCGGTCACCCTCGGTGCGCATGTCGATGATCGAGGTGATGCACGGGCCGACCGGTTGCATTTCCTTGGCCGAGTGCGCGCCGAAGCCGATGCCGTTGATGGTCTGCTCGCAGTTGTGACCGAAGCCGAGGATGTCGCCGTTGCCGCTCATGTTCTCGCCGAGCTGCCCGGACATCACCAGGCCTTTGTCCCGCGAGCGCAGCAGAATCTCGGTGGAGCCGAGGGTGCCGGCGGAGACCACGACGATGTCGGCCTTCACGAACAAGGTCGGCGCGTCGAATTTCTCGCGGCCGCTGTCGAGGTACTGGAAGTGCACGATCCAGCCATTGCCGTCGCGCTCCAGATGCCGCACCTGGGCCTGGCAGAAAATCTCCGCGCCATGATTGGTGGCGTCCGGCAGGTAGTTCATCAGCGTGGTGTTCTTGGCCTTGTTGTTACAGCCCGAAACGCAGTCGCCGCAGTGGTTGCACGGCAGTTGCTCGACGCCGACGTGGTTGAGGTTGTTGGGCAGTTTGTCGAAGGTCACGTTGATCGGCGGCTTGTAGAAGTGCGCGCCTTGCTTGAGGAAATCTGCGGATTTTTTGTTGGCATCAAGCTTCGGCAGGTTCGGCGAGGTGCTCGGGTAGGGATTGGGCTTGAGCATCTCCCGGGCCTTGGCGTAACCCTCCTTGAGCAAGCCGTCGTGGTCCTCACGTACCGCCAGTGGCCAGCGCGGATCCTGGAAAACATCGACGGTCGGCTCCAGGGAAACGTTGGCATTGATCAGCGACGTGCCGCCGAGGCCGCAACCGACCACCACGTTCTGCTGCGCGTTGACGTGCAAGTCGAACAACCCGGTGCGCGAGCCGATGTGGCCGTCCGGATCGTGCACCTGCAATTCCTCGGTCGCGGCGATCATGGTGTTGGGGTATTCGCCGGGCTGGATCTCCCGACCGCGTTCCAGCAGACAGACCTTTTTACCGGCCCGGGACAGGCGCGACGCGGCAATGCCGCCGCCGTACCCGGAGCCAATGACGATGACGTCGTAGTGTTCCTTGATTTCGCTGATGGGCGTTGCGATCCGTGTCATGAGGTGGTTCCTCTCTCAGGCAGATGGGGCAACTCTGCGGTTGCCTGCAATCAATGGGCGAACGGGCACCTGGCCTCCGGGAAATCCCGACGGCAGTACAACGGTTTGGGCAGGAATCAGGCGCTACAGACGGGCGTGCTGATTGGCGGCACGACGCAACGTGCGCTTGCGTGGCGAAGCTGCCGGCAGAGCACGGAGCGTGCAGGGATTGAGGGGTAAGCGGTGGGGCCGGGTATCCATCACGCGTTCTCCCTGAACCAGATGTGGATAAGTGAAGGCTGTCCTTGTGCCATTGCAGTGAAGACAGGCACCGGATCGAAGTCAAGGCAGCCTCTTAGAACTGTATGAAATCTGATCAATTGCCTTTTGGACTAAGCCCGCCGGGGGTTGCAGGGTTTGGCGAACAAGTTATCCACATAGACACCCACAGCTAATGGGGACAACTGTGGATGACCTGGAAAAATAATCGGGATTTTGTGAAGAAAATTCGTGACTTATCCAGAAGCAGGGTTTCCATTGGCGATTGATTGTTTTTTGATCAATCGTCTACATATCAAGGATTACGTGGCTTGTAGAGGATGGCGAACACCTTATCCACAGAAGCGCCAACAGAGTTCGGGGGTAACTTGTCGGGTGCTGTGGAAAAGCGCTGGAGGCGTTGATAAATAGGGGTTTGCGTGGGGATTGGCGGGTTAAAAGACTGAATTGAGCGTTTTTTGATCAGATCTTTGTAAGCCACGGTTTATATGGCTTGCAGCGTACAGCGAACATCTTATCCACAGAAGCGCCAACAGAGATTGGGGGCAAGTCTGGGAGTTAAGCTGGGGAAAAACTCAGAAAAAACCGCGAGTTAGGCTGGTTGTTTTTTGATCTGGGGGCTGAAGGACTTGGTTTGTATGGGGTTGGGAGAGGGGCGAACATGTTATCCACAGAGTGGTTAACAGGGATTGTGTGTAAATTCTGAGGAGTGGATGGCTTGTGACCGCTGCCCTCACCCCAGCCCTCTCCCGGGGGGAGAGGGAGCCTACGGTGGTGATCTCGCGAGGTACATCGACCTGAGCGTTTATCGTGACCTCAAGTTTTCTCAAATCTGGCGAGAGAGTGATCGAGTCTTGGCGAACCAAGGTCACCACCGGAGTCGCAGGTCGATGTAAGTGGCCGGCCCAACTCGGTCAGTCCCCTCTCCCCCCGGGAGAGGGCTAGGGTGAGGGGGCTTCTAGCGGACAACACCTTCTTCGATCAACAACTTCAAAATCGCTTCAGCACCGGCCTGCGCCGTCACACCTTTTAGTACTTGCCCACCACCCCCACTGGCCTTGGCCGTCGCCGCCTTCATCCGGTCCGCCCCGCTCTTGGCCTTGATCACCTTCAACCGTTTCGGCCGAGGCTTGGCTGGTTGCAGGGTCGCCACCGCAAGCAATTCATCATCCACCACTTCCACGTCCTCAGCCTGGAGAACGCCACGTCGCGCCGGGCCATAAGCACTTTGCCGAGGCTTGGGCGCAGCGTTATCCACAGTCGCCAGAAACGGCAGGCGCACCTTCAGCCGGCGCCGCTGCCCACGGGGCAACGCTTGCAGCACCAGTGCCGAACCGTCGTTGATCGACTCAACCTGAGCCAACCCCACCACCAGCGGCCAGCCCAGCCCTTCGGCCAGCAGGAACGGCAACATCCCCGAGCCCTCGCCGGTTTCCGCCTGGCTGCCGGTCAACACGACCTGTGCGCCAGCATCACGCAGATACTCGGTCAACGCCGGCAGCGCATCGGCGCCCGCCGGTTGTTCCAGCACATGCATCTGCGCAAGTCCCATGCCCAGATAGGCGCGCAGCGCCGGTTCCGCGATGTCGCCGGCGTGCAGCACTTGCAGGTTATCCCCTGCCAGTTGCAGGCCGAGTTCCACCGCGCGTGCGTCCTGATCGGCGCGGCGCGGGCGGCCGGAGGTCGGGTGGGCGCCGATTGAAACCAGACTGATGATCTTTGTGCTCATAACCGTTCCTTAAGCCGCATCGCGCTTGGCTTCGTTGCGGTAAGCCTCTACCGCCGCGATCAAGGCCTGAAGAATTTCCGCGCTTTCGCCGATCACCGACAGGTCGGCACGCTTGATCATGTCGCAGCCCGGATCGAGGTTGATCGCCACGACCTTGTCGCAGGCACCGATGCCTTGCAGGTGCTGGATCGCCCCGGAAATCCCCACGGCCACGTAAACCCGCGCGGTGACCCAGGTGCCGGACGCGCCGACCTGACGATCACGAGCCATGAAGCCATCGTCCACCGCCACCCGCGAAGCACCTTCGGTGGCGCCGAGGGCGGCGGCAGTCCTGTGGAAAAGCTCCCAGTCCTTGACTCCGTTGCCGCCGGAGAAGATGAACTCGGCTTCGGCCATCGGAATCGCTGCCGGATCCACCGCTACCGCACCCAGATCCTCAATCCGCGACAGGCTGCGCGCGACGGGTGTGGATAACTCAACCGGCAGCGCTTCGTGACGGGTTTCGCTGACCGGTTCTGCACATTCGGCGGACGCCAGAATCAAACGCGCCACCGGGCGGGCCAGATCCTGTAACCCCGCACCGGCGCGGCCGATGCACTCCTGATCCTTGACCTGCCAGACCCGTGTGGCCGGGCGCTCACCCAGTGCAGCGGCAAAGCGCCGACCGAGTTCGCCGCCACCGCTGCGACTGTCCGGCAGCAGCCAGTGACGCGGGTTGAACTGGTTATCCACAGCCCGCAGGCCCTGGATCCGTTGTTCCGGTGCATAACCGCTGAATTCTTCGCCTTCCAGCACCAGCAAGCGGTCAACGCCTGCGGTGGCGAAAGCGTTTTCCTTGTGCTCGCCGAACACCACGGCCAGTACCGCGCCGTCGCTGCCGGCCAGTTGATGGGCCAGGCCGAGCAAATCACGGTCGTGGCTGCTCAAGCGGCCGCCGACCATGTCCGGCACCACGCTGATGTAGAACGCCGGGGCCGGCACCTGATGCAGCGGCAATTGCACTTCGACCGCGGCCGAACGTTTGACCGCCCCGCCCTGTTGAGCGCCGCTGCGGTCGATGCGCTTGATGCCGTTAGGGCCGATGAAACCGATGCCGTGCGGATTCTTGCGGATGATCCCATTGGGCCCCATCCAGCTGTGTTGCGCCGGTTGCATGGCCGCGTGCAGCGGGTGCAGGCGGTTGCGTGCGATCCATTCGGCGCGGGGGTCGCGGCGGATAATGTCGCTCATCAGTGGGCCTCCGCAGGTTCACGTTTGGCCGGGGTGGCAGGCTTGTTCGGCGCGGCGTCTTCGAGCAGCGCGTCGGCCACCAGTTCGGCGATGTCCTTGATCAGCGGACGCGGTTCGACCACGCCTTCGAGCATCGCCGTGCATTGTGGACAACCCACGGCCACCAGCTCGGCGCCGGTCTCGCGGATGTCTTCCATGCGCATGTCGGGGATCCGCTGCTTGCCCGGAATGTCGGTGATCGGCGCCCCGCCACCGCCGCCGCAGCAGCGCGAACGGAAGCCGGAACGTTGCATTTCCTTGATCTCGATGCCGAGAGCGCGCAGCACTTCGCGCGGCGCCTCGTACTCGCCGTTGTAGCGGCCGAGGTAGCACGGGTCGTGATAGGTCACGCTGTTGCCTTTGTGCTGACCGAGGTTCAGCGCGCCGGCCTGGATGATTTCCGCCAGATAAGTGCTGTGGTGCTGCACGAGGTAGTTGCCATCGAACGCGCCGTACTCGTTTTTCAGCACATGGAAGCTGTGCGGATCGCAGGTGACGATGCGGTTGAAGCTGTATTTGGCCAGGGTCTGGATATTGCGTTTGGCGAGCAACTGGAAGGTCGCTTCGTCACCCAGACGTCGGGCCACGTCGCCGCTGTCGCGCTCTTCCAGACCGAGCACCGCGAAGTCGACCTTGGCCGCTTTCAGCACTTTGACGAACGCACGCAAGGTGCGCTGGTTGCGCATGTCGAAGGCTCCATCGCCGACCCAGAACAGCACGTCGGTGGACTTCTTCTCGCTGAGCAGGTTGAGGTTCAGGTCCGCTGCCCAGTTCATCCGTCCGCCCGGGGCGAAACCGCCGGGGTTGTCGGTGGCAATCAGGTTTTCCAGGACTTCGGCGCCCTTGTTCGGGGTCGCGCCTTTTTCCAGAGTCAGGTGGCGGCGCATGTCGACGATGGCATCGACGTGCTCGATCATCATCGGGCATTCCTCGACGCAGGCGCGGCAGGTGGTGCACGACCACAAGGTTTCGGCGTCGACCAGACCGTTGACGATCGGTTGATGTGGATTGCCGCCGTGTTCGCCCACCGGTTTGCCCGGATACGGGCTGCCGGCGAACTTGGCATCGGTGCCGCCGGCGAGGCCGACGACCATGTCCTGAATCAGCTTTTTCGGGTTCAACGGCTGGCCGGCGGCGAACGCCGGGCACGCCGCTTCGCACTTGCCGCACTGCACGCAGGCGTCGAAACCGAGCAACTGGTTCCAGGTGAAATCCTTGGGTTTCTCCACGCCCAGTGGCGCGGTTGGATCGTTCAGGTCCAGCGGTTTCAAACCCGTGGAACGGCCGCCACCAAAACGTTCGGCGCGACGGTGCCAGGCCAGGTGCAACGCACCGGCGAAGGCGTGCTTCATCGGGCCGCCCCAGGTCATGCCGAAGAACAGTTCCGACACGCCCCACAGCACACCAACCCCGAGAATCGCCGCCAGCACCCAGCCGCCGAAGTTCTCCGGCAGGATCCCGGCCACCGGCAAGGTCACCAGGAAGAACGACGCCGAGAACGCCAGCAGGCTTTTCGGCAGGCGCATCCACGGGCCTTTCGACAGCCGCGACGGCGGGTTGAGCCGACGCCGGTAAACGAAGATCGCCCCGACGAACATCACCGCCGTCATCAGCAGCAACGCGTAGCCGAGAATGCGGTTATGCAAACCGAAACCGTGCACCAGAATCGCCAGCACGATCGACGCCACCGCACCGCCCGCCGTGGCGACGTGGGTGTTGGCGATGTATTTGTCCCGCGCCACCACGTGGTGCAGATCGACCATGTAACGCTTGGGCATGGCGAACAGGCCGCCAATCAGATCGACCTTCGAGGCCCGGCCCCGGCGCCACATGGCCACCCGCCGCAACGCACCCAGCACCGCGAGGGCCAGGGCTGCGAACAACAGGATTGGAAGAAGGGTGTTCAACATCAGAGTCACCTCTGGCGAGGTGCAAGCTACAAGCTACAAGCTGCAAGAAAGAGCAGTGGAAACTGCAGTGCTTTTACTTGCGGCTTGCAGCTTGGGCTCGCAGCTGAGCCGTCAAAAATCCTTACAGAGCCGGAGTGCGTCGTAGATGGCGGCGTGGGTATTACGCTGCGCCACGCAGTCACCGATGCGGAACAGCAAGTAACCGTCGCCGGTGCTGCTCAACGAAGGTTGTGGCTGGATCGCAAACAGTGCCTCGACATCGATCTGGCCCTTGTTGCGCGAACCGTCCTTGAGGGCGTAGTAGATTTCTTCGTCCGGGCGCACGCCGTTCTCGACGACCACCTGATCCACCACCCGCTCCTCTTTGGCGCCGGTGTATTCGTTCTCCAGCACCGCGACGAGCTTGTCGCCTTCGCGGTAGACCTTCTCCAGCATCATGTCGCCGGTCATGATCACTTCTTTCGGGTACATGCTGCGGTAGTAGGTCGGGAACGACGTACCGCCGATGGCCACACCCGGCTTGATGTCGTCGGTGACGATCTCGACCTGGCTGCCCTTGTCGGCGAGGAAGTCGGCCACCGACATCCCGGTGAACTCGCAGATGGTGTCGTAGACCAGCACGTTCTTGCCCGGCGCGACCTTGCCGTCGAGCACGTCCCAGCTGCTGACGACCAGCCCTTCAGCGGCGCCCCAGTGTTCGTTCTGTTCCAGGTACGGGTGACCGCCGACCGCCAGCACCACGATGTCCGGACGCAGGTCCATGATGGTGTCGGCATCTGCGGCAGTGCCCAGGCGCAGGTCGACTTTCAGCCGTGCCAGTTCCAGCTGGAACCAGCGAGTGATACCGGCAATCTGGTCACGCTGCGGTGCTTTCGAAGCCGTAGTGATCTGGCCGCCGATGAATTCCTTCTTCTCGAACAGGGTCACATCGTGGCCACGCTCGGCCGCCACACGGGCAGCTTCCATCCCCGCCGGGCCGGCACCGACGATCACCACCTTGCGTTTCGGCCCGGTGGATTTCTCGATGATGTGCGGCACGCCCATGTATTCACGGGAAGTCGCAGCATTCTGGATGCACAGCACGTCCAGACCTTGATACTGACGGTCGATGCAGTAGTTGGCGCCGACGCACTGCTTGATCTGGTCGATCTGGCCCATCTTGATCTTGGCGATCAGGTGCGGGTCGGCGATGTGGGCGCGGGTCATACCGACCATGTCGACGTAACCGCCCTCAAGAATCCGCGTGGCCTGGTTCGGGTCCTTGATGTTCTGCGCGTGCAGCACCGGAACCTTGACCACTTCCTTGATCCCGGCCGCCAGGTGCAGGAACGGCTCCGGTGGATAACTCATGTTCGGAATCACGTTGGCCAGGGTGTTGTGGGTGTCACAACCCGAGCCGACGACGCCGATGAAATCGAGCATGCCGGTGTCGTCGTAATATTTGGCGATCTGCTTCATGTCTTCGTGGGACAGACCGTCCGGGTGGAACTCGTCACCGCAGATGCGCATGCCGACACAGAAATCGTCACCGACTTCGGCACGCACGGCTTTCAGGACTTCCAGACCGAACTTCATCCGGCCCTCGAAAGTGCCGCCCCATTCGTCGGTACGCTTGTTGACGCGCGGGCTCCAGAACTGGTCGATCATGTGCTGGTGCACGGCCGACAGTTCGACGCCGTCCAGGCCACCGGCCTTGGCGCGGCGCGCGGCTTGCGCGTAGTTGCCGATCACCCGCCAGATCTCTTCCGGCTCGATGGTCTTGCAGGTGGCGCGGTGCACCGGTTCGCGGATACCCGACGGCGACATCAGGGTCGGCCAGTGGAAACCGTCCCAACGGGAGCGACGGCCCATGTGGGTAATCTGGATCATGATCTTGGCGCCATGCTTGTGCATGGCGTCGGCGAGATTCTGGAAGTGCGGGATGATCCGGTCGGTGGACAGGTTCACCGAACTCCACCATTGCTGCGGGCTGTCGATCGCCACCACGGACGAACCGCCACAGATCGCCAGGCCGATGCCGCCCTTGGCTTTCTCTTCGTAATATTTGACGTACCGCTCGGTGGTCATGCCGCCGTCGGTCGCGTAGACCTCGGCGTGCGCGGTGCTGAGCACGCGGTTGCGGATGGTCAGTTTGCCGATCTGGATCGGCTGGAACATTGCTTCGAAAGCCATGGCGGGTTCCTCGACTTACAACGGCTTGACGGTGAACAGGCCGTCGTCGTGGCCTTCTTCGGAGCCACCGTAGACCTGCTCGGCCACGGTGCGGATCTTGCTGCCGCGAGCGGCGAGGATCTGGTCCATGGCACCGGCAAACCAGCCGGTGAACATGTAGTCGACCTTGCGCCCGACCTTGCCGTAGACGTAGACGAACGCCGAGTGTTCGAGCTTGACGCTGGCGGTGCCTTTGTCGAGGTCGATGTCCTGGATCTTGAACAGGCCCCAGCCGCGCTGCGACAGGCGCTTCATGTAGTGCTCGAACACCGCGACGCCTTCCAGGCCGTGGCACTCGGCTTCTTTTTCACACCAGTGCCAGGCGGATTTGTAGCCGGCCTTGTAGAGGATTTCGGCATAGGCGTCAGCGCCCAGTACTTCCTCGATGCCCATGTGGTTGTTGACGAAGAAATGCCGTGGCACGTACAGCATCGGCAGGGCGTCGGAGGTCCAGACACCGGTCTCGCTGTCGACTTCGATTGGCAATTGCGGGGCGATCTTGGCCATGGAAACTTAACTCCAGAAAAATTTTGGTGTTGCCCCCGGCGCAGACGGCCGGGGGGAAGTATTCGGGAAGCGGCGGCTTACTCGCCCCAGACGTCCTTGAGGACGTTGACCCAGTTTTCACCCATGATCTTGCGTACCACGCGCTCGGAGTGGCCGCGCTTGAGCAGGGTTTCGGTCAGGTTCGGGAACTCGCCGACGGTGCGGATGCCCAGCGGGTTGATGATCTTGCCGAAGTTGGTCAGACGGCGGGCGTAGCCCTTGTCGTGGGTCAGATATTCGAAGAAGTCCTGACCGTGACCCTGGGTGAAGTCGGTGCCGATGCCGATGGCGTCTTCGCCGACGATGTTCATGGTGTATTCGATGGCTTCGGCGTAGTCGTCGATGGTCGAATCGATGCCCTTGGCCAGGAACGGCGCGAACATGGTCACGCCGACGAAACCGCCGTGGTCAGCAATAAACTTGAGCTCTTCATCGGACTTGTTGCGCGGGTGCTCTTTCAGCCCCGACGGCAGACAGTGGGAATAGCAGACCGGTTTTTTCGATTCGAGGATGACTTCCTCGGAAGTCTTGGAGCCGACGTGGGACAGGTCGCACATGACGCCGACACGGTTCATCTCGGCGACGATTTCGCGACCGAAGCCCGACAGGCCACCGTCACGTTCGTAGCAACCGGTACCCACCAGGTTCTGGGTGTTGTAGCACATCTGCACGATGCCGACGCCGAGCTGCTTGAACACCTCGACATAGCCGATCTGGTCTTCGAACGCATGGGCGTTCTGGAAGCCGAAGAGGATGCCGGTCTTGCCCTGCTCCTTGGCCTTGCGGATGTCGGCGGTGGTGCGGACGGGGATCACCAGGTCGCTGTTTTCGCGAATCAGTTTCTGGCTGGCAGCGATGTTGTTGACCGTGGCCTGAAAGCCCTCCCACACCGACACGGTGCAGTTGGCCGCCGTCAGACCGCCCTTGCGCATGTCTTCGAACAGCTCGCGGTTCCATTTGGCAATGATCAGACCGTCGATAACGATGCTGTCGGCGTGTAATTCGGCTGGGCTCATCAGGCGTCCCCTTATTGGCGATTCATGCGCCGAATCGTCTGCCGGCGCTTTGGGGCCAGCATATGCCTCGGTGCGCGACCAGCCGGGTGCAAAAACGACAGGGGAATTGCCGAAAGCGTCAATCCGCGACAAAGGGTCGCCAACCGGTCCGACCGGCCACCTGTTCAAGCCCGCGAGCTTGAGCCAGAATCTGCCGCATCCCGGAAACACCACTGGATTAGAGCGGCGACATCAATGAAATCGATCTTCCTGGCCCTGGCCCTGATTGCGACCGGCGTACACGCCGCCGAAGAGTCCGACAACAACCCGTGCGACGCGGTGGAAAACGACATCCAGACCCTGGAATGCTCGACCTACAGCCGCACCACCGCCGAGGACCTGCTCAAGGACAACTACGCCAGCCTGAACGAGCGCATGCAAACGGCCTACGGCAAGAACCCGGCACAACTGGCCGACATCACCGCCAAACTCAAGGCCGCCCAGCAACAATGGCTGAAAACCCGCGACGCGGACTGCGCCGTGGAAGCCTTCCCGGCGACGGACGGCAGCAAGGCGTTCAAGATTGCGCAGAACGACTGCGTGGCGCGTATGAGTGACGAGCGGTCGGAGTTTTTGGAGTCGATCGGGCAGGAGTGAGGACTTGAGCTGTAAGCTGCACCTCTTCAGCCAATCAAGGGATTCACATGAACATCTGCGGTATCGAAATCAAAGGCAGTGAAGCGATCATCGCCGTGGCGTCCCTCGACGGTTCGGTGTTGAGCCATGTCGCGCTGAACACCAAGAAAATCGCGCTGGACGATGACGACGAGGCGGCCAACGTGAAGCTGTTCGCCGCTCAGGTGGCGTCGTTCGTGCGCGAGAACTCGATAGATCGCATCGCGATCAAGAAGCGCAGCAAGAAGGGCGAGTTTGCCGGTGGGCCGACCACGTTCAAGATCGAGGGCGTGTTTCAGTTGCTGGACGGTTGCGAGGTGACGCTGCTGTCGCCGCAGACGATCAATGCCCAGGCCAAGAAGCACAATTTCGAGCTGCCGGGGACGCTGAACAAGTATCAGCATGAAGCCTACAAGGCAGCGTGCTCGGCATTGGTGAAGAAGTAGCTAGCGCGCTTTACGTGCGCTCAGCCAATCACCGAAGGACTTATCCTCCAGCGCATAGCCCCCACGGCTCGACTTCCACACCAGCTCCTTGTCACGCAGGGCATCGATGCAGGCCTGAATGGTCTGGGTGCCCGGCACCACGTCGCTGCCCAGACTCTCCAGTGCCTTGCTGACCGCCATGAGTGTGCTGTCAGTGAACGGTGCAAAAGGCTCGTTGTTCTGTGAGCGCTCCACCATCACCTCCAGCACGGCGCGCTGAGGGATGGTCAGAGCGTTCCAGGCGCTCTCGAACTCGGTCCACACGCCTGCGCGCAACAATTCGGCACGGCTTTGCAGCAGCTGCCCCAGATTGCTGGCCTCGCCCAACTCCAGCGCGACTTCGCCGATGATGGTGCGCAACATTTCCGGGCGTCGCCCCACCAATTCAAAGGCGTCATCGATATCGGCCGCACTGAACTGGTTGGTCTCGGCCAGATGGGCGTTGAGGTGCAAGGTATACGCCTGGGTGAACTCTTTCCCCAGCAATGGAAAGGGCGTGATGCTCGAGCCGAAGAACGGTTGGCTCTTGCCCAGCACCAGATGGGCGAGTTTGTCGCGATTGGAACCTGTGAATACCAGATGCAAACCGCTGCCCTCGCCTTCACGCCCCTGGTTGAGTTGATCCCGTGCAGCCTTAAGGGCAAACATCGCGTTGATGCCCGCGGCGGTGGTTAGCGCGTGCTGGGCCTCATCGATCACCAGCACTACGGATTTTTCGGCGGCACTGTGGAGCAGTTCCAGCGCTTGCGTCAGGGTCGCGCCCGCCGGCAGTTGCGGCTTGGTGAAATCCCAGGACAAGGTGCGCAGGAAGCTGAGTTTCTCGATGCCGATATTCTTCGCCAGTTTGCGGATGCCCTTTTCGAAGGGGACCAACGCGCCTGCAATGGCACTGGCAATCAAGTCAGCAGGATCTTTTTCCTTGTCGGCCCACAGGTCGACGTAGACCGTCAGCCAGCCTCGGGCCCGGCATTCCGGGATCAGGTCCTCGCGCAGAAAGGTACTTTTGCCTGTGCGACGCGGCGCTGCCAGAAAAAGGCCGGAGGTGAAATCCTGCAGACCTGCACCCACCAGACCATCGGCAACGCTGCGGGCCAGAGCGGGGCGGCGGAAGACGAAGCCGTTGTTTCGGGACATGGTTTTACACTCAATTATTCAAACGACTGTAATTTATACCTGTAAGTATAATTAACTATAATCGTCCGTCAAACGGCCTCCCGTCGCCGGTCCTCCCGTGGACACCGGGCAAACTTCGCCCGGTAACTGCGAGTGAAATACGACGGTGATTCGAACCCGCAGGCGATGCTGACTTCCAGCACGCTCATGTCGGTCTGGCGCAACAGCTGCCGGGCCTTTTCCAGTCTCAAGCGCAGATAGAAATTGCGCGGCGTGTCGTTCAGGTGCAGGCGAAACAGGCGCTCCAGTTGCCGGCGCGTCACCTTGATCGATTCCGCCAGTTCCAGAGTGGTCAGCGGAGGTTCGCTGTGCTGCTCCATCTCGCCGATGACATGCACCAGCTTCTTGTTGCTGATGCCGTAGCGCGTGGCGACCTCCATGCGCTGGTGGTCCTTGCGCGGACGAATCCGCCCCAATACAAACTGCTCGCTGACCTGGATCGCCAGTTGCGGGCCGTGGGCCTGGGCGATCAGGTCGAGCATCAGGTCGATGGACGCAGTGCCGCCGGCAGACGTGATGCGCCGACGATCGATCTCGAACAGCTCCTGGGTGACGCTGAGCTGTGGATAAGATTCCTTGAAGGCGTCGATGGCTTCCCAGTGCAGGGTCAAGCGATGACCATCGAGCAGGCCCGCTTCGGCGAGGACGAAGCTGCCGGTGTCGATGGCGCCGAGGGTCACGCCTTCGTTGTCCAGCCGTCGCAGCCAGTGCTCCAGCGCCGGTGTGGCGAATTTCAACGGTTCGAAACCGGCGACCACCAGCAGCGTCGCCCCTTTCTTCAGCGGCTCCAGCGCCGCATCGGCGTTGACCGACATCCCGTTGCTCGCCAGCACCGCCCCGCCATCGGCGCTCAAGACGTGCCAGCGGTACAGCTCGCCGCGAAAGCGGTTGGCCACCCGCAACGGTTCGATTGCCGAGATGAAACCGATGGCGGAAAAACCCGGCATCAACAGAAAGTAGAAATCCTGGGACATGGCGCGCACTCGGTTAGCGGGTAGCGTGCAACGTTGATACGCCAGTTGTCGGCGGCATTCAAGAGCACAGGTCGCTGCAGTGCAAGAGCTGGTCGCCGCAGTGCGTTTTTGCGGGGGCATTGCTGCGTAATTTGAGCATCACCGGCGCACAGACACCGGAACCCACAATAACGACCTGCCGAGGAACCCGACATGAAACGACTGATCAGCAGCTGTGTTCTCGCACTCAGCGGTACCGCGTTTTTAAGCGCCAGTGTCATGGCGGCCGATTCCGCATCGTGTCAGAACGTGCGCATGGGCGTGGTGAACTGGACCGACGTGATCGCCACCAGTGCCATGGCCCAGGTTCTGCTCGACGGCCTCGGCTACAGCACCAAACAGACCAGCGCCTCTCAGCAAATCGTTTTCGCCGGCATCCGCGACCAGCGTCTGGATCTGTTCCTCGGCTACTGGAACCCGCTGATGACCCAGACCATCACCCCGTTCGTCGACGCCAATCAGGTCAAGGTGCTTGAAGCGCCAAGCCTCAAGGACGCCCGCGCCACTCTCGCCGTGCCGACCTACCTGGCGGACAAGGGCCTGAAAACCTTCGCCGACATCGCCAAGTTCGAGAAAGAACTGGGCGGCAAGATCTACGGCATCGAGCCAGGCTCGGGCGCCAACACCCAGATCAAGGCGATGATCGCCAAGAACCAGTTTGGCCTCGGCAAGTTCCAGCTCGTGGAATCCAGCGAGGCCGGCATGCTCGCCGCCGTCGATCGCGCCGTGCGCCGCAAGGAAGCCGTGGTGTTCTTCGGCTGGGCGCCGCACCCGATGAATGTCAACGTGCAGATGACCTATCTGACCGGCAGCGATGACGCCCTCGGCCCGAACGAAGGCATGGCCACCGTGTGGACCGTCACCGCGCCGAAATACGCCGAACAATGCCCGAACGTCAGCCGCCTGCTGAGCAACCTGACGTTCACCGCCGAAGACGAGAGCCGGATGATGCAGCCGCTGCTCGATCACAAGGACGCTTTCGAATCGGCCAAGCAATGGCTCAAGGATCACCCGCAGGACAAACAGCGCTGGCTCGAAGGCGTCACCACTTTCGATGGCAAACCGGCGGCTGAAAACCTCCAGCTCACCAGCAAATAAACCGCAACGAACGAACCACTTCGCAGCCCGCCACGGGCTGCGAACAGACCCATCACGCCTGAAGGAAAACGCACCATGAACCACGACGTCATCATCACCTGCGCACTCACCGGTGCTGGCGACACGACCGCCAAGAGCCCTCACGTGCCGGTCACCCCGAAACAGATCGCCGCAGCCGCAGTGGAAGCGGCCAAGGCTGGCGCAACGGTCGTGCACTGCCACGTCCGTGACCCGCAGACCGGAAAGTTCAGCCGCGACGTGGCGCTGTACCGCGAAGTCATGGAGCGCATCCGCGAAGCCGACGTCGACATCATCGTCAACCTCACCGCCGGCATGGGCGGCGACCTGGAAATCGGCCCGGGCGAGAACCCGATGGAGTTCGGCCCGAACACCGATCTGGTGGGCCCGCTGACCCGTCTGGCTCATGTTGAAGCACTGCTGCCGGAAATCTGCACGCTGGATTGCGGCACCCTGAACTTCGGCGACGGCGACACCATTTATGTCTCCACCCCGGCCCAGCTGCGGGCTGGCGCCAAACGCATCACCGAGCTGGGCGTGAAGGCGGAGCTGGAGATTTTCGACACCGGTCACCTGTGGTTCGCCAAACAGATGATCAAGGAAGGCCTGCTCGATAACCCGCTGTTCCAGCTGTGCCTGGGCATCCCGTGGGGCGCACCGGCCGACACCACCACCATGAAAGCCATGGTCGACAACCTCCCTGCCGACGCGGTGTGGGCCGGCTTCGGCATCGGCCGGATGCAGATGCCGATGGCCGCGCAAGCGGTGCTGCTTGGCGGCAACGTGCGGGTCGGCCTGGAAGACAACCTGTGGCTGGACAAAGGTGTGCTGGCGACCAACGGCCAACTGGTCGAACGCGCCACAGAGATCCTCAGCCGCCTCGGCGCCCGCGTGCTGACCCCGGCTGAAGGTCGCAAGAAGATGGGCCTGACCCAGCGCGGCTGAAATCACCCTTTCCCCCGGTGGGCGGGCCATTGACGCCCACCGTTTTTTTGCCTCATTCCAGGAAGTGACCATGAGCTTTATCACCGAAATCAAAACCTTCGCAGCACTGGGCAGCGGCGTCATCGGCAGCGGCTGGGTCGCCCGCGCCCTCGCCCACGGCCTCGACGTGGTGGCCTGGGACCCGGCGCCGGGTGCCGAAGCGGCGCTGCGCAAACGCGTGGCCAACGCCTGGGGCGCGCTGGAGAAAAACGGTCTGGCGCCGGGCGCGTCGCAGGATCGCCTGCGCTTTGTCGCGACCATTGAAGAATGCGTGCGCGATGCGGACTTCATCCAGGAAAGCGCCCCGGAACGCCTCGAACTGAAACTGGATCTGCACAGCAAAATCAGTGCGGCAGCCAAGCCGAATGCGCTGATCGGGTCCAGCACCTCGGGTCTGTTGCCAAGCGAGTTCTACGAGAGTTCGACCCACCCGGAACGCTGCGTGGTCGGTCACCCGTTCAACCCGGTTTACCTGCTGCCGCTGGTGGAAGTCGTCGGTGGCAAAAACACCGCGCCGGAAGCCGTGCAGGCCGCGATGAAAGTCTACGAATTCCTCGGCATGCGCCCGCTGCATGTGCGCAAGGAAGTCCCGGGCTTCATTGCCGACCGCCTGCTCGAAGCGCTGTGGCGCGAGGCGCTGCACCTGGTCAACGACGGCGTGGCGACTACCGGTGAAATCGACGATGCGATCCGCTTTGGTGCCGGTCTGCGCTGGTCGTTCATGGGCACGTTCCTGACCTACACCCTGGCCGGTGGCGATGCCGGCATGCGCCACTTCATGTCGCAGTTCGGCCCGGCGTTGCAGTTGCCGTGGACGTACCTGCCGGCACCGGAACTGACCGACAAGTTGATCGACGATGTGGTGGACGGCACCAGCGATCAACTGGGCCGGCACAGTATTTCGGCGCTGGAGCGCTATCGTGATGATTGCTTGCTGGCGGTGCTTGAGGCGGTGAAGACCACCAAAGAAAAGCATGGAATGAGTTTCAGCGAGTGATGTGTCTGGCTTGAGACCGCTGCCCTCACCCTAACCCTCTCCGGAGGGGAGAAGGGACTGACCGCGGTGAATGTACGAGCTACGCCGACCTGAAAATCCCAAGTCGAACTCAGCTCTCGAAAAGCTTGAAGATCGGCTCCCTTTCCCCCTCTCCCTGAGGGAGAGGGCTGGGGTGAGGGGGTAGCTTTTGATCTTGAACACCAACTTCCAGCGGAACCCAATCATGCCCACCCTCACCACCTACCAAACCCGCATCATCCCCGACTGGGTCGACTACAACGGCCACCTGCGCGACGCCTTCTATCTGCTGATTTTCAGCTACGCCACCGACGCTCTGATGGATCGTCTCGGCATGGACAGCAACAACCGCGAAGCCAGCGGTCACTCGCTGTTCACCCTCGAACTGCACCTCAATTACCTGCACGAAGTGAAGCTCGACGCCGAAGTCGAAGTGCGCACGCAGATCATCGGCCACGACCAGAAACGCCTGCACCTCTATCACAGCCTGCACCTTGCCGGCGGTGACAAGGAGCTGGCCGGCAACGAACAGATGCTGCTGCACGTCGACCTCGCCGGGCCGCGTTCCGCGCCGTTTCCCCCGGACACCCTGAGCCGTCTGCAAGCCATCGTCGCCGAGCAGGCCGACCTGCCCGCCCCGGCTTACATCGGCCGGATCATCGCCCTGCCCCCAGCCCGGTAAACTCATCCATCGCAAGGAGCCACCATGCAAACCGCCGCCGCAGTTGCCGATTTTCGTACTTATCCGTTGATCAGCGCGCTGAACGGCGTGCAGAACCTGGCGGATCGCGTCCTGATCGAATGGGCTGACGGGCGCGTCAGCCCGTTCCACTACGTGTGGCTGCGGGACAACTGTCCGTGTCCGCACTGCGTCTACAGCGTCACCCGCGAGCAGGTGTTCGAGATCGTCGATGCGGCGCAAGATCTGTCGCCCTCCGCCGCGCACATCGACACCGATGGCTGCCTGCGCATCGACTGGCAGGACGGCCACCTCAGCCGCTTCGATGCCGGCTGGCTGCGGGCCCACGCCTACGATGATGAATCGCGCACCGAACGCCTCGCCTCCAAGCCGAAACCCTTCCTGTGGCGCAGCGATTTGCAGTTGCCGGTGTTCGACTACTCAGCCCTGATGAACGACAACGCCGCGTTGCTGCAATGGTTGCTGGCAGTACGCGATATCGGCTTGACCCAGGTGCGTGGCGTACCCACCGAACCCGGCTCGCTGAAGCTGATCGCCCAGCGCATTTCGTTCATCCGCGAGAGCAACTTCGGCGTGCTGTTCAACGTGCAATCCAAGGCCGATGCCGACAGCAATGCCTACACCGCTTTCAACCTGCCATTGCACACGGATCTGCCGACCCGCGAGCTGCAACCGGGGCTGCAATTTCTGCATTGCCTGGTGAACGACGCCGAGGGTGGCGAGAGCATTTTCGTCGACGGTTTTGCGATTGCCGAAGCGTTGCGTCAGGAAGACCCCGCGTCGTTTCAGGCGCTGTGCGAGATCCCGGTGGAGTTTCGCAACAAGGACCGCCACAGCGATTATCGCTGCCTGGCGCCGATCATCGCCCTGGACGCGTTGGGCCGGGTCGCGGAAATCCGCATGGCCAACTTTCTGCGCGGGGCGTTCGACACGTCTGTGGAGCAAATGCCCTTGCTGTATCGCGCTTACCGGCGCTTCATCGCCATGACGCGCGAGCCACGTTTCCGGGTCATGCAACGACTCAATCCGGGCGAGCTGTGGTGCTTCGATAACCGGCGTACCCTGCACGCGCGCAATGCGTTCGACCCGACCACCGGGGCCCGGCATTTTCAGGGCTGCTACATCGACCGAGACGAGTTGCTGTCGCGGATTCTGGTGTTGCAACGCTAGACCGCATCATCGTAATTCGCAGGTAAAAAAAGCCCCGATACAAGCCGTGACAGGATCGGGGCGAGGGTACTGTTGAGGAGCTGCCGTGGCGAGGGTGACCAAACCTTCGTGAAGCGAGCTGAGGCCAGTGTGCCCACTCCCCTTGCCGGCAAGTTAGCCGAAAACGACATGCTCATAGCCAATGTGGACACTGCGACAAATCGCCCTTGCCGTGCCTGGGCAGGCCTACCAGAATCGAGCCACGACCTCCGTTGCCGAAGAAGGATTCGCGTCATGATGTATGCCGATTTGATCGATCAGGAAGACCTGTTGGGCCAGCTCAAGTCGTTGGGATTCGAAGTACCGTCGGGCTCCACTGCCCAGCAGGCCTGCGAGTGCGCGGTGCGGGGTCTGGACGATGTGCGGGCCAACACGCTGCGCACCATGGTCAAGCAGATGTACACCAGCAGCGCGAGCATTCAGCCGACCGTGCGCGAAGCCATCGACAAGCAGTTGCTGCCGGCCCTGGCGCAGTATCAGCAAACCCGCGCCTGACATCTGACCGAAAAAAAAGATCGCAGCCTGCGACAGTGCCCTTCCTGAAGGCGCTGTCGCAGGCTGCGATCTTTCGTTTTAGAGGCGCACGCTGGCGAAGGTCGACTCGTTGCGTGCCTGGCTCAACGCCGACATCGGCCCGGACAACGGCGACATCACGATGGCCTGCGGCAGCGGCATCATCGCCACCTGCTGGGTGGTGTTGGAGCCGACGCGCTCGTCACGCGGCGGAATGCCGAAGTATTCGCGGTAGCACTTGGAGAAGTGCGGTGTCGACACGAACCCGCAGACCGACGCCACTTCGATGATCGACATCGGCGTCTGCTTCAGCAGTTGCCGCGCGCGGATCAGGCGCAGCTTGAGGTAGTAGCGCGACGGCGAGCAATGCAGGTATTTCTGGAACAGGCGCTCGAGCTGACGACGGGACACGGCGACGTACACCGCCAGTTCGTCGAGGTCGATCGGCTCTTCCAGGTTGGCTTCCATCAGCGCGACGATTTCCTGCAGTTTCGGCTGGTTGGTGCCGAGCATGTGCTTGAGCGGCACACGCTGGTGATCCTGCTCGTTGCGGATACGTTCGTAGACGAACATTTCCGAGATCGCGGCGGACAGTTCACGGCCGTGATCGCGGCTGATCAGGTGCAGCATCATGTCCAGCGGCGCGGTGCCGCCGGAGCTGGTGAAACGGTTACGGTCGAGGGTAAACAGGCGGGTGCTCATCGCAACACGCGGGAAAGCTTCCTGCATCGCCGCCAGACATTCCCAGTGCACGCTGCAATCGAAGCCGTCGAGCAGGCCGGCGCAGGCCAGGGCCCAGCTGCCGGTGCACACGGCGCCGAGGCGACGGGACTGACGCGCCTGGCTTTGCAGCCACGAGACGTGTTCACGGGTAACGGTGCGCTGAATGCCGATCCCGCCGCACACGATAACGGTGTCGAGGGCCGGGGCTTTGTGCATGGAGGCGTCGGGGGTGATCTGCAGACCGTCACTGGCCCAGACCTGGCCGCCATCGACAGTGAGGGTGGTCCAGCGATACAGCTCGCGACCGGACAACTGGTTGGCCATGCGCAGGGGTTCGACTGCGGATGCCAGGGAAATCAGCGTGAAATTGTCCAGCAGCAGAAAGCCGATGGATTGAGGCGCACGGTTCTGGGGTTGAGCCCCGGAGTTGAACGACGTCATCGCGGTATCTCCTCACACAAAGCGGGTGATGGCCTCAGGCGGAGGCTCTTGTTATTGCCATCGTTCTCTTGCGTGAGACGGGCTTTGTTATGACAGAGCAATTGCCATGCCTAAAATTGAATGGCTGTTCAATAACTCCTGAAAACGACGTCGCGACGCGTCTATACAAGCGCTCCGACGGAGGGTAATTCGAAGTGCCATCAGCGGCCGCGAAAGCCCTGCCCCGGAGCGTGTGAGCAAATCGGTAGCACTTGTGGGAACTGGCCTGCGCGCGATTGTCCTACAGTGTCACCGCAGGCACGGGTGACGGACGGTAGCGCCTGCAAATCAGGCGCTGGAGGTGGGAAAGACTCTTATCTGATAGCGACGCGCCAAAAGGTGGCGCGTTTTATTGCCAATGCTCACTTGGTGCGCAGTTTTGACTGGTCCGAGGTTATCGAAGGAATCAGCATTCAACCGCGCTGACCGCCAACCCGCCCCGCGATGTCTCTTTATATTTGTCATGCATGTCGGCGCCGGTATCGCGCATGGTGCGGATCACCCGGTCCAGCGAAATAAAATGCTGACCGTCCCCACGCAAGGCCATCTGCGCCGCGTTGATCGCCTTCACCGCCGCAATCGCATTGCGCTCGATGCACGGCACTTGCACCAGGCCACCCACCGGATCGCAGGTCAGACCGAGGTTGTGTTCCAGGCCGATTTCCGCCGCGTTGCACAACTGCTCAGGGCTCGCACCGAGGATTTCCGCCAGCCCTGCCGCCGCCATTGCGCAGGCCGAACCGACTTCACCCTGACAGCCGACTTCAGCGCCGGAAATCGAAGCGTTCTTCTTGCACAGAATCCCCACCGCCGCCGCCCCGAGGAAGTAATCGACCACGTTGGCGTCGGTCACTGCCTCGCTGAATTTCATGAAGTAATGCAGCACCGCCGGAATGATCCCCGCCGCGCCATTGGTGGGCGCCGTTACCATGCGTCCGCCAGCAGCGTTTTCCTCGTTCACCGCGAGGGCGAACAGGTTGACCCACTCCATCGCGCTGAGGGTCGAGCCGATCACATTGGGCTTGTTCAATTCCTGAAGACTGCGGTGCAACTTCGCCGCGCGGCGGCGCACGTTGAGGCCGCCGGGCAGGATGCCTTCGTGCTTGAGGCCCTGCTCGACGCAATCCTGCATCGCCCGCCAGAGTTTCATCAGGCCGGCGCGGATTTCTTCTTCGCTGCGCCAGACCTTCTCGTTGGCCATCATCAGTTCGGCCACGCGCAGGTTGTGGGTCTTGCACAGTTCCAGCAGTTCCACCGCGCTGGAAAAGTCGTAAGGCAACTCGGTGCGATCCAGATCCACCACACCGCTGGAGGCCTGCGCCTCGTCCACCACAAAACCGCCGCCGACCGAATAGTAGGTGTCGCGATGCAGCTCGCCGTGATCGCCTTCGGCAACCAGGGTCATGGCGTTGGGGTGGAACGGCAGGTTCTCGTCGATCAGGCGCATGTCGCGGCCCCATATAAAGGGCACCGACAAACGACCGTCGAGCAACAGCGTGTGGGTTTCACGCAGAGCCTGGATCCGCGGGCCGATCTGCGACGGGTCGATCGCGTCCGGCCACTCGCCCATCAGGCCCATGATGACCGCGTTGTCGCTGCCGTGACCGACACCGGTGGCCGACAGCGAACCGAACAGCTGCACCTCGATACGGCGCACCTGCTCCAGTAGATGTTTGTCGCGCAACGACTCGACGAACAGGGCGGCGGCGCGCATGGGCCCGACGGTGTGGGAACTGGAAGGGCCAATGCCGATTTTGAACAGGTCGAAAACGCTGATAGCCATTGCTGCAGAGCTCCTGAGAGTGCCGGTCCGGGGCGTGAAGCGCCCGCTGGCGGAGCTGCTACGCTCAAGCTGCGATCCGCCGGAATGCCCGCATCATCGGGCTTTTCCCGGGTCGTTCGGCGTCTGACACCGACGTACTCATGCCCACTAACGCCGTGCCGGTTTCAGCCCGTGTTTTCGCCGTTTTTATGCGGTTCAGATGGCCAGACAGGGCAGAAAAAAGCTGTAAACGACGTCACTGACACTGGATGCGACCATCCCTGTACTGGATACGACGCACCCTGTAGGCGTCAGATTTTCACTGGTACATGATCGTATCGACTCGATTGCAAGGCGCTGCGGTAGAGCTGTCTCCAGAACGCCATCCAACCGCAACCCATAAGTGCGGTGGTCCAATCGGAACACTGCCAAAAAAAACACCAAGGAGTCCATTCATGAAAGGTTCCCCGTCGTTGTTGTTGGCCGCCATGCTGAGTCTGCCGTTACTGGCTCAAGCCGCAGAACCGGCGCAGTGCAGTACCGTGAACTTCTCCGATGTCGGCTGGACCGACATCACCGCAACAACCGCCACCACCTCCGTCGTGCTTCAGGCCCTCGGCTACAAGACCAAGACCACCATGATCTCTGTACCCGTGACCTACAAGTCGCTGGCCGACGGCAAGAACATGGACGTGTTCCTCGGCAACTGGATGCCGACCATGGAAAACGACATCAAGGCCTACCGCGATGCCGGCACCGTGGAAACCGTGCGCACCAACCTCAAGGGCGCCAAGTACACCCTCGCCGTTCCACAAGCCTTGTATGACAAGGGTCTGCACGACTTCGCCGACATCGCCAAATTCAAGAAAGAACTCGACGGCAAGATCTACGGGATCGAGCCGGGCAACGACGGCAACCGTCTGATCCAGAGCATGATCGACAAGAACGCCTTCGGCCTGAAAGACGCCGGCTTCAAGGTCGTCGAATCCAGCGAGGCGGGCATGCTGTCGCAGGTCGACCGCGCGCAGAAACGCGACACCGCCGTGGTGTTCCTCGGCTGGGCGCCGCACCCGATGAACAAGCGCTTCAAGATTCAGTACCTGACCGGCGGCGATGACTTCTTCGGCCCGGATTTCGGCGCTGCCACCGTGGCGACCAACACCCGCAAGGGCTACGCCGAGGAATGCAGCAACGTTGGCCAGCTGCTGAAAAACCTGGAGTTCACCGTCGACATGGAAAGCGAACTGATGGGCAACATCCTGGACGACAAGATGAAGCCTGACGCGGCCGCCAAGGCCTGGCTGAAAAAGAATCCACAGGTGCTCGATACCTGGCTCGCTGGCGTGACCACCATTGACGGTAAACCTGGCCTGGAGGCCGTGAAAGCCAAGATTGCCCAGTAATCGCTTATGCCGGGCGGGCTAGTCCCGTCCGGGCTGTTTATTTCCTTGCATGCGGACGTTCACTACCATGCTGATTGATCAGAAAATCCCTTTAGGCCAGTACATCGCGGGCTTCGTTGAATGGTTGACGCAACACGGCGCCAACACCTTCGACGCAATCGCCGTGACACTGGAAACGATGATCCACGGCGTGACGTTTGCGCTGACCTGGTTCAACCCGCTGGTGCTGATCGGCCTCATCGCCCTGCTAGCCCACTTCATTCAACGCAAATGGGGCCTGACCGCGTTCGTGGTAGCCTCCTTTCTGCTGATCCTCAACCTGGGGTACTGGCAGGAAACCATGGAAACCCTCGCCCAGGTCATGTTCGCGACCCTGGTCTGCGTGGTCATTGGCGTGCCGCTGGGCATCGTCGCCGCGCACAAACCGATGTTCTACACTTTGATGAGGCCGGTACTCGATCTGATGCAGACCGTACCGACCTTCGTTTACCTCATTCCTACCCTGACCCTCTTCGGGCTGGGTGTGGTGCCGGGCCTGATCTCGACGGTGGTGTTCGCCATCGCCGCGCCGATCCGCCTGACCTACCTGGGCATCCGCGATGTCCCGCAAGAACTGATGGACGCCGGCAAGGCCTTCGGCTGCTCGCGTCGCCAACTGCTTTCACGGATCGAACTGCCTCACGCCATGCCGAGCATCGCGGCCGGCATCACCCAGTGCATCATGCTGTCGCTGTCGATGGTGGTGATCGCGGCACTGGTGGGCGCCGACGGACTCGGCAAACCGGTGGTCAACGCACTGAACACTGCTGATATCGCCCTGGGCTTCGAAGCGGGCCTGGCGATCGTACTGCTGGCGATCATGCTCGACCGTATCTGCAAACAACCCGACGCCAAAGTAGGGGGTGACGCATGAGCATAATTCGCTTCGATAACGTTGACGTGATCTTCACCAGGGATCCGCGCGAAGCACTGAAACTTCTCGATCAAGGCCTGACCCGCAGTGAGATCCTGAAAAAGACCGGGCAGATCGTTGGCGTTGAAAAGGCCAGCCTGGACATCAACAAAGGCGAAATCTGCGTGCTGATGGGCCTGTCCGGCTCCGGCAAGTCGAGCCTGCTGCGCTGCATCAACGGCCTCAACACCGTGAGCCGCGGCAAGCTGTTCGTCGAACACGAAGGCAAGCAGATCGACATCGCCTCCTGCACCCCGGCCGAGCTGAAAATGATGCGCACCAAACGCATCGCCATGGTGTTCCAGAAGTTCGCTCTGATGCCGTGGCTGACGGTGCGCGAGAACATCAGTTTCGGTCTGGAAATGCAGGGTCGCCCGGAGAAGGAACGGCGCAAGCTGGTCGATGAAAAACTCGAACTGGTGGGCCTGACCCAATGGCGCAACAAGAAGCCCGACGAGCTGTCCGGCGGCATGCAGCAGCGTGTCGGCCTGGCCCGCGCGCTGGCGATGGACGCCGACATTCTGCTGATGGACGAACCGTTCTCGGCCCTCGACCCGCTGATCCGTCAGGGTCTGCAGGATGAACTGCTGGAACTGCAACGCAAGCTGAGCAAGACCATCGTATTCGTGAGCCACGACCTCGACGAGGCGCTGAAACTCGGCAGCCGCATCGCGATCATGAAAGACGGCCGGATCATCCAGTACAGCGTGCCGGAAGAGATCGTGCTCAACCCGGCGGACGATTACGTGCGCACCTTCGTCGCCCACACCAACCCGCTGAACGTGCTGTGCGGTCGCAGCCTGATGCGCACCCTCGACAACTGCAAACGCATCAACGGTTCAGTGTGCCTGGATCCGGGTGGCGATTCGTGGCTGGACCTGGCCGAAGGCAACACCATCAAGGGTGCGCGGCAGAACGGTTCGGTGCTGAACCTGCAGAACTGGGCACCGGGGCAAGCCGTGGAAGGGCTGGAGCGCAAACCGACGCTGGTGGACTCGAACATCGGCATGCGCGACGCCTTGCAGATCCGTTACCAGACCGGCAACAAACTGGTGCTGCACGACAACAACCATGTGGTGGGGATCCTCGGGGACAGCGAGCTGTATCACGCACTGCTCGGCAAGAACCTGGGGTAAGGCGGGATGAAAAAAAGGGATCGCGGTGAGCGATCCCTTTTTTATTGGGTCAGGGAAAGTCCCCTCACCCTAACCCTCTCCCAGAGGGAGAGGGAACTGATTGGGGGATGCTGCAGATATACGTCGACCTGATCTTGCTTCACCGAATCCATAATCGACTCGATTTTTCAGGTCGATGTACAACGCAAGACACCTCGGTCGGCTCCCTCTCCCCCCGGGAGAGGGCGGGGGTGAGGGAGCTTTTGACTTTAGCTATACACCCGGCCAAGGAGCTGCCGATGGCTTTCAAACTGATCGAGCACATCGCGTGTGATCTGATCCTGTGTGAAGCCCATCAGGTCGTAGTCCTGGCTGCCGTTGTGCAGGTACACCTCGGCGCGGTAGAAACGCTGGCGCGCTTCATCGGACTGGACCGACTCGCTCGGGGTCGCCAGGTAGCCGTCCAGGCTCACTTCGTAGACAAAAGGGTTGCCCTCTTCCATCTCGACCCGCACGCCCATGCAGCGCTTGGATTTGCCCAGCAGCGTCTGCACTTCCAGACCCTGTGCACGCATCTGCGCAGCGGCATCTTCCAGCGCCGGGCTGACGTGTTTGTCCATGAAGCGCTGAACCACCGACTGGCTCGGTTGCAGATCCAGCTGGGTCAGGCGCTCGCTGAAACCACGACGACCGCGTTCAGCCAGTTGCGCCTGCTCCTGTTCGATCTGCATGTCCTGGCGCATCGCCTTGTGCAGGCCGAACATGAAGCACACCAGGACCACCGAGAACGGCAGACCGGCCAGCACCACCATTGTCTGCATGGCTTCGAAGTTACCGGCGAACAGCAGGCCGATGGTCACCAGCGTGATCACGACCGACCAGAAGATCCGCAGCCAGTGCGGGGCGTCTTCGTCGACGTTGCCGCCCTTGCAGGACAGGTTCGCCATCATCACCGCGCCGGAGTCGGCCGGGGTCAGGAACAGCACGAAACCAACAAAGATCGACACGCCGATGACGACTTTCGACGCCGGGTAGTGTTCAAGCAACTGATAGATCGCCATCGACGGCTGTTCCAGCGCCGTCTTGCCGAGTTCCACCGCACCCTGGTTCATCACCAGATCCAGCGCCGAGTTACCGAAGATCGACAGCCACGCCAGGGTGAAACCCAGCGGAATCAGCAGCACACCAGCCACCAGCTCACGCACGGTACGACCACGGGAAATACGCGCGATGAACATGCCGACGAATGGGGCCCAGGAAATCCACCACGCCCAGTAGAACAGAGTCCACAGGCCCAGCCAGCGGTCGGATTTCTCGCTGTCGCCTTCATAGACGTACAGGTCGAAAGTCTTCAGCAACACGCCGTTGAGGTAGTCGCCGATGTTCTGCACGAAGCCGTTGAGCAAGTGCAGGGTCGGGCCGAACAGCAGGACGAAAATCAGCAGGCCACTGAACAGGATGATGTTCAGGTTGGACAGACGACGGATGCCGTTTTCCACACCGGACACGGCAGCGATGGTCGCCACGGTGCTCATCACGATGATCACGATCAGCAGGTTGGTGTTGCTGTGTTCCATGCCGAACAGGTTTTCCAGGCCCGAGGACACTTGCAGCGAGCCGATCCCCAGGTTGGTCACCAGACCCAGCAGGGTCACGAACATGCCGAAACCGTCCACCGCATGACCGGCAGCGCCTTTGACCCAACGCTCGCCCACCAGCGGGTACAGCGCCGAACGCAGGGCCAGCGGCTGGTTATGACGATAAGCGAAATAAGCCACGGCCAGACCGACCAGCGCATAGATCGCCCAGCCGTGCAGGCCCCAGTGCAGGAAAGTCAGCTGAACGGCCTGACGTGCCGCCATGTTGGTCGCGGACGCACCTTCCGGCGGATTGAAGTAGTGATCCAGCGGCTCGGAGGCGCCGAAGTACAGCAGCGAAATACCGATACCCGACGAGAACAGCATCCCCGCCCAGGCACCGTAGCTGAAATCCGGGGTGTCGTCTTTGCTACCCAGTTTGAGTTTGCCGTAGGAGGAAAACGCCAGGCCGACCACGAAAACCAGGTAAGCGGCGATCACCACCATGTAGTACCAGCCGAAGCTGCGGGACAACCAGGCCTGAGCCACTCCCAGCATTCTGCCGGCCTCTTGCGGGGCGATGATCAGAATGGCGGTCAACAACAGAATCAGCGCGGTAGAGGTGTAGAACACCCAACCGTTGACCGTCACCTTCTCGGGCGGGGTCTTTATAAGCGAGGCAGAACTCATGGCACAAATGCTCCAGGCAGTGCGAGAGAAGAACACAAGGCAACACGGAACCCGACCAATCGGTTAGTTGGCAGCCGACCGGCGGGTGATATAAAGACACCCCGAAAAAAGCCCGAACCTGCAGAGATGGCATCGCGAATCGCCGTCGTGGCCGAGGCATGGACGTTCATCCGAAACCTGGCCTTGAGCGTCTTGCCCATTCAACACGTCCATCGAACGTCGAACCGCGCCTTGCCCCGCGCAGGTTTCGAGCCTTTTCGGATGTCGGTCTTATCGCCACTTACACGTAGGAAAAATCTGTAGGCAGCGACGATTTGTCGCAGATCTTATTCTTTGTTGATTGAACGTTCAATCAAAACAAAATAGACTGGCCCTCAATCCGATAGGCGTCATTCGCCCGTCGGAAGGCCTAAGGAGATGTGCAAGATGCCCAAGGTCGGTATGCAACCCATCCGCCGCCAACAACTGATCGAAGCCACTTTGCAGGCGGTTGATCAGGTCGGAATGGGGGACGCCAGCATTGCGCTGATCGCCCGTTTGGCCGGTGTCTCGAATGGCATCATCAGTCACTATTTTCAGGACAAGAACGGCCTGATTGCCGCCACGATGCGGTATCTGATGAGCGTCCTCAGCGAGAACGTCACCGCGCGCCGTCAGGCGCTGGCAGACAGCAGCCCCCGGGCGCATCTGCAGGTGATCATCGAAGGCAACTTCGACGCCAGCCAGGTCAATGGCCCGGCAATGAAAACCTGGCTGGCCTTCTGGGCCACCAGCATGCACCAGCCGTCTTTGCACAGGTTGCAGCGGATCAACGATCACCGTCTGTATTCCAACCTGTGCTGCGAGTTCCGCCGTGTGTTGCCGCTCGAAGATGCGCGCCCCGCCGCCCGTGGACTGGCAGCTCTGATCGACGGTTTGTGGTTGCGCGGCGCGCTGTCGGGAGACGCTTTCGACACTGCGCAGGCGCAACAGATCGCTTACGAATACATGGATTTCCAATTGGCCAAGCAGGTGAGCTAGAGCACAGAGAAAACGCTCGGCACCTGAACTGTCACCGACCAGTGATGCCACAGCTATATGGCTCACCCGGTGACCAACGCCAACCACTAATGCACTTGCGAGGACACTATGGCCCGTTTCGAACTGCAAAAACTCTACATCGATGGCGCGTACTCCGACGCCGGCAGCGATGCCACCTTCGAAGCCATCAACCCGGCTAACGGTGAAGTCCTCGCACAAGTGCAACGTGCGACCAAGGAAGACGTCGAGCGTGCTGTGGTCAGCGCCGAAAAGGGCCAGAAAATCTGGGCCGCGATGACCGCCATGGAGCGTTCGCGCATCCTGCGTCGTGCCGTCGACATCCTGCGCGAGCGCAACGATGAACTGGCTGCCCTGGAAACCCTGGACACCGGTAAAGCCTTCTCCGAAACCAAGTACGTCGACATCGTCACTGGCGCCGACGTGCTGGAATACTACGCAGGCCTGGTGCCCGCCATCGAAGGCGAGCAGATCCCGCTGCGTGACACTTCCTTCGTCTACACCCGTCGCGAGCCGCTGGGCGTTGTCGCCGGTATCGGCGCGTGGAACTACCCGATTCAGATCGCTCTGTGGAAATCCGCTCCAGCCCTGGCGGCCGGTAACGCGATGATCTTCAAGCCAAGCGAAGTCACCTCGCTGACCACCCTGAAACTGGCCGAAATCTACACCGAAGCCGGCGTTCCGAACGGCGTGTTCAACGTGCTGACCGGCAGCGGCCGTGAAGTCGGCACCTGGCTGACCGAGCACCCGCGCATCGAGAAGATCTCCTTCACCGGCGGCACCGACACCGGCAAGAAAGTCATGGCCAGCGCTTCGGCTTCGTCGCTCAAAGACGTGACCATGGAACTGGGCGGCAAGTCCCCGCTGATCATCTGCGACGACGCCGACCTGGATCGCGCCGCCGACACCGCCATGATGGCCAACTTCTACAGCTCCGGTCAGGTCTGCACCAACGGCACTCGCGTGTTCGTGCCGAGCCACCTGAAAGCCGCTTTCGAAGCCAAGATCGTCGAGCGCGTTGCGCGCATCCGCGTTGGCAACCCGGAAGACGAAAACACCAACTTCGGCCCGCTGGTCAGCTTCCCGCACATGGAAAGCGTGCTGGGCTACATCGCCAAAGGTAAAGAAGAAGGCGCCCGCGTTCTGTGCGGTGGCGAACGTTTGACCGACGGCGAATTCGCCAAGGGCGCGTTCGTGGCTCCGACCGTGTTCACCGACTGCACCGACGACATGACCATCGTCCGTGAAGAAATCTTCGGCCCGGTAATGGCGATCCTGAGCTACGAAACCGAAGAAGAAGTGATCCGTCGCGCCAACGACACCGACTTCGGCCTGGCCGCCGGTATCGTCACCCGCGACCTGAACCGCGCCCACCGCGTGATTCATCAACTGGAAGCCGGTATCTGCTGGATCAACGCCTGGGGCGAGTCCGACGCAAAAATGCCGGTTGGCGGTTACAAGCAGTCGGGCGTCGGCCGTGAGAACGGCATCAGCTCGCTGAACAACTTCACTCGCATCAAATCGGTACAGGTCGAGCTGGGCGATTACGTCTCGGTGTTCTAAGACCCGCCATCGTGTGCTGCCCGCGAAGCCGCCTTCGCGGGCAAGCCCGCTCCCACAAGGGAAGCGCTGGCTGTCTGACCTGACCAACTTCAAAGAGGGTGCATTCAATGTCCCAAGAATTCGATTACATCATCGTCGGTGCCGGCTCTGCCGGTAACACCCTGGCGACCCGTCTGACTGAAGACGAAGGCGTCACCGTCCTGCTGCTCGAAGCCGGTGGCCCGGACTACCGTCTCGATTTCCGCACGCAGATGCCGGCAGCCCTGGCATTCCCGCTGCAAGGCCGTCGCTACAACTGGGCGTACGAAACCGATCCTGAGCCACACATGGACGGTCGCCGGATGGAATGCGGTCGCGGCAAAGGCCTCGGCGGTTCCTCGCTGATCAACGGCATGTGCTACATCCGCGGCAACGCAATGGACTACGACGGCTGGGCGAAACTGCCAGGCCTGGAAGACTGGTCCTACCTCGATTGCCTGCCGTATTTCCGTAAAGCGGAAACCCGCGACATCGGCCCGAACGACTACCACGGTGGCGACGGACCGGTCAGCGTGACCACGCCGAAAGCGGGCAACAACCCGCTGTTCCACGCCATGGTTGAAGCTGGCGTGCAAGCCGGTTACCCGCGCACCGAAGACCTGAACGGCTACCAGCAGGAAGGCTTCGGCCCGATGGACCGCACCGTGACGCCGAACGGCCGTCGTGCTTCCACCGCCCGTGGTTACCTGGACGTGGCCAAGAAGCGTTCGACCCTGACCATCGTCACCCACGCCCTGACCGACAAGGTTCTGTTCGAAGGCAAGCGTGCCGTTGGCGTGCGTTACCTGGTCGGCGCCGCTGAAGAACGCGTTGAAGCCCGCGCCCGTAAAGAAGTCATCGTCTGCTCCGGCGCGATCGCTTCGCCGCAACTGCTGCAACGCTCCGGCGTCGGCCCGGCAAAACTGCTGGAAAGCCTCGACATCCCGGTCGTTCACGATCTGCCGGGCGTCGGTGAAAACCTGCAGGATCACCTCGAGCTGTACCTGCAATACGCTTGCACCCAACCGGTCTCGCTGTACCCGTCGCTGCTCTGGTACAACCAGCCGGCCATCGGTGCCGAGTGGCTGTTCAACGGCACCGGCATCGGCGCCAGCAACCAGTTCGAAGCCGGCGGTTTCATCCGTACTCGCGAAGAGTTCGAATGGCCGAACATTCAGTACCACTTCCTGCCGGTCGCGATTAACTACAACGGCAGCAACGGTGTGAAAGAGCACGGCTTCCAGGCGCACATGGGTTCCATGCGTTCGCCGAGCCGCGGTCGCATCCAGGTCAAATCCAAGGATCCGCGCCAGCACCCGAGCATCCTGTTCAACTACATGGCCACCGAGCAGGACTGGCAGGAATTCCGCGACGGCATCCGCCTGACCCGTGAAATCATGCAACAGCCTGCACTGGACGCCTTCCGTGGCCGTGAAATCAGCCCGGGCATCGAAGTGCAAACCGATGAGCAGCTGGACAAGTTCATTCGCGAGCACGCCGAAACCGCGTTCCACCCGTCCTGCTCGTGCAAGATGGGCACCGACGAAATGGCAGTAGTGGACGGCGAAGGCCGCGTGCATGGCATGCAGGGTCTGCGTGTGGTCGATGCTTCGATCATGCCGATCATCACCACCGGCAACCTGAACGCGCCGACGATCATGATCGCCGAGAAAATCGCCGACAAGATCCGTGGCCGCCAGCCGTTGCCGCGCAGCAACGCACCGTACTATGTCGCTGGCGATGCGCCGGTGAAAGGCAAGGCACTGCGTGATGTGAGTGCTGTTGCTCAGTAATTCAGCTACACCGCATCAAGGCTAATCGCTGGCAAGCTCGCTCCCACATTTGGAATGCATTTCAACTGTGGGAGCGAGCTTGCTCGCGATGGGCCCTACTGATCACCACCTATCTCTCTGCTTCCTACAGTAAATCCCCCTACACCCCCTCTTCACTTGATCCTACCCCCTCGCAGGCCTACTCTAGTCCTCGCCCAATCGTTTCACCCCCTCCCCGCCGAATCCGCTTCGCCGTTTCTCCCATGACAAGGAGGTTTCCCTGATGTTCGATTTCCACCCCCAGCTCAAGCAGCGCTTCGCTGCCTTGCGCACGGGCGCCGAGTTTTTTTCCTTGCGGTATGTGCGCGAGTCCGGCCAGTACCTGTCGGTGCGCAAGAATGTCGCCGAGCCGCCGAGCCTGAGCCGCGACGAAGGCGCGATGCTCACCGTCCGGGTCAACGGCGTCGAAGCCTACGCCGCGACCAATGACCTGTCGCAACAAGGCCTGCAAGCCGCCCTCGAGCGCGCCGAGCAGCAGGCCCGGCGGATCAAGCCCCACGCCCTGCTCGACCTGAGCCAGCAGCCGGTGTCCAGCGACCGCGCCGATTACTTTTCACCCAATCTGGAACAACCCTTTCCGTCCCTGAGCGAATGCTTCGAGCTGCTCGGCGCGGAATCCGCCTCGGTGCCAAAGGATGAGCGCCTGGTGAACTGGGAAGTGAGCATCGGCATCACCCACGTCGAACAGATCTATTTGAGCAGCGCCGGCGCCGAATTGCGCCAAGCCCAGCGCTTCGTCTATCCGGGCCTGGACGTCACCGCCTACGACGGCAACGACAGCCAGACCCGCAGCCTCGGCCGCGAGAACTTCGGCCAGCAGGGCGGCGCCGACGTGATCAGCCGCTGCGGTTTGATCGGTGCTGGCCCGCAAGTCGCCGATCAGGCGCTGCAACTGCTGCTCGCACCGAACACCCCGCAAGGCCCGCGTGATTTGCTGCTGATGCCCGACCAGATGATGTTGCAGATCCACGAGTCCATCGGTCACCCGCTGGAGCTCGACCGGATCCTCGGCGACGAGCGCAATTACGCCGGCACCAGTTTCGTCAAAGCCTCGGATTTCGGCAGCCTGCAATACGGTTCGAAACTGCTCAACGTGACGTTCGATCCGGGCATTCCCGAAGAACTGGCGAGTTACGGTCACGATGACGACGGTTCCAAGGCCAGCAAGCAATTTTTGATTCACGAAGGCCTGCTGGTCCGTCCGTTGGGCGGCGCACTGTCGCAGTTCCGCGCGGGGCTGGACGGCGTCGCCAACAGCCGCGCCTGTGGCTGGAACCGCCCACCGATCGATCGCATGGCCAACCTCAACATCGAGCCGGGCGACCAGCCGCTGGAGCAACTGATCGGCGGCATCGAAAACGGCATTCTGATGAGCACCAACCGCTCATGGTCGATCGACGATGCCCGCAACAAATTCCAGTTCGGCTGCGAATGGGGCCAGTTGATCGAAAACGGCGAACTCAAGGGCGTGGTGAAAAACCCGAACTACCGGGGCATTTCCGCGCACTTCTGGAAGAGTCTGCGCGCCGTCGGCAACGCCGGCACCACTCAGGTGCTGGGCACGCCGAACTGCGGCAAGGGCGAACCGAACCAGGTGATCCGCGTCGGCCACGCTTCACCGGCCTGCGTGTTCAGCAATGTTGATGTGTTTGGGGGAGACGCCTGATGAGTATTTCCAAGAGCCAGTCCGAGGCGTTCAAGCTGCTGGTCAACTGGCTGCACGATGCCGTGCGCGAGCCGGAACAGTTCACCCTGAGTTACGACGCCGAATCGTCGGCCTTCGTCCGTTTCAACCACGCCAAGGTGCGTCAGGCCGGGCAGGTGCAGCAAGCCGGTATCGGTCTGAAACTGATCGACGATGGTCGCCATGCGGACCTGCACATCACCTTGTCCGGTGAGCAGGCCACCGACCTGCAACGCCTCGCCGAAGGCTTGCAGCAACTGCGCAAAACCCTGCCGCTGCTGCCGCAGGATCCGTACCTGTTGCTCAACCACAACGGCTGGCAAAGCAAGAATGTGCAGGAGCATCCGCTGCCGGACACCGAGCAGGTTGTCGCTGAAATCGCCCAGGCGGCCGAAGGACTGGATCTGGTCGGCTTCTACGCTGCCGGCCCGATCAGCCGTGGTTTTGCCAGTTCTTCCGGTGCGTTCGGCTGGCATCAGGCCAACAGCTTCAACTTCGACTTCAGCCTGTTCCACGAGAACGGCGAAGCGGTGAAGGCCAGCTACGCCGGGCATGACTGGAACAGCGAAGACTTCGCCAGACGCATCCAGCAGGCCCGCGAACAACTCGAGTTTCTCGGTCGACCGCTGCGCACCTTGCCGCCCGGCCAATACCGCGCCTATCTGGCGCCCGCAGCCCTGGAAGAAATCATGGGCATGCTGTGCTGGGGCGGTTTCTCGGCGCAGTCGATTGCCAGCAAAAGCAGCCCGCTGCAGAAGCTGTATGCCGGCGATCAGGCATTCAGTCCGCTGGTGTCCCTCGACGAGAAAGTCAGCGACTCGCTGAGTCCGGCGTTCTCCGGCGAAGGTTACCCGCGCAGCGATCTGCGGTTGATCATCGAAGGCAAAGCGGGTGATCAGTTGGTGGGTTCGCGCAGTGCCGCCGAGTACGGTCTGACGGCCAACGGCGCCGGCGGTGGCGAATCGCCGAGCGCGCTGAACATGGGCGCCGGTGATCTGCCGCAGGCCGAGATCCTCAAGCAGTTGGGCACCGGGTTGTACATCAGCAATCTGTGGTACCTGAACTTCTCCGATCAACCGGCGGCGCGACTGACCGGCATGACCCGGTTTGCCACCTTCTGGGTCGAGAATGGCGAGATTCAGGCGCCGGTCAGCACCATGCGTTTCGACGACAGCGCCTACAGCCTGCTGGGTTCGCAGCTGGAAGCGTTGACTGCCGAGCGCGAGTTGCTGCTGTCGGCGAGCACCTACAGCCAGCGCAATACCTCGTCGGCGCTGCTGCCGGGGGCGCTGGTGAGCCGATTGACCCTGACCCTGTAAATCCCGGACCTGATCGTTCCCACGCTCTGCGTGGGAACGATCAATCAACCCACAAGAGGTTCCATGCCCAACCGCCCGCCTCTCGATGCCGTCACCGCCCGCTGGTTGCCGTGGGTCGTTGCCATCGCTTTCTTCATGCAGTCCCTCGACGGGACCATCCTCAACACCGCCCTGCCGGCCATGGCCAGGGATCTGGCCGAAGACCCGCTGCGCATGCAGGGCGTGATCATCGCCTACATGCTCACCGTGGCCCTGCTGATTCCCGCCTCAGGCTGGATCGCCGACCGCTTCGGCACCAAGAAAATCTTCTTCGGTGCGATCCTGCTGTTCAGCCTTGGCTCGCTGCTCTGTGCCTTGTCGAGCAGCCTGAGCATGCTGATCGGCGCGCGCGTGATCCAGGGCCTCGGCGGTGCGCTGATGCTGCCGGTCGGGCGTTTGGTGGTGCTGCGCGCCTACCCGCGCTCGGAACTGGTGCGGATCATGGGTTTCATCACCATTCCCGGCCTGCTCGGCCCGCTGATCGGCCCGACCATGGGCGGCTGGATGGTGGAATACCTGACGTGGCACTGGATCTTCCTGATCAACCTGCCGGTCGGCGTCATCGGTTGCTACGCGGTGTGGAAATTCATCCCCGACCTGCGCGGCACCGAGCGCACGCGTTTCGATAGCCTGGGTTTCCTGCTGTTCGGCGCGGCGATGGTGCTGATCACTATCGCCATGGAAGGCCTCGGCGAACTGCACCTGCCGCACCTGCGGGTGATGCTGTTGCTGTTCGGCGGCATGGCATGTCTGGCGGCGTACTGGCTGCGCGCCGGGCACATTGAAAACCCGCTGTTCGCGCCGTCACTGTTCAAGACCCGCACCTTCGCGGTCGGCATTCTCGGCAACCTGTTCGCCCGTCTGGGCAGCGGCGCCCTGCCGTTTCTGGTGCCGCTGCTGCTGCAAGTGGCGCTGGGGTATTCGCCGTCCCAGGCCGGGATGAGCATGCTGCCGCTGGCCGCAGCCGCGATGGTCGCCAAGTGGGGCGCGCGGCCACTGATCGAGCGTCTGGGCTATCGCATCGTGCTGACCGGCAACACCCTGTTTCTAGGGATCATGCTGGCGAGCATGGGCCTGGTCAGCGAGCAGACGCCATACTGGCTGCTGCTGTGCCTGCTGGCGGTTCTCGGGGCGATCAACTCGCTGCAATTCACCGCGATGAACACCGTGACCCTGATCGATCTCGACGACGCCAGCGCCAGCAGCGGCAACAGTTTGCTGTCGGTGGTGGCGCAGTTGTCGCTGAGCCTTGGCGTGGCGTGCGCCGGTGCGCTGCTCGGTGGCTTTACGGCGGAGATCGGCAATGACGGCGTTGAGACCGTGTTGGGCGCGTTTCAGCTCACGTTCGTGACTGTTGGGATCATGGCCATGTTGGCCGCAACCATTTTTTCTCAACTTTCAAAGAATGACGGACGGCGAGTCAGACGTCCGGAAGAGCACATCGAGTCTTAGGGCTATTGGCCACCGGGCTGGTACACTGCGCGACATTTTGTTTTGCAGGCCAGTCCCGTGACCACCATCGCCACCGCTTTTAATACTTTGCCGCTGTCCGCCGCCATGCTGGCTAACCTCGACTCCCTCGGTTATGCCCAGATGACGCCGATCCAGGCGCAGAGCTTGCCGGTGATCCTCAAGGGGATGGACCTGATCGCCCAGGCCAAGACCGGCAGCGGCAAGACCGCCGCCTTCGGCATCGGCCTGCTGAACCCGATCAATCCGCGCTACTTCGGTTGCCAGGCGCTGGTGATTTGCCCGACCCGTGAGCTGGCTGACCAGGTCGCCAAGGAAATCCGTCGTCTGGCCCGTGCCGAAGACAACATCAAGGTCCTGACCCTGTGCGGCGGCGTGTCCTTCGGCCCGCAGATCGGCTCGCTGGAGCACGGCGCGCACATCATCGTCGGCACCCCGGGCCGCATCCAGCAGCACCTGCGCAAGGGTTCGTTGGTCCTCGACGGCCTGAACACGCTGATCCTCGACGAAGCCGATCGCATGCTCGACATGGGTTTCTACGACGCCATCGAAGACATCATCGAGCAGACCCCGGCCCGTCGTCAGACCCTGCTGTTCTCCGCTACTTATCCGGTGGGCATCAAGCAACTGGCGTCGAAGTTCATGCGCGACCCGCAAACGGTCAAGGCCGAAGCGTTCCACGACGACACCCAGATCGAACAGCGCTTCTACGAGATTTCCCCGGAAGAGCGCATGAGCGCGGTGACCAAGGTCCTGCACCACTTCCGTCCGGCCTCCACCGTGGCCTTCTGCTTCACTAAGCAGCAAGTGCAGGAAACCGTCGATCACCTGACGTCCAAAGGCATTTCCGCCGTCGGCCTGCACGGCGATCTGGAGCAGCGTGACCGCGATCAGGTGTTGGCGATGTTCGCCAACCGCAGTACTTCGGTACTGGTTGCCACCGACGTTGCCGCCCGTGGTCTGGACATCGATGCACTGGACATGGTGATCAACGTCGAACTGGCCCGCGACTCGGAAATCCACATTCACCGCGTCGGCCGTACCGGTCGTGCCGGCGAGAAAGGCATCGCGGTCAGCCTCGTTGCGCCGTCCGAAGCGCACCGCGCGCAAGCCATCGAGCAACTGCAGAAAACCCCGCTGAACTGGGATCAGGTGGACAACCTCAAGTCCCAGGGCGGTGCCCCGCTGCAACCGCCGATGAGCACGCTGTGCATCGCTGGCGGGCGCAAGGACAAGGTACGTCCGGGCGACATTCTGGGCGCACTGACCGGTGAAGCCGGCATTCCGGGCGCCCAGGTCGGCAAGATCGCGATCTTCGACTTCCAGTCCTACGTGGCCGTCGAGCGCACCGTGGTCATGCAGGCGCTGCAGCGTTTGAACAACGGCAAGATCAAGGGCCGTTCGCTGCGCGTTCGCGTTTTGTAAGAACGCTTGATCGTTCCCACGCTCTGCGTGGGAATGCATCCTGTGACGCTCCGCGTCACGATTCAAAAGCGGACGCAGAGCGTCCATGGCGGCATTCCCACGCAGAGCGTGGGAACGATCTACGTGATGATTGTGTGAGGACACCGTTTTGCGTTCTACCGAAGTCGTGATCATTGGCGCTGGCGCCGCAGGGTTGATGTGTGCACTGACCGCCGCCGGGCGCGGGCGTCAGGTGATGCTGCTCGACCACGCGAACAAGGCCGGCAAGAAAATCCTGATGTCCGGCGGTGGGCGCTGCAACTTCACCAACATGTACACCGAACCGAGCAATTTTCTCTCGCAGAATGCGCACTTCTGCAAATCCGCGCTGGCCCGCTACACCCAGTGGGACTTCATCGGCATGGTCGCCAAGCACGGCGTGCCGTACCACGAGAAAAAGCTCGGCCAACTGTTCTGCGATAACAAATCCAGCGACATCCTCGGCATGCTGCTGGACGAGTGCGATCAGGTCGGCGTCAACCTGCACCTCGACACGTCGATCCAGACCATCGAGAAGGTCGAGGGCGGTTACCTGCTCGACACAACCCTCGGCCAGATCCAGTGCCAGTCGCTGGTAATCGCCACCGGCGGTCTGTCGATCCCGACCCTCGGCGCCACCGGTTTCGGTTATCAGGTCGCCAAACAGTTCGGCCACGACCTGCTGCCAACACGCGCCGGGTTGGTGCCGTTCACCATCACCGATCAGCTCAAGGAGCTGTGCACCGAACTGTCCGGCACCTCGGTGGATTGTCTGGTCAGCTGCAACGACCAGAGTTTTCGCGAGAACATCCTGTTCACTCACCGCGGCCTCAGTGGCCCGGCGATTCTGCAGATTTCCTCGTTCTGGGAGCCGGGCGACACGGTCGAAATCAACCTGCTGCCCGATCATGACGCCGCGAGCTGGCTGCAACAGCAAACCGCCGAGCGTCCGAACAGCGAACTGAAAACCCTGCTCGGTGAAATCTTCACCAAGAAGATGGCCAACCTGCTGGCGGACAACTGGTTCGTCTCCAAACCGATGAAGCAGTACACCCACGCCGAACTGGCGGACATCGCCGAGAAGCTCGGCAGCTGGAAAGTCGTCCCGGCCGGCACCGAGGGCTATCGCACCGCCGAAGTCACCCTCGGTGGCGTCGACACTCGTGAAGTGTCGTCCAAGACCATGGAATCGCTGAAAAGCCCGGGCCTCTACTTTGTCGGCGAAGTGCTCGACGTCACCGGACATCTGGGCGGATTCAACTTCCAGTGGGCGTGGGCCTCTGGTTACGCTGCCGCGCAGTACGTCTGACCCAGGTTTTTTTAGATTTGAAATGCAATCCCTGTGGGAGCTGGCTTGCCAGCGATGGCGGCCTGACAGTCAGCAATGATGTTGGGTGTACTGGCCTCATCGCTGGCAAGCCAGCTCCCCAGGTTTGTGTGCAAGATTCAAAATTTGAAGTCGGCGCAGGAACCCAAAGGAACACTTTTTGCTGTCAGATGTGATCGGCGCCATTGCGTCGGCGTCATTACTGGCTCAATTTAGCGGCATCGCCTCGGAAGGCCTTCGCACTTCATGTCCTCGACCTCGTTTCGTCAGTCTTTGCGGCGCCTGTGGGCGCTGGATAAATTCAGCTACAGCGTGCGGGTGTTCATCGCCCTGACCGGCAGCATGGCGCTGTGCTGGTATCAGGATGAAATGGGGCTGCTGATCCCGCTGTTCCTCGGGATCATCGCCAGCGCCCTGGCCGAGACCGACGACAGTTGGCAGGGCCGCCTCAACGCACTGGCGGTGACGCTGGTGTGTTTCAGCGTCGCGGCGCTGTCGGTGGAATTGCTGTTCCCCTACCCCATCGTGTTCGTCATCGCCCTGGCACTGGCCAGTTTCGGCCTGACCATGCTCGGGGCGCTCGGCGAGCGTTATGGCGCGATTGCTTCGGCGACCCTGATTCTTTCCGTCTACACCATGATCGGCGTGGATCAGCGCGGTGGCGCGGTCACGGATTTCTGGCACGAGCCGATGCTGCTGGTAGCCGGCGCCGCGTGGTACGGCCTGCTGTCGGTGCTGTGGCAGGCGATGTTTTCCAATCAGCCGGTGCAGCAGAGTCTGGCGCGGCTGTTCCGCGAACTCGGCTATTACCTGAAGCTGAAATCCTCGCTGTTCGAGCCGATCCGTCAGATGGACGTCGAAGCGCGGCGACTGGAACTGGCCCAGCAGAACGGCCGGGTCGTCGCAGCCCTGAACAGCGCCAAGGAAATCATCCTGCACCGGGTCGGCAACGGTCGTCCTGGCTCGAAAGTCAGCCGTTACCTGAAGCTGTACTTCCTGGCGCAAGACATTCACGAACGCGCCAGCTCTTCGCACTACCCCTATAACGCCCTGGCCGATGCGTTTTTCCACAGCGATGTCCTGTTCCGCTGCCAACGCCTGCTGCGCCAGCAAGGCAAGGCCTGCCGGGCGCTGGCCGAATCGATCCAGATGCGTCAGCCGTTCATCTACGACGCGAGTTTCGCCGAAGCCCTGAGCGACCTGCATGCTTCCCTCGAACACCTGCGCATCCAGAGCAACCCGGCCTGGCGCGGACTGCTCCGTTCATTGCGCGCACTGGCCGCCAACCTCGGCACCCTCGACCGTTTGCTCAGCGACGCCAGCAACCCCGACGCCCTGGCCGATGCCACCGACAGCAGCCTGCTCGACCGCTCACCGCGCAACTTCAAGGACGTGTGGATTCGCCTGCGCACCCAGCTGACGCCGACCTCGCTGCTGTTCCGTCACGCCCTGCGTTTGCCGCTGGCGTTGAGCATCGGCTACGGCATGGTGCACCTGATTCACCCGTCGCAGGGTTACTGGATCATCCTCACCACGCTGTTCGTCTGCCAGCCGAACTACGGCGCCACCCGGCGTAAACTCGGCCAGCGGATTTTCGGCACGGCGATCGGCCTGACGATTGCCTGGGCGCTGTTCGATCTGTTCCCAAGCCCGCTGGTGCAGTCGTGCTTCGCCATCGCCGCCGGCGTGGTGTTCTTTACCAACCGCACCACCCGCTACACCGTCGCGACCGCCGCGATCACGATCATGGTGCTGTTCTGCTTCAACCAGGTCGGTGACGGCTACGGGCTGTTTGTGCCGAGGCTGTTCGATACCTTGCTCGGCAGCCTGATTGCCGGGCTGGCGGTGTTCCTGTTCCTGCCGGACTGGCAGGGCCGGCGCCTGAACAAAGTCCTGGCCAACACCCTCACCTGCAACAGCATTTACCTGCGCCAGATCATGCAGCAATACGCCGCCGGCAAGAGCGACGACCTCGCCTATCGCCTGGCCCGGCGCAACGCGCACAACGCTGACGCCGCACTCTCCACGACGCTGGCGAACATGCTGATGGAGCCGGGGCATTTCCGGAAGGAAGCCGACGTGGGCTTTCGCTTCCTGGTGCTGTCGCACACCTTGCTCAGCTATCTGTCAGGGCTTGGCGCGCACCGGGAAACCCAGCTGCCGGCCGAGGTGCGCGAACACCTGATCGACGGCGCCGGCGTGAGTCTGGCGGCGAGCATCGATGAAATCGCCCAGGGGCTGGCGAGCAAACAGCCGATTGCCATTCAAAGCGATGAGGAAGAAGCGCTGGCCAATGAGCTGGAGCAGATGCCGGACGAAATCGACGAAGGCCAGCGGCTGGTGCAGACACAACTGGCACTGATCTGCCGCCAGCTCGGGCCATTGCGCACGCTGGCGGCGCATCTGATCAAGGACACAGCCGAAGATTGAGCCGCCTCACATTCCATGCTGCCTGAGCAGCTTGTCATAGCTGCCATCGGCCTTCATCGATGCAATCGCCTTGTCGAACCCGGCCACGATCTGTTCGTGCTGCGGGTTCTTCAGGCTGACCAGAATATGCAGGCTGTTCTCGCTCAGCGGCTTGGGCAGAAACTCCACTGCGTTGCGTACCTTCGGTGATTCCCGGGCCAGGTAATAGCGGGCCACGTATTCGTCTTCCAGGGTCAGCTTGACCCGGTCCGCCGCGAGCATGCGCACGGCCATGGCGAAGTTATGCACAGGGACTTTCTGCAACGCGGTGTCGGCATCGAACGGCGCCGAATAGGCGTAGCCGCGCACGACCGCAACCGGATAGGTGTGCAGTTCCTGCAGGTTGTTGTATTCGATGGGCGCGTCTTTGCGCTTGAGGAAGCGCACGCGATTGAGCAGGTACTCAGCGGAAAACTGCCCGATCTTCGTGCGCTCGTCGTTGTACCAGGCGTTGACCAGCACGTCGTAACGTCCTTCGCCAACCCCCATCAACGCCCGCGCCCACGGCACCTGCTCATAACCGCTGGCATAACCGGCACGGGCCAGGGCCGTGCTGACGATGTCGGTCGCCAGCCCACCGTTGACCAGTGTGTCATCGGTAAAGGGCGGCCAGACGTCGAACACCAGACGCAATTTCTCCGCTGCCGCGCTTTGACCCAGCAACAGCAATCCGATCAAAGCAAAGGCTCGATGCAATCGCGGCATGCTTGAAAATCCTTAGCGGGCGGGCCGCCCGGCGTGTTTTCAGTCAAAACCCCAAGGCCCCTTACCGGCGAATCCCAGGCCCTAACCTTAGCTCATTGAAGCCATTGCACAGCGCTTCCCAGCAGATTACACAAAGTACGGCGGGCCGCGATATTGGAATGATGGCATTTTGGCCTTTGTCACAGATTTCTCAGCCATACAGACATATTTCGGCGCTGCGCTTAGTATCGGGCGACGTAGTTCAAGGAATCGGAAGATGACAATCGAGTGGGTCTGCAAACATCACAGCGATCTGGGACTGGAGCAGCTGTACGCCATTTTGAAATTGCGCTCGGAAGTGTTCGTGGTCGAACAGCGCTGCGCTTACCTGGATCCGGACGGCCAGGATCTGGACGGTGACACCTGCCATTTGATGGGTTGGGACGATGATCAGCTGGTGGCGTACCTGCGCCTGCTGGACCCGGAATCCCAGGGTGGCGACGTGGTGATCGGCCGCGTGCTGACCGCACCGGCCGGGCGTGGCAAAGGACTGGGGCATGAAATGATGGAGCAGGCGCTGAAACAGGCCGAGAGGCGTTGGCCGGAAGTGCCGATCTATCTGTCGGCCCAGGCGCATTTGCAGGGGTATTACGGGCGGTATGGGTTTGTGGTGGCGGGTGAGGAATATCTGGAGGATGACATTCCGCACATCGGGATGCGGCGTTCCTGAAAAGCCCCCTCACCCTAACCCTCTCCCGGAGGGAGAGGGGACTGATTGGGGAATATTCGGGAGATACAACGACCTGAACGAGCGTTGTTGAATCCATAATCGCCACACTTGATCAGGTCGATGTATGACGCAAGACACCTCGGTCAGCTCCCTCTCCCTCCGGGAGAGGGCTGGGGTGAGGGCAACAATCTAAAGGCGAACACCCAAACTCAGGGATATTCGAGAACAGCCTTGATCTGCCGCAAATTCCGCTCGATCCACCCCCGATCAATCGCCCCCCACTCACGAATCCGATAGCGCCCCGCATGATTGCGCGCGCCCTCTTCCTGTTCGAACTCGCAGACAATATCCAGATCCGCCAGCGCCGCAATCGTGTCCTGCGCCGTGCGCCGGGGCATGCCGGTGACCTCGGTCAGCGCCGGCACGCTGCTCGCCAGGCCGCTGTCGATCAGATACGCCACGTACAAGCGCCGGTAGAAACTGCTCTTGGTCTTGCTTACGTCCATGCATGCGCTCCGTTGTTTGATGTCTTATTGCATGTCGCGCCACGTCAGGTACACCCGCAGGTCGAACTCGACCTGGTGGTAGCCCGGCAGCATGTGCTCACATAACTTATAGAACGCCTTGTTGTGATCCGACTCCTTGAAGTGCGCCAGCTCGTGCACGACGATCATCTTCAGAAACTCCGGCGCGGCGTCCTTGAACAGCGAGGCGATGCGGATCTCTTTCTTGGCCTTGAGCTTGCCGCCCTGCACCCGCGACACCGTGGTGTGCAGGCCGAGGGCGCGGTGGGTCAGATCGAGACGGTTGTCGAACAGGACCTTGTCGATGGCCGGGGCGTTGCGCAGGTATTCCTGCTTCAAGTCCAGCGCGTAGCCGTACAACGCCTTGTCGCTCTGCACATCGTGGCGGCCCGGATAGCGTTGGCTCAGGTAATCACCGAGGCGGTTGTCGGCGATCAATTGGCGCACCTGATCCTGCAGATTCGCGGGATAGGCCTGGAGGTATTTCAACGCAGTCATGGGGCGGCACGGGTCATGAAAAGGCCGCCAGTGTAGCGAATTCAACCGGCCAACGCGCTCCAGTCGAACGGCTCGGTAAAGCGTGCGGTGTCCTCGGCGACCAACGGCCGCGCCACCAGGAAGCCTTGCACGTACTCGCAACCATGGGCTTGCAGCCACTGATATTGCTCGACGGTTTCCACGCCTTCGGCAATCACCAGCAAGCCGTATTCCTTGCATAAGTCGATGACCGTGCGCACCAGCGAAGCGTCGCGGGACGAGTCCGGCAATCGGGCAATCAGGTGGCGATCGAGTTTGAGGGTATCCAGTTCCAGATCGCGCAAATGCGCCAGCGAGCAGGCCCCGGAACCGAAATCGTCCAGCGCCACCCGCACCCCGAGATTGCGCAGCAGCTTCAGCTGCTTGCGGGTCTCGTCCGGGTTGATCGTCAGCGCTTCTTCGGTGACTTCCACTTCCATCTGGTGTGGCTGCAAACCATGGCGCTCCAGCACTTGGCGCAATTCAGTGACCAGATTCGGCAGGCCGAACTGGGTGTTGCTCAGGCTCACGCCGATCACCAGATCCCTGGAGAACTCGGACTCCCAAGCCTTACGCTGCCCGGCGCTGCGATGATAGATCCAGCTGCCGAGCCGGCTGATCAGCGTCGCCTCCTCCAGCAACGGCAGGAACAACCCCGGCGGCACATCGCCGACGCTCGGGTGCTGCCAGCGCAGCAACGCCTCGAAACCACGAACGCGACCATCGCCAATGGCCACCTGCGGCTGATACACCAGATTGAAATCGCGGTTCTCGATGGCGTTGCGCACGCTTTCTTCCAGCATCAGCCGCGACCGCGCACGGCCGTTCATTTCATGATCGTAGAAACGATATTGCTGACGCCCGGCACGCTTGGCTTCATACATGGCGATGTCCGAAGCGCGCAGCAGACCGTCGAGGTTGTTGCCGCAGTCCGGGTAGGTGGCAATGCCGATACTCGCGCCCAGAGCAATATCGAGGCCTTCAATCTGCTGACAGATCGACACCCGCTCGATGAGCTTCTCGGCGATCTTCGCCGCTTGTTCGGGGAATTCCAGATCCAGCAGCGCGGTGAATTCATCGCCGCCCATCCGCGCCAGAATGTCGAATGGCCGCAGGCAGGCTTTCAATTGTTCGGAGACCCAGCGCAACACCCGGTCCCCTGCATCATGGCCGAGGGAATCGTTGACCCTTTTGAAGCCGTCGAGATCGAGGTACATCAGCACCCAACTGCTGTCCGTACGCTCGCCGCGCAACAGCAGGTTTTCCACAGTCTGATAAAAACCTCGGCGATTGAGCAGCCCGGTCAGCGGGTCGGTGACCGCCTGAAATTCCAGCTGTTGATGCAGATGACGCACCACCGACATGTCCAGCACCGTCACCACCATCGCGTGCTGTTCACTCGGCAGCGGCGCGCAGGACAGGGCCACAGGCACTTGCTGGCCCGGCGCGGTGCGCAGCAAGGCGTCGTGTAAACGCAGCGTCTCACCGCGTTTGTAACTGGCGTAGAACTCGGAATCGGCCCACAGCGGAATGTGCGGTTTCTGCAGGTAATCGAGAAACTCCTGCCCTTCCAGCTCCTTCACCGGCGCATTGAGCAACCGGGAAATCGCCGGGTTGGCAAAGCGGATCAAACCATCCTCGCCCAACACCAGAATGCCTTCGGCCGCGTTATCCAGCACCGAGGCATTGAAGGCCCGCGCCGATTCCAGATCCTGACTCAAACGCTGCAAGGCCCGGCGATTGCGCTGGTGCTCGAGCAACGCCTGGACTTTCGGCTTGAGAATCTGCGGATCGAACGGTTTGAACAGGTAATCCACCGCACCGCTGGCATAACCCTTGATCACGGCGTCCTGGGACTGCTCGTTGGCAGTGAGGAAAATGATCGGGGTCAGGCGCGTGCGCTGGCTGCCGCGCATCAGCCGCGCGACTTCGAAACCGTCCATCCCCGGCATCTGCACATCCAGCAGCACCAGGTCGATGTCGTGTTCGAGCAACAGGTTGAGGGCTTCGTAACCGGAAGCGGCGGTCAATACCTGCCAGTCCTGGCGCTGCAGCAACGCGCGCATGCTGATCAGGTTTTCAGGGTAATCATCAACGATCAAAAGGACTGAGCTGCCTTCACCTGGCTGGGGTTGCGCGCATTCCATGCTGCTTCTCTTGTCGGGACAACTCGTGTCGGGGCATCTCGGGTCAGTGTTCCGGGCGGCTTCTCGTGAAAACCATACAGTCACCGAGTCTTCACTCTAGTCCGGGATCTGTAAAAGCAATAGCTGTCATCCAGCCATCATTTAACCAAACCCATAGGCAGCCGACTAACGGTCACCGCTGAAGCCCCCGAAAACCGGGAAAGATGGCATTTCGACAGGATGTTGACGCCAATCATCCGCCAGACGGCCGTTAACAAAAAATCCCTCTACGCTTATAAAGGCCGCCCCCAAGAGGCGCGGGCTAGAGCTTCTGGCACGCGCGTGCAAGAGAAATAGAGTGGAAGAACCGACATGATTGATCTCGCAACCTGGAACCTCAGCGTTCCCGTTGGCAGCCCGCCCTACACCGTCGAAACCTCCAAACTGGTGAACGGCTTCAAGGATCAGTACTTCCATTCCGACACCGGCACCCTGTTCTTCTGGTCCCCGGTGACCGGCTCGAAAACCGAAAACGCCATCTACCCGCGCACCGAACTGCGCGAGACCTACAGCAACGGAACATTGCGCAACTGGTATTACCCCGACGCCGACAACCTGCTGCGCGCGACCCTTTCGGTCAACAAGGTGCCCAGCTCCGGCAAGATCGTCATCGGCCAGATCCACGCCTATGAAAGCCAGAAGCCGATGCTCAAGCTTGAGTACCAGTACAAAGACAAAACCGAGACCGGCAACCTGGTGATCAAACTGCGCACCCATCCGGATCAGGACGAAAGCCGCGTCATCACCCTCGCCACCGGGATCAAACTCAATCGCGAGTTCAACTACCTCATTCACCTGAGCCCTGGCGGCGCATTGGGCGTGAGTGCGGCCGGGTATCAGTGGGATTCGCAGATCAGCGCGACATGGCGCAACAAACCGCTGTATTTCAAGGCGGGGGTGTATGTGCAGGACAACACCGGGTACACCAGTGAGGGTGGGCAGGTGACGTTCAGCAAGCTGGATATTGATCACGATAAATAGCCGCGATGCGTTCGTTTAAGGCTGCTGTTTAAAGGCAGTGCGCGTAACGTCCCGAAGCCTACAACGGCTTGCGTCGCTGCCTACCACTACGCCAGAATCCGCCGGCTTGTGCGCCTGGAGGGCCATCGGTAACTTGATTCGGGTCACTGATTCGCAGTGATCGGGTTTAGTAGCCCGAGGGTTCGAGCTTGTTCACAAGCATCTGTCAGTCAGGAATTTCGATTCCTGCACCTGATGGCGACTGTGCGCAGGGCATCTTCGGGTGCGCCGGCTTGCTCGAAACCCCGGTCTACTAACCTGCGTACAGTTGCCTCCACTTTGATTAGTAGCCAGAGCGGGGGCACTCCATTCAGGTTTCGAGCAAATGATTAAATCTACGCCTCATCCGCCGGTCACAGACCCGGCCTCCCCCTACGATTCCATCGACCCAAAAAAACTCAACGAAGCCGCCGAACGCGCTCTCGACCACTACCTCTGCCCCGGCGCCCGCATCATGGCCACGGTCAACGAACCCGACCGCATGTACTTCGCCAACCCCGCCTACAACACCGAATCCCTGCTCGCCAACGCCAGCGAAACCCTCGGCTCCGCCAGCGAAATGCTCAACAACTTCGCCGCCACCCTCGCCCCCGCCGACCGCAAAACCGCGATAGGCATTGCGCAGTTGGTAATGCTTGGAGAACTGGCGGTGAATCAGGCGCTGGATCACGTCGAGCCGAACTAGGAACCCTCGTTCATCCGACAAAATCGGCTCAAAAAAAACCCGCCTCACGGCGGGTTTCTTTCAACTCAGCTAAACACCCAGTCTCAATTGACCTTGGCGTTCAACTCACCCTTCAGATAACACTGATACATGCTTTCCAGCGAGATCGGCTTGATCTTCGAAGCGTTGCCGGCAGTACAACAAATAAATCAAAAAATAAATCCGTCTCCATTTTTCAGTAAAAAACTGCAGGGCGCGGTGGCTTTTAACCTTGACTTGAGACCGGCTATTGGGCATCACCTTAGTTGCATCCTTTTCTGCTTATTTCTTTTTTTCTAAAAAATCAATCCAACTCGACTAGAAAAATATAAAAAACTGTCAATTATGACAGTTCACATTCTCACACAGATTCCTGACAATTTAATTCACAAGTTAAATCACAAGTTAAATCAACAGAGGTGTAGACAATGAA